>JAWXUO010000011.1:0-39860 GCA_044426355.1 Clostridia bacterium | reverse complement strand
AAAGTTTAAACTATAGCACTCCAGAAGAATTATTCGACGCTCATCTTGACAAAATTTATATATCTAAATAAGTTTTTGCTTTATTTTTAAAAAAGTGTTCAATTTGGTATTGCAATTTTCATCAGTGTTTTAATGTATTAGAATGTATAAGGTGGGTTGCCAGAGAAATCAGCGATAACACCGTGTGGATTTTCTAAGTAAAAAACTTCGAAAATTGGATTTTCAGCAGTTTCGTAAATGCCTTTTACGATTGGAATGCTCATACAACCTTCTTTAACTTTCATATTGTTTTCGAAAACAGCTTTTGCACTAATTCTAGTCCATGCAAATTCAGCAGAAGCTACAGAAATTTCGATATTTGGATTTGCTTTAATTTCAGTGTAAACATCTTTTTGGCTATTTGTACAAAACCAAATTTTTCCGTCTTCTTCTAAACAAAACATAAAAGGACGACATTTTGCTTTACCGTCAGTTCCAACAGTTGCAAGATATTGCACAGGGTTTTTTGTTAAAAATTCTACTACTTTTTTCATGATAAAATCCTCCATAAAATTAAATTATTTACATAGTTGTTTGCTATGATATAATTATAAAGGAGTTATGTCGATTTGTAAAGTAGGCACTATATTGTGCTATAGTTACCTTTGAGATACTATTGCTATTTAAAGGTAAAAATGAGATTAAATTACATATATTGCAATGCTCAAAAAGTGAAAAACACTGCCTGCTAGAACAAATAAATGCCACACCATGTGCATGTAGGGTGTTTTTTTTAGCATGTAAAATATCACGCCAACGGTATAGCTAATGCCACCGAGCAATAATAAAAGAAGTCCGTTTCTAGCTAAATTTTCTACTAGAGGCTCTAGTGAAAATAAAACGAGCCAACCCATTGCGATATAAAAAATTAGCGATAATTTTTCGGTTTTATTAATTGCTAAAACTTTTAGAAAAACACCACAAATAGCAAGTAACCAAATTATCACAAAGAGAGTGTATCCGACTTTACCTTTTAAGGTTATTAGAGTAAATGGAGTATACGAGCCTGCGATTAATAAAAAAATTGAGCAATGGTCGAATTTTTTGAATAATTTTTTCAGTTTTTCGCCAGAAAAAGCATGATACAGTGTAGATGATAAAAACATTAAAAAAAGTGTAATTCCATATATTATTGAGCTAACAACGGACATGGTCGTGCCACAAATTATCGACATTGTACTTAAAACACCAAGACCTACAGCAGAAAATAACGTACCAACACCGTGAGATATAGAATTTGCAATCTCTTCGCCACGTGAATAATTTTTTTGCATAAATATCACTCCTATCGTACTAGTTTATAAAACTATTATATCACGTAGTTTAAACTAATTCAAGCATTATATTAAATTTATTTTTAGCAAAAATGAAAAAAATATTCTTAAAATATCGTGATATGCGTCCATGTAAGAAAGTTTAAAACCTAAGACAAAGAAATAAAAATACCGTTAAATATTAAAGAAATTAAATTAAATACATCAAAAAAGTGAAATTTTCGCATAAAACATAAAAAATTGCAAAAAAACAACCACCTAAGTGGTTGTCTGGATTTTAATTATTTTTTGATAACTTCGCCGTAAACAACACCAGCTAAACCACCAGCGTTTGCTTCGTCAACATCTATGTGCATAGCAGTTGCGAAATCTTCACGAACACGTATAACAACATCATCAAAAATTAAACTTCTGTCAGGAGATGCAACTTTAACCATAACAATTTCTTTATCTGCAAGGTTATGTGCTTTTGCATCATCAGGAGTAATGTGAATATGACGTTTTGCAACTATTGTGCTTTCTTTTGCAAGAACTTCACCTTTAGGTCCTGTGATAGTAACATCAGCAGAGCCTTTTGTGTCACCACTTTCACGGATAGGTGCTGAAATTCCCATTGCTCTAGCATCAACAAGGCTAATTTCTAATTGTGTTGCAGGACGGATAGGTCCTAAAATTGATACGTTAAACGTTCCTTTAGGTCCTGCTACTGTAACTCTTTCTTCGCATGCGAATTGTCCTGGTTGAGATAAGTCTTTTTTATTTGTTAACTCGTAGCCTTCGCCAAACAATGCATCTAAATCTGCTCTTGAAACATGAATATGTCTTGCAGAAGTTTCTACTAATACTTTTAAATTTTCCATTTTTTTCTCCTTAAATCTTTTTGTTAATTATACCACATGTATACAATATTGTCAATTTATGATACATAAAAATTTATAAAAATATTTTTTTTGTTCATATTTTATCTTTATTTATTTAGTACATTTGTGGTATAATATCTTTATTACGGAAAATAAAATTTATTTTACTTTAAGGAGAAAAGTTTGAAAAAAATATTTTTAGCGTTAATTTTAGTTTGTATGTGCGTTGGTTGTGCAGAAACACAAACTCCAGTGGTTACTACTACAACGCCAACAACGAAAACAGAACTTGTATTTGATACTGCTGTTACTATAGCTGTGTATGATAATATTTCGTCAACAATTTTAACAGAATCGTTTGATATTTGTAAAAAATTAGAAGAAAAATATTCTAAAACTATAGAAACAAGCGAAGTTTATCTTTTGAATAATTCAAATGGGCAGGCTTTTTCGGCAACTGATGAATTAATTATGTTAATTACAAAATCTTTGGAGTTTTCAGAGCTTACAGATGGTCTTTTTGATATAACAACTCACAGTTTGTCAGAACTTTGGGATTTTAACAATATTATTCCACAATTACCACTGCAAGAAGATATAGATAATGCACTTTTAAAAGTTTCTTATGAAAATATAATTATAGATGGAAACAACGTAACATTATTAAATGATGCAAAAATAGACTTAGGCTCAATTGCAAAAGGTTATGCTGCTGATTTGGTAAAAGCTTATTTAGTTAGTCAAGGTGTAGAACATGCTACAATAAGTCTTGGTGGAAATGTTATAACTATTGGTAAAAAAACTGATACAGACTATTGGCGTGTTGGAATACGTGACCCGTTTTTAGCTGATGGGACATCGCTTTTAGCTGTAGATATAGATGATTTAAGCGTTGTTACTTCTGGAACTTACGAAAGAAATTTTGTTTATGATGGAGTGTTGTATCACCATATTTTAAACCCTTTTACTGGCTATCCGGCAGACTCTGATGTTATATCTGTTACAATAATTTCGAAAGAGTCTATAGTTGCAGACTTGTTGTCTACTGCGTGTTTTCTAGTTGGTATTGAAGAAGCAAACGTTATTATTGAAAATATGGAAGATACGGAAGCTATTTTTATTACAAATGATGGAAAAATCAGTGGAACAAGTGGTATAGGCGAAACTATTACTGCGTATATTTTTGAATAGGATATAAATTTATGAGAATGAGAAAAAAGAAAAACATAGTTACACGTATCGAAAAATGTAGCTCTGTTATGGTAGAAAATCCAGAAGAAAATCGTGGAAAGTGGAAAAGTTTTTTTGAAAACGATAATCCTATTTATATTGAAATAGGCTGTGGAAAAGGCAGATTTATTTTAGAACACGCAAGACTTTATCCAAATATTAATTTTATTGCGATTGAGAGAGAAGAAAATGCTCTAATAACAGCAACGGAAAAAGCAGTCGATTTAGAATATGAAAACTTGGTTTTTTTAAATTTTGATGCACTTGAGCTTTCAAAAATATTTTGTGATGATGAAATAGCTCGTATTTATCTTAATTTTTCTGACCCATGGCCACAAAGAAAACACGAACATAGACGTTTAACGCATGCGAGATTTTTAGAATCATATAAAAATGTATTAGCTAAAAATGGGCAGTTGCATTTTAAATCGGATAACCAACATCTGTTTGAATTTTCTTTAGAACAATTTACAAAATGTGGTTTTAGTTTACAAAATTTAAGCCTTGATTTACATAAAACGAGCTTGTTTAATGTTATGACAGAGTATGAAGAACGTTTTTCAAGCCAAGGTTTTAGGATTTATAGAGTAGAGGCTGTGCGTTTTGAAGAAATTAAAAAAATAGAACAAAGCGAAGAAGAAACAGCTGTTGAAACTGTTGAAGATTGTGAATAATGTATACCTGTAAGTCTTAGGATTTACAGGTTTTAGTTTTTGGATAATTAGAATTTTGCAAAGCAATAAAATTTATACGTAAAGTTATAGTTGGTTTTAATTATACAATTATGCAAAAGAATTATAGTTTGTGATAGATTGTATTTACCAACGTTGGAAATTTAAAATTAACAAATAAGAAGCTAGGAAAAATTTGGGCATAAAAAATTTGTGCATTCTAAAAAACACACAAATTTTTACACATTGAGTTATATTCTGTTTAAATTATACAGTTATTTCAATAAAGTGTCGTTTGCTACACCTTGTAAATAGGCATTTACAAAACCCTCTAAATCGCCGTCCATAACAGCAGACGTGTTGCCATTTTCAAAGCCTGTGCGATGGTCTTTTACTAAAGTATAAGGCATGAAAGTATAAGAGCGAATTTGGCTACCCCACTCTATTTTCTTTTGAACACCTTTAATATCCTCGATTTTGTCTAAATGTTGTTGCTGTTTAATTTGAACAAGCTTTGACATAAGCATTTTCATTGCGTGGTCACGGTTTTGATGTTGAGAACGCTCGCTTTGACACGAAACAACAACTCCAGACGGTATATGCGTAATACGTATTGCAGATTCGGTTTTGTTTACGTGTTGTCCACCAGCACCACTCGCACGATAGGTATCAACACGCAAATCATCTGGATTTATTTCTACAGAGCTGTCTTCTAAAATTTCTGGCATAACTTCTACAGCAGCAAAAGACGTATGTCTTCGACCTGAGGAGTCGAAAGGCGAAATTCTAACAAGTCGATGTACGCCCATCTCGCTTTTTAGATAGCCAAAAGCATAGTCGCCCTCAATTAAAATATCGGCAGATTTAATGCCAGCACCGTCACCGTTTAGGTAGTTTAAAATTTTATAGCTAAAGCCTTTGTTTTCAGCAAATCTAGTATGCATTCTATAAAGCATTTCTGCCCAGTCTTGTGCCTCTGTGCCACCTGCTCCTGCTTGAAACGAAACTATTGCGTTTAGTTTGTCATATTCGTCGCAAAGAAGTGTTTTTAGACGTAAATCTTCTAAAGTTTTAATGAATTTTGGATAGTCAGTTTTTAGTTCGTCTAGCATGCTGTCGTCGTCAGTTTCTAGGGCAAGTTCGCAAATTGCGTATAAATCTTCCCAAGAAGAATTTAAAAAATCAAAATTTTTGATAGTATCTTTTAAGTTTTTTATTTCTTTTAAAATAACTTGACTATTTTCGGGGTCGTTCCAAAAACCGTCTTTTTCGGTGTCTTTTTCTAAAATTTCTAGTTTTTTTGTAGCATTTTCTATGCCAAGCGACTTTTTCATGTCTAAAATATCACTTTTTATATTTAAAAGGTTAGTTTTATACTCTGTAAATTCAATCATAATTAGCCTCCATTTTTCGATATACTTTTATTATATAAAAATTTTTAGAAATTTACAATATATTTGTTTGAATTTTCTCAACTATATGGTATAATATATAGAAGTAACTAAAAAAGTGAAGAGCATAACTGAATTAAGATGTAGAAAAGTATGAACATAAATTTGATACTAATGCATTTGATTATATTGATTTAATTTGAAAGGATTATATAAAATGGCAAAATTATTAGATAAAATATTTGGAACACACAGCGAAAGAGAAATTAAAAGAATAATGCCGATAATCGAAAAAATAGAGTCTTTAGATGAAGAATACTCAAATTTAAGCGATTATGACCTGCGTAAAAAAACGGAAGATTTTAAAGAACGTTTAGCAGGTGGCGAAACTTTAGACGATATTTTACCAGAAGCTTTTGCAACGGTTAGAGAGGCATCTATGCGTGTTTTAGGCATGAAACACTATAGAGTTCAACTTATTGCAGGGATTGTTTTGCACCAAGGAAGAATTGGCGAAATGAGAACTGGTGAGGGTAAAACACTTATGGCAACTTTGCCTGCATATTTAAATGCGCTAACAGGCGAAGGAGTTCATCTTATCACGGTTAATGACTATCTTGCAAAACGTGACAGCGAATGGATGGGTAAAGTATATAAATATTTAGGGCTTACCGTAGGGCTTGTAATTCATGATGTAGAGCCGTCTTCTCGTCAACCACAATATGGTGCAGATATAACTTATGGAACAAATAACGAATTTGGTTTTGACTATCTTCGTGATAATATGGCTGTTGTAAAAAGCAAAAAAGTACAACGTGGACATTCTTTTTGTATCGTTGATGAGGTAGACTCAATTTTAATAGACGAAGCAAGAACGCCTCTTATAATTTCAGGGCAAGGCGAAGCATCTACTCAAATGTATTTAATAGCTGACCAATTTGCACAAAAACTTTCGTCTAAAAGATTAGTAGAAGTAGACGAAAAAGAAGCACAAGACGATATTGATGTTGACTTTTTAGTAGACGAAAAAGCAAAAACTGCAACGCTAACACCACAAGGTATTTCAAGAGCAGAGCAAGCTTTTAAAATCGAAAATATTACAGAACCAGAACACTCAACGTTGCTTCACCACATAAACCAAGCGATACGTGCAAGAAGTCTTATGGCTCGTGATACAGACTACGTTATAGATGAAGGAAAAATCGTTATTGTTGACGAATTTACTGGACGTTTAATGTTTGGTAGACGTTATTCAGATGGTTTGCACCAAGCTATTGAGGCAAAAGAAAAAGTAAAAGTTGAAAACGAAAGCAAAACACTAGCAACAATCACTTTCCAAAACTACTTTAGACTATATAAAAAACTTTCTGGTATGACAGGTACGGCTCTAACAGAGGAAGACGAATTTAGACATATCTATAATTTAGACGTTATAGAAATTCCTACAAATCGTGGAATACAAAGAGTTGATAACAATGATGCTATTTTCAAAAACGAAACAGGAAAATATAAAGCAACAGTTCGAAAAGTACGTGAATGTTATGACAAAGGACAACCGATACTTGTTGGTACTGTTTCTATAGAAAAATCTGAAGTTATATCAAAATTGCTTAAAAAAGAAGGTATACAACATAAAGTGTTGAATGCTAAAATGCATGATAAAGAAGCAGAAATAGTAGCACAAGCAGGAAAGCCTTTTGCAGTTACTATAGCTACAAACATGGCAGGACGTGGTACGGATATTGTTTTAGGTGGTAACGCAGAGTATTTAGCACTTGATGATATGCGACGTGAGGGATATAGCGAAGAAATGCTTGTAGAGGCAACTGGTCATGGCGAAACAGATAACCAAGAAATTTTAGAAGCTAGAAAAAAATTCGAAAAACTGCATAATAAACATAAAGAAACAACGAATGAAGATGCGAAAAAAGTTATAGAATCAGGTGGACTTTGCATTTTAGGTACAGAACGTCACGAAAGTAGACGTATAGATAACCAACTTCGTGGACGTGCAGGACGACAAGGCGACCCAGGGGAATCAAATTTCTATATCTCTCTTGATGATGATTTAATGCGTTTGTTTGCAGGCGATAAAATAACTAAATTAATGGATACTTTAGGTTTGCCAGAAGACGAGGCTATAGACCAAAAAGTTTTAACAAACTCTATAGAATCTGCACAACGTAAAGTAGAGGGAAGAAGTTTTAGCTCTCGTAAAAATGTATTGCAATATGACGACGTAATGAACGTTCAGCGAAAAGTTATCTACAAACAAAGAGATCAAGTTTTAGAAGGCGAAGATGTAGAAAAATACATTAAGACGATGATAGAAGAAACTATCGAAAAAACTGTGAACAACGCTTGTGGCGAAGAATCAGAGGTAACAGAAGAAGCTTTCGAATCAATCTTAAACAGATTTCGTGGAATATTCATTTATCAAAATATAATGTATAACAAAACAACAAAAGAGGAAATGTCAGAACTTCTTAAAAAGATTGCGTTTAAAACTTATGAAATGCGTGAAGAAAAATTCGGTAAAGAATTTATCCGTGATTTTGAAAGAGTAGTTTTATTAAAAGTTGTTGACGTTAAATGGATGGCACATATAGATGACATGCAAGAATTAAGAACTGGTGTAAGTCTTCGTGCATATGGTCAACATGACCCTGTTTTGGAATATAAACGTGAAGGTTTTGATATGTTTGAGCAAATGATTGAGGAAATTCGAGAAGAAGTTGTAAATAAATTATTTACGTTCTCTTTAGTTCCAAACCAACCAATAAAAGCAGAACCAGTAGCAAAAATAACATCTACTTCTGCTAGTGACCAAACAATAGCAAAAAAACCTGTTAGAAATGCAAATTCAAAAGTAGGTAGAAATGACCCTTGTACTTGTGGAAGTGGTAAAAAATATAAAAAATGTTGTGGAGCTACAAATACAGGTAACTAAAAAAACCTCCTTAGAAATTAAATCTAAGGAGGTTAAATAACCATGCTAGATAGCAAAGCGATGATTGCCGATAACTGTGATGATTTGTCTTGAGAAAATCCACTGGTTAGTAGATTTAACAGGGTTATAATAATATATAGCACCACCTGTAGGGTCCCAGCCGTTTATTGCATCTTGAGCAGCACGGTAAGCACTGTCTGCTATCGGCTCGTTAAATTGTCCGTCTACGATAGCTGTAAAAGCACCTTTTTGGTAAATAACACCAGCAAAAGTATTTGGAAAAGATGGGTGCGAAACACGGTTTAAAACAACAGCACCAACGGCAACTTGTCCCTCGTATGGTTCGCCACGAGCCTCAGCAGAAATTATTCGTGCAAGCAGATATAAATCTTCGTTTCTCGAAGCAGTAGAACCAGAAGATGAGGAAGAAATTCCGAGAGCAGAAAGTGTGCGTGTACCTGCTATGCCATCAACATACAGACCGTTTTTTTGTTGAAAAAGTCTGATTGCAGATGTGGTTGCAGAGCCATAAATGCCGTCGGCAGTACCTTTTAGATACCCCCAGTTTATTAATTTAGTTTGTATTTGTGTAACAACTGAGCCAGTCGAACCTTGCCTATAGGTCGAAGCTTCGGGGTTTATTGTAGAAAATAATACGAAAAAAACGGCGATAGTCGTAATGATTATTGATTTACGAATAGTAAACACTCCTTTAAATTTTATTTACTAATAGTTTAAGGGAAAAATTTTGTTTTATACGTTTGGATTTATGGCAAAATATGGTATAAAATGATTTTAAGAATATTTAAGCGAGGAAATATGTCAAGAAGTATAGACGAATTGCACGGTGGTTTTAAATTAATACAAGATGATAGATTTTTTAAACTAGGTCAAGATACAGTTTTACTAACGGATTTTGCAAAAGTTAAATCTCGTGAAAAAATTTGCGATTTAGGGTGTGGAAATGGTGCAATATCTATTTTGCTATTTGGAAAAAATCCTAAAATAGAAGTAGATGCAGTCGAAATTCAAGAAGAAGTAGCTTGCCTTGCGAAAGAAAATGTAGAACTTAATAAATTAAAAATAAACGTTTTTTGTAAAGATGCAAGAGAAGTAGAAAAATTTTTAAAAAGAGAAAACTATGATGTAGTAATTTCAAACCCACCTTATTTTAAAGAAAATTCTGGGTTAGAAAGTGAAAATATAAATAAAAAGATTGCAAGAGTAGAAAAAGATTTTGATGTTTTTGATGTTTGCAAGAGTGCAAAATATTTATTAAAATATGGTGGCAGACTATATATAGTGCAAAAACCAGAGCGAACGTCAGATGTCTTTCGTGCAATGTTTTTAAATAATATTGAACCAAAGCGAATGAAATATGTTGTAGGAACGGTAAATTCTGCACCGTCGGTAGTACTTATCGAAGGTAAAGTTGGTGCAAAATCGGGTATTATAGTAGAACCAACTTTGATAACACGAAACGCAGATTTATCATACACAGATGAACTTATGAGGATATATAATAAATGACGCTATACATTATATCAACGCCAATAGGAAATTTAGGCGACATTACTTATCGAGCAGTACAAACGCTAGAAGAAGTAGATTTTATAGCTACAGAAGACACGAGAGTTAGCTCGAAACTTTTAAATCATTTTGAAATAAAAAAACCATTAGTTAGCTATTTTGAGCATAACAAAAGAGAAAAAGGCAAAGAAATAATAGACAGAATGTTAAAAGGCGAAACTTGTGGAATTATAACAGATGCAGGAACTCCTGCAATATCAGACCCTGGCGAAGACCTTGTAAAATTATGTTTTGAAAACGGAATTAAAGTCGTGCCTGTGGTTGGAGCGTCAGCTATTGCATCAGCGATTTCTGTATCGGGTCAACCGAGTGCAAGGTTTACATTTGAAGGATTTTTGTCGGTTGATAAAAAAGCTCGTTTCGAGCATTTAGAAAGCTTGAAAAACGAAAAAAGAACCATGGTTTTTTATGAAGCCCCTCATAAATTGAAAAAAACTTTAAATGATTTTTATGAGGTATTCGGAAATAGAGATTTAACTATATGTAGAGAAATGACAAAAAAATACGAAGAGTATATAAAAACGAATTTAAACGATGCAATAAGGCTCTATAAAGAGAAAGAACCACGTGGGGAATATGCTTTAGTTATTCGTGGAAACGAGGAGCAAGAGGCAAGTGTTGACGAAAATGAGTGTATAGAAAAAGTTTTAGAACTAGTAAATTATGGAATGAGCATAAAAGATGCTGTTAAATATATTTCTAAGGAAAATGGAATTTCTAAAAACTTACTGTATAATTCAGTGATAAAAAAACAAAAAGTTGAGGGAAAGTAGTGGCTAGATTTTTTATAACAGATGAAAATATGGTAAATGATGGAATTATAATACGAAACGAAGACCATTTTCATTTGTCAAAATCATTAAGAATGAAAAATTTACAAAAAATAGTTGCAAGTGACGGAAAAATAGAGTATAATTGTATAATAGAGAAAATATGCGATACTCACACAGAATGTAAAATAATATCAAAAAATCCACCAAAAGGGGAACCTTCTGTAAAAGTTCACGTCTATATATCTGTAACAAAAGGCGACAAACTAGAACTTGTAACACAAAAAGTTACAGAGCTTGGAGCGTGCGAAATAATACCTTTTATCTCAAAACGTTCGATAGTCAAGTTTGATGAAAAAAGCAAAGCTAAGAAAAAAGAACGCTTGCAAAAAATTGCAGAAGAATCTGCAAAGCAAAGTGGACGTGGAATTATTCCACAAGTATCTAGTATTTTAGATATAAAAGAAATAGCTGAAAAAATTTCGGAAAAAGATATTGCTGTTGTTTTATATGAAAACGAAGAAAATACATCTTTAAAAGAAATTATAAAAGATAAAAAGTTTCAAAGCATTGGGATAATAATCGGTCCTGAGGGTGGCTTTGATGAAACTGAAATAGAATATTTAAAAGAAAATAATATCTGTATAGCAACATTAGGGCGTAGAATTTTACGAGCTGAAACAGCACCGATTGCGTGCGTGTCAGCAATTATGTATGAAACAGATAATTTATCATAGAGGAGTGTATATGTTGAAAAAAAATAAGGAAAGAGAACTTCAGGATTATATAACAAACAAATTATTAATTGTATTTACATTAGTATTCATAGGAATATTTTTCGCAATGTATTTTTATAGAGCATCAGATGCTTCGGCACAAGCTTTTGTAACTATAAGTAATATTTCTAAAATGGGTGTTGCACTAAGCTTGATAGGAATTGTTGGCTGTGGAACAAAAGTATATTTAGATAAAGACAAAATTTCGGATAATCCGTATAAACTTATAACAGCAAAAAATTTAATACCAATATTTGCAGTAACTTGTGTTTATTTTGGATTAATCAATACATTTTCGATTTTTTCGGCTGTAAAATATATTTATATGTTTTTAACGGCTGTAGCAGTGCAATATTTTGTATTTGTAACATACACGAATGATGTATATTTAGTAACTATTTCAAATATTGTAAATTTATTTTTTGTATATTACATTGGAGAAAATGTAAGACGTGCCCCATATATCGCATTAATTTCGCTTGCATTTTTAGGATTAGTATTTTGGTTAATCAAAACATCACGTGATAATCACGGAAAAATGCGTGAAATTATAATCTTTAATAAAAATACAGATTATAAAATATTACTAATAAACGTTGTGGTTTTAGGTCTTATAACTATCGTAAGCTTAGTGCTAGCTTTTTTAGGCAAAGCAGTTGGCGTGTTAATAGGTGGGCTATATTTAATAATAATAATGTTTTATAATACTTTAAAATTATTATAAAAAGGTGTTGACAAATAAATCTTTATATGATATTATATATTTAATTCGTCTAGAGCAAATATACAAGTCATAAAAATATTTTTGAAATATTTTAAAAAAGTGTTGACAACCTATATAATATATGTTATTATAATATAGCTGGTTACAGCAAATATGGCGGTATAGCTCAGTTGGCTAGAGTACTCGGTTCATACCCGATTGGTCGTAGGTTCAAATCCTACTACCGCTACCAATAAAAAACAAATTAGGCCCGTTGGTCAAGCGGTTAAGACTCCGCCCTTTCACGGCGGCATCACGAGTTCGATTCTCGTACGGGTCACCACATTATAGACTTTATATTTATGTATAGGGTCTATATTAATTTTGGAAGCATAGCTCAGCTGGGAGAGCACCTGCCTTACAAGCAGGGGGTCACAGGTTCGATCCCTGTTGTTTCCACCAAAAGATAAGCCGTCGTAGCAAAAGCTACGGCGGTTTTTAAAAGTTTAAATATGAGGTGTGTATGCAAAAAGTTGGGTTTGACGTTGAGAAATATCTAAAGATGCAATCTAAGAATATTATCGAAAGAGTTAGCAAATTTGATAATAAACTTTATTTAGAATTTGGTGGGAAATTATTTGATGACTACCATGCATCTCGTGTTTTGCCAGGATTTGAACCAGATAGCAAAATACGTATTTTAGGAGAAATGAAAGAAAAAACGGAAATTATTGTGGTAATATCTGCAACGGATATAGAAAGCAACAAAGTACGTTCTGACCTTGGAATAACATATGATGCTGACGTTTTGCGTTTGATAGACGAATTTAGACGTTGTGAACTGTATGTAGGTTCGGTGGTTATAACACAATATAGTGGGCAAAATTCGGCAGATGCATTTAAGTCAAGACTAGAAACTTTAGGGGTAAAGTGCTATATACATTACATGATTTGTGGTTATCCGTCTAATTTATCGCTAATTGTGAGTGATGATGGGTATGGAAAAAATGAGTATATCGAAACAAGTCGCCCACTAATAGCTGTGACGGCTCCAGGTCCTGGCTCGGGCAAGATGGCAGTGTGCTTATCGCAATTATATCACGACCATAAAAGAGGAATTAATTCTGGATATGCAAAATATGAAACGTTTCCAGTGTGGAATTTACCACTAAGTCACCCTGTAAATATAGCTTATGAATCGGCAACACTTGATTTACTAGATTCTAATATGATAGACCCATATCACCTAGAAGCTTTTCAAGAAACCACGGTAAATTATAACCGAGATATTGAAATTTTTCCTGTTTTAAACGAAATATTTACAAAAATATACGGAGAAAGTCCATATAAGTCACCTACGGATATGGGTGTTAATATGGCTGGAAAATGTATTATAGATGAAGATATTGTAAAAGAGTCTGCTCGCCAAGAAATAATAAGAAGATACTATGCAGAGGCGTGTTTATTACGTCGTGGACTGAGCGAGAATGAAAAAGTTTTTAAAGCAGAAATATTAATAAATCAAGCACATACGGAGCTTGTAAAACGTCATGTTGCAGTTATTTCAGAAGCTCAAGCGAAATCAAATGGAAGCCCTGTTGTTGCTATCGAATTGCACGATGGAACGATTATCACTGGGAAAACATCGAATTTGTTTGGAGCGTCGTCGTCGGCTTTGTTAAATGCGTTAAAACACCTTGCGAATATAGGACGTGAGGAAGAATTGCTATCAAGAATAGTTGTAGAAACGATACAAAAGCTAAAAACTACGACTTTAGGTAGCACAAATCCACGTTTGCACACAGATGAAACGTTAATTGCGTTGTCTATGTCTGCTGTAACGAATGAAAATTCTAAAAAAGCATTAGAACAGATAGATAAACTAAAAAATACTGAGGGACATTCTTCGGTAATAATATCGAATGTAGATGAGAGTTTGTTTAGAAAAATTGGGGTTAATATGTCGTGTTCGCCAACGTATGAGTATAAAAAATTGTATCATAAATAAAACAATAAAATCAAAAACATGTAAAACGTCCACGTAAAGTGGCCGAGATATTTAAGACTGAAAGTCTTAAATCCTACCGAAGTAGCGAAAATATATTTAAAGTAACGAATGAAATTCGCTAGTTTGACAAAAATATAATAAAGACTGTCGAAAAAGTATTTTTGGCAGTCTTATTTTTTACGAAAAAAATCTGTAATGTTTTGTTGTTTTGATTAAAATTTCTACCATGAGTGCATTTATGATATTAACATTTAATAAAAGCTAAAAGCACTGAAATAAATCAGTGCTTTTTATTTTTACAATATTAATTTTTAAGAGATATTTCTTGATAATCAGATGATGTATTCGATATTTTTACATATAAACAGTCATCTTTGATGTATCCTACTGCTCCGTTTATAAAATCTCCATTTTTTTCGAAAGTTTCTAGGGTTGTAAAGCTTAAATCGGTAAAATCAAAAACGCCTATCATATTAGTTGAATCTAAATAATATGCAAGATTATTTTTTATAGCAAAAATAGAAACTGTAGGCGAAAGTGTTTTGAAAGAATTATCGGCTAAATCTATATAAGAAATTTGATGGCAGTTGTAACCATGGAAAGATGGTGCTTCTGTACTTGTTAAAAAAAGTTTATTATCTATAATGTTTAAAAAGAACGAATTATATAAAGTGTGAGCAATGTCTGTAGCTTCGTGCGTTATAGAATTATAGCTGTAGATATGTTCGCCTTTGGAATATGTTTCGTTAGTACTACCAGATTCTAAATTTCTCTCAGATTCAAAAATTATGTCGCCGTCTTTATATAAAGTTACAACTTTGTTATCAGATAAATTATCATAAGCTGAAACATTATCGTGTGAAAAATCTATAACGTAAGAATTTACAAGATAGTAAGCTGTAAGAGTAAAAGTACCATTTTGATAATCTAAAGCAGTGGAACTTTGCGTATAATCATTTAAAATTGTAGAGTAACGACTTGTAGGTTTGTATAAATAATTATAGGTAAAAGTTGTAAAACCATTATCATCATCTACTCGGCTGTAGTTA
The DNA here is from genome assembly GCA_044426355.1 of Clostridia bacterium. GTDB lineage: Bacteria > Bacillota > Clostridia > Oscillospirales > Butyricicoccaceae > CAYJLC01. Next base: position 24,549 of record JAWXUO010000011.1, on the reverse strand, counting down.
GAAATTGCATAGTCGCTGTAGCTAAGGCTACCAAAACTTGCACTGTATAGATGTTCTTCTAAAAGAGCATTTGCGTATTCTGTGATATAATCTGCACCTGCAAAAACTGGGGATAATTCTTGTGCATTGTAAGCACGAATTATAATTTTATCATTATCAACAAATTCTGTAGAACTATAAAGTATACCATTTTTATATGAGTCGAAAAGAACATCGGACACAGAATAAATTTCATAAGTTTCGGGGTTATATGCTATAAAAGTTTCGTAAGTCTTGAAAAAATTAATTTTTTTGTAGTTCTTAGATAAAGTGTAGGTTGTATCCATTATGGAATACAAAATTTCGCTAATTGTTATGTCGTATACAGAAGAACGAATATATAAAACATTATCTATAATTTCGCCGTCAATAATACAGCCAGACTCTAAAACAATATCTGGTAAATCAAGCAAATATTTGCTTTGCAAAGTGACTAAATCAAGGCTTACTAATGATGGAACACTAGAAAAGTCGAAAAAATAAGCAGAATTTTCGTTATTTGCTAAGTAAATCGTATCTTTAGATAAAACTGGTGCGAAAGTCTGTGCTTTTTTGTCTAGGCAAAACAAAGAACCTTGGATAATTTCAGAATTTTGAGTGAAAGTTTCAGTAGAATAGAAAACTTTGTTTTGTTCTTGAAATTGTTCGTTGAAAAAAATATTTTCATAAGCTGAACTTATAACTTTACATTCGCCAGTATCAAGGTTGTAACTTTCGATATGGACAGAAAAGGTAGTTGTGGTAGAGTTATTGCTTGCAGGTTGGTTTGAGTACACAAGGTAATAATTGTAATTTTCGCCTGCAAAAAATAAATTTTCTTCGCTATATGGATTTATAATAACAACTTCTGTTGTGAATTGGTCTACAGAAAGCGAGGGAATATCAGCCTCTGCTTCTTTTCCACAGCCTGTTAATAAAAGTATTGATAACACGAGAAATAACCTTTTCATAAAACCCCCTTATTCACTCGTTTTTTTAAAAGTAAAATCTATGCGTCCGTTAACAAAAGAAGAATTTACCAGTGTAACAGAAACATTCATTCCTATATTATACACTATTTTACTATTTTTGCCAACTAAATTTACATTTTTTTCATCAAAGAAATAATCGTCTTTTGGAAAATCTTCTATGCGAATAAGTCCCTCTACTCCGTTTTCAAGTTCTACGAAAATACCGTAGTGCTGAACACCAGATACAACAGCTTCGAAATCACTACCTATAAACTGCGACATATATTTTGCAAGATATAGCTTTTCTATATCTCGAGAGGCATCGTCTGCGTGTTTTTCACGGTCTGTAGACTGGATAGAAGAAAGCTCGACGAAATTTTTATCTTCAGCAGTGATAGTTTCATTTTCGATTTTTTTAGCAAGCATTCTATGAACAACAAGGTCTGGGTAACGTCTTATAGGTGACGTGAAATGCAAGTAAAATTCGCTTGAAAGTCCGTTGTGACCAGTACAATTTTCGTCATATCTTGCACGAGCAAGAGAGCGAAGTAGCATAGTGCTTAAAACTTTGTGGTGTGGCGTGTTAGTACTTTTGTTTAAGACTGATTGAAGTGCAACAGGGTTTGTTAATTCATCATCTAGTATTTTATAGCCAAAAGAACGAGCAGTTTCTGCAAAAAATTCAAGTTTTTCAATATTTGGTGTGTCATGCACACGATAAACAGCAGGAATTTCGCTTTTAAACATATATTCTGCAACACATTCGTTTGCAAGCACCATAAATTGTTCTATTAATTTTTCTGAGTCGCCACGAGTGCGAAGTTTAATATCAATAGGTTGGTTGTTTTCGTCTGTAATAATATAGCTTTCTGGTAAATTAAGGTCTAAAGCACCACGAGTAAATCTTTTTTGCTCTAGTTTTTTTGCAATTTTATTCATTTTAACTAGAATGTCGATAATATCTGCGTATTGCTCGCATAAATCTGCGTCGCCATCAAGCAAAGCGTTTACTTTATTATATGTTAGTCGGTGCTTAGAAATTATAACACTTTTGTGAAAAGAAGTGCTTAGAACATCGAAATTTTTATCTAGCGTGATAAAAGCAGACATTGTAAAGCGTTTTTCAAGAGGATTTAGACTACAAATTCCGTTTGAAAGCTCAAATGGGAGCATAGGAACAACTTGATTTGCAAAATATACAGAAGTGCCTCGGTCAAAAGCCTCTAAATCAAGTGGACTACCCTCTGTTACATAGTGAGAAACATCTGCTATATGCACCCCAAGAAGAAAAGTTCCGTCGCCAAGTTCTTCTAGCGAAACAGCATCGTCAAAATCTTTAGACAAGTCACCATCAATAGTAAAAATCATTTTATCGCAAAGGTTTAGACGTTTGCCAAACATTTCCTCGGTTATATCAACAGAAACACCTTTTGTTTGAACGTCTACAAGTGGTGGAAAATTTTTGTTTATTCCATGTAAATGCAAAATTGCACTTTCGCTTGCTTGCAAGGTGTCTGAACTACCAAAAACTTCAGTAATAATTCCCTCAGGAGAATCTTTGTAAACTTTTTCAAAACGAATTTTAACAGCTACTTTATCTGAGATTTTAGCAGAATTTAAGTTTTTTTCAAGAATTTTGATTGGTGGAATAGTAGTACGTGCAGGATTTACAAAAAATTCGCCGTTGTCATTACTAGATAGAACACCTACTATCGGGCTGTCATCTCTTTTTAAAATTTTTAAAACTTCGCCCTCTTGACGAACGCCTTTTTTATCTTTTTTTCGTCTAGTAGGCAAGAGCTTGATTAAAACTGTATCTCCGTGCCATGCGTTTTTTCGTTTGCCCTCTGGAATAAAAACATCACGTCCACTTTTTAGTGCCACTATAGGTTCTGCAAAAGCAAAGCCTGTCTTTGTAGAAAGAAAAGTCGCCTCTATTACATTGAAAAAGTCACGGCTGGCATAAGTTTTTGCTTTATATGGTAAAATTAATTTTCTTTTTATAGCTAATTCAAAAGCATCTTTAATTTTCTTTTTGCTATATTGAGGTAGAATAGGATATAGTTCCTCACGCTTTTTTGGGGTACTGCATGCATGTATAATATCTGTAATAATTTGGTTCATTTAGTAGCTCCTTAAATCTATTAAGTGTATAATTATTTAATTATACCATAAAATAGCAAATTATACTTGTTTTTTTACAAATTAGACAAAAAAAGTTTTACAAATTTAATTGCATTTTGTTTGATATTTTGGTATAATGTTGTAATGAAAACAAATTAGGAGGCAAAATTATGAATAAATTATTTACATCAGAGTCAGTAACGGGTGGACACCCAGATAAAATGTGTGACCAAATTTCAGATGCTGTATTAGATGCTATTTTTACAAACGACCCAAACGCACGTGTAGCTTGCGAAACTTGCACAACTACAGGTATGGTAATGATAATGGGCGAAATTACAACAAATTGTTACATAGATATTCCATCTATTGCAAGAAAAACAATTGAAGAAATTGGGTATACTAGTGGTGAGATGGGATTTGATGCTAAAACTTGTGCTGTTTTAACAACGGTAGATGAGCAATCTCCTGATATTGCTCAGGGAGTAAATCAATCTCAAGAGTTTAAAGAAAACGATAAAGACGAAGCTGATTTAATCGGTGCAGGCGACCAAGGTATGATGTTTGGTTTTGCATGTAACGAAACAGAAGAATTAATGCCAGCTCCAATAACTTATGCTCATAAACTTACACGTAAACTTACAGAAGTTCGTGTTAATGGAAAATTAAAATGGCTACGCCCTGATGGTAAAAGCCAAGTTACTGTAGAGTATGACGAAAACGACAAAGTAGTACGCATAGACGCAGTTGTAATTTCAACGCAACATGCAGAAGAAATTACACTAGAACAACTACGCAAAGAAATTAAAGAACACGTTATAAACGCAGTTTTACCAAAAGAACTAGTAGACGAAAATACAAAATATTATATTAACCCTACAGGACGCTTTGTAATTGGTGGACCACAAGGAGATGCAGGACTTACAGGACGTAAAATAATTGTTGATACTTACGGTGGATACTCTCGTCATGGTGGGGGTGCTTTCTCTGGTAAAGACCCTACAAAAGTAGACCGTTCTGGTGCTTATATGGCTCGTTATATAGCAAAAAACATTGTATCAGCAGGTCTTGCAGAAAAATGCGAAATTGAGCTTGCTTATGCAATTGGTGTTGCACAACCTGTATCTATTTTTGTAGAAATGTTTGAAACTGGTAAAGTTTCTCAAGAAGAAATAGAAAAAGCAGTACGTGAAGTTTTTGACATGCGTCCTGCATCTATCATAAAAGATTTAGATTTACGTCGCCCTATCTATAAACAAACTGCAACTTATGGGCATTTTGGCAGAAGTGATTTAGATTTACCATGGGAAAAAACAGACAAGGTAGAAGCACTTAAAAAAGCTTTGAAAAAATAAGGAGAAAATATGAAAATATCGATTTTAGGTCTTGGATATATCGGACTACCAACAGCGATAACTTTAGCTGATGCTGGATTTTCTGTATCTGGGTTTGATGTATCAAAAGATGTTGTAAAAACACTAAACGGTGGAAAAATTCACATAGTAGAAAATGGCTTGCAAGAGGCATTTACTCGTACTTTTGATGGTGGGAAACTATCTTTTACAACGACTCTAGAAAAGTCTGATGTTTATTATATTGCAGTTCCAACGCCTTTTTATGAAGACGAAGATGGAAATCACAAAGCCGATTTGTCATTCGTTAAATCAGCGGGAGAACTTGTAGCCGAAATTTTAAAAGAGGGGGATTTAGTTATACTTGAGTCAACAGTCCCACCTCATACTACAAAAATGTTATCTGATGTTTTAGAAAAAACTTCTAAAATAAGCTCGGATAAATTTTTAGTTGCACATTGTCCAGAAAGAGTAATTCCTGGAAATATGTTGTATGAACTTAAAAATAACGATAGAATTATCGGTGGTAGATGTCAAAAAGCGAGCGAAAAAGCAAAAGCTATCTATGATAAAGTTTTAGAAAAAGGAAAATGTTTAATCACAGACGACTTAACAGCCGAAATGTGCAAACTTACAGAAAACACATATCGTGATGTGAATATTGCATTTGCAAACGAACTTTCTGTAATTTGCGATAAAATGGATATAAACGTTTTTGAACTAATAAAACTTGCAAATTGCCACCCAAGGGTTAATATTTTAACGCCTGGTGTAGGTGTAGGTGGACATTGTATCGCAGTTGACCCGTGGTTTATCTATGAATTATTTCCAAGCGAGGCAAAACTTATTTTAGCATCACGTGAGAGAAATTCTTCAAAACCACGGTTTGTAGCAGAAAAAATAGAAAAAAATATTAAAAAAGGTGAAACTGTTGGTGTTTTAGGGTTGTCTTATAAACCAGATGTAGACGATTTGAGAGAAAGCCCATCTATCGAGCTTTGCAATATTTTAAAAGATAAGGGTATAAATTTTGTAGCATGCGAGCCTTTTGTAGACTACAGCTTAGAAAATATTACGAATTTATCTTTTGAAGAATGTATTAAAAAAGCTGATTTTTTAGTTATTACACTAGGACACACTATTTTTAAAGAAAATATAGAAAAAATAAAAGAGAAACCATTTTACGATTGCGTTGGCATAATGTAAAAAGGAGGAGATATGAAAAGTATATTAGCACAAGAATTTTCTGTAAAGGAATCTTATGTAGAAAATATTATAAATTTGCTAGATGAGGGAATGACAGTTCCTTTTATCGCAAGATATAGAAAAGAAATGCACGGAACTATGGACGACCAAATTATCCGTGAAATCGCAGATAGATTAAATTATTTAAGAAATTTAGAAAAAAGAAAAGAAGAAGTTATAAATTCTATCACAGAAAAAGATAAAATGACAGACGAACTTCTTGCAAATATAAATGAAGCAAAAACTTTAGCTCGTGTAGAAGATTTATACAGACCATATAAAGATAAAAGAAAAACTCGTGCAACGGTGGCTGTAGCAAAAGGATTAGAACCTTTATCTAAAATAATACTTGAGCAACAAACATCTTTAGAAGATATTAAAAAAGAGGCAGAAAATTTTATTACAGAAGAAGTTTTGACTGTAGATGATGCATTAAAAGGTGCTTGCGATATTTTAGCAGAGGTTATTTCAGACGACCCATTAGTTCGTGAGAAATTAAAGAATTACTACACAAAACACGGTATTATAGATACAAAAAAAGCAAAAGATGAAACTTCTGTATATGAAATGTATTATGAATACAGCGAACCTGTAGCAAAAATTCAAAATCACAGAATTTTAGCTATAAATCGTGGTGAAAAAGAGGGCTTTTTAAAAGTTAAACTTGCGTCTACAGATACTTTAGCAATACATTTAATCTATAATTTATATATAACTTGCGATTTAATTCGTCCTTTAATGGCAGAAATTTGTGAGGATAGTTTTTCACGTCTTATTTTTCCATCTATAGAAAGAGAAATTCGTTCAGGTTTAACAGAAAGAGCATCTGAACAAGCAATTTCTGTTTTTGGTGTAAACTTAGTTGGACTATTAATGCAAGCTCCGATAAAAGATAAAACTTGTCTTGCTATCGACCCTGCATATAGAACAGGCTGTAAAATTGCAGTTTGTGACAAAACGGGGAAAGTACTAGCAACAAATGTAATTTATTGCACAATGCCACATGACAAAGTCGAAGTTGCAAGAAAAACAATAATCGACCTTGTAAAAAAACATGATGTAGAAATTATTGCAGTAGGTAACGGAACAGCATCAAAAGAAGCAGAAATTTTCACTGTTGATACTATAAAAGTTATAAAAAAAGAAAATTTAGCATATATGATGGTAAACGAGGCAGGAGCTTCTGTATATTCTGCGTCAAAACTTGGGGCAGAAGAATTTCCTGATTATGATGTAGCACTTCGTTCGGCTGTATCTATTGCAAGAAGACTTCAAGACCCTTTAGCAGAACTTGTAAAAATTGACCCTAAAAGCATTGGTGTAGGACAATATCAACATGATATGCCACAAGCCAGACTTTCGGAAGTTTTAACGAACACTGTAGAAGACTGCGTAAATAAAGTAGGTGTCGATTTAAACACGGCTTCAGCACCACTTTTAACTTATATTGCAGGGTTATCTTCGGCAGTTGCAAAAAATGTTGTTACTTATCGTGAAGAAAACGGTCAGTTTAAATCAAGAAAAGAACTGTTAAAAGTAGCAAAATTAGGACCTAAAGCATATCTACAGTGTGCAGGTTTTTTACGAGTTGCAGACAGTAAAAATCTTTTAGATAACACATCGGTTCACCCAGAAAGCTACGATATAGCTAATAAATTATTAGAAATTTTGGGATATAAAAAAGAAACAGATTTTTCTACGATAGAAGAAAAATGTAATGCGTATGGAATTGACAAATTATGTGCCGAAATAGAAGTTGGTAGACCAACTCTCGAAGATATTATTGCAGAACTTGCAAAACCAGGACGTGATATACGTGCAGAAGGTGAACAACCAGTTTTAAGAACAGATATACTAGACATGAAAGACCTAAAACCAGGTATGGAGCTTATGGGTACTGTAAGAAATGTTATAGATTTCGGTGTATTTGTAGATATTGCAGTTCACCAAGATGGATTAGTTCATATATCGCAAATAACAGATAGATATATAAAACACCCATCAGAAGTATTAAAAGTGGGTGATGTTGTAAAAGTTTGGGTAATGTCTGTTGATGTACCTAAAAAACGTATAGCACTAACGATGAAAGAGGCGAATAAATAAAAATTTTTTAAGGAGGACTTGATTATGCATGAAAATAGAGATGCGTGGGCTAGTAATATAGGCTTTGTACTCGCAGCTGCAGGCTCTGCAATAGGACTTGGTAACATTTGGAAATTTCCTGGAAAAATAGGAGCAAATGGAGGGGGAACATTTATTGTAGTCTACCTTTGCATTGTTGTTTTAATCGGATTTTCTATAATGCTTGCAGAAATAGCTTTAGGTAGATTTTCTCAAAGTAATTCAATTTCAGCTTTTACAAAAATAAATAAAAAATGGTCATTTGTTGGAATGTTAGGAATAACGGCAGCTTTTATAATATTATCATATTATAGTGTTGTTGGTGGCTGGGTGCTAAAATATATAGTAACGTATCTCTTAGGAACAGGTTTTACAGGTGGAACAGAAGCGTATTTTGTGAATTTTATATCTCAAGGTGTTCAACCATTGATATGGCATGCACTTTTTATGTCTATAGTTGTATTTGTTGTAACGCGTGGGGTATCAGCTGGTATCGAAAAAGTATCAAAAGTGCTAATGCCAGTATTACTTTTAATTTTATTTGCAATAACTGTTCGTGCAGTAACTTTGCCTGGAGCAGAAGAGGGAATAAAATTTTTATTCCAATTTAATGTAATGGATATAACGCCAAGTTTGATAATATCTGCTTTAGGTCAAGCGTTTTTCTCGCTATCGCTAGGAATGGCGATTATGATAACTTATGGTTCTTATGTATCAAAAGAAGATAGTTTGACAAAAAGTGTTGCAATGATAGCAGGACTTGATACTTGTATTGCATTATTAGCAGGTTTTGCTATAATTTGTGCAGTTTTTGCAACAGACCCTACCTTAATTGGTAGTGGAGGTGGTGGATTTGCGTTTATTTCACTACCGAATATATTCGCACAAATGCCTTTAGGCGATGTTTTTGGATTTTTATTCTTTGTGTTACTGTTTTTTGCAGCATTTACATCGGCAATATCTATTTTAGAGGGTATTGTAGCTTGTGTTACAGAAATGTTTTCTATAAAAAGAGTAAAAGCAACTATACTTTTAGGTGTAGTTATGTATATTGTAGGTTGTGGATATTCGTTATCTCAAGGTGCATTACCGTGGTTAAAACTTCCGTGGTTTGACTTTGCAAATGGATTAACATTCCAAGCTATGGGTAATGTTATGGAATATTTAACGGATAATCTGTTAATTCCACTTACTGCTCTGTTTGTATGTATTTTTGTAGGACATATTTGGGGAACTACGAATGCTATAGAAGAAATAAAAGTAGGTTCTGAGTTTAAAATGCAAAAAACATGGGTATTTTCTATAAAATATATCTGTCCTATTGCGATAGCAGTAATTTTATTTACAACTTTAGTACTAGGAACAAGTATTAGCTAAAAAATATAAAAATTTGCATGAAAATGTGTGTAAATAATTAGGCTGTCGAAAGTTTTTTCGGCAGTCTTTTTTGTTTAGTTTATATATGGTTTTAAACATGAAAAAAGGAACGAAAGTTTTTTCGTTCCTTTAGTTTATAGGTTAATTCATTATTTCGTTAAACATTTTTAAAAATAGGTCTTCTATGTAATTCATTTCAACTGGGTGCAAAATTATGTCACCAACACATGGTTCGTCTTTTTCTAAAACATTTTTACGCATAGTTTTTTCAAATTCGTTATATAAAATAATATCGTCAACACGAAAAACTTGTTTTGTTTCTTCTTCTGACAAACCACCTTCGCAAAATTTTTGCCATATAGCAGTTTGAAGTCTATCTTCAAAAACTAAATATTCATCTAAGTGCTTTTTGTATGGGCGAACAACATCTGCCATATAAGCTTCGCTTCCGTCATGCAAAAGGCAAGCAAGCTGAACTTTTTTAGATAAATTGCGAGCTTTTGCTTCTATAGCACAGTTTATGCTATGTTGGCCTACAGAATAAAAAAACAAACAATGTCCGTTTGCACGACACATCATACTTAGTGCATGGGCAATATCATTTATTTGTATCATATCAGGTTTTGGATTTATTGGGTCAAATTTAACACCAGAATATGTAGTTATTAAGTCTTTGGTTTCTTCCATTTTTCTACCTCGCATATACTTTGATTTATTTTTTAAAATTAGTATATCACGTTTTTTACAAAAAAGCTAGAGAAATTTTGGAGGGCTGTAACATATACATTTTGGCAAAATTGTGATATAATGTGTTTAAGACAAAATGAAACTTGTGATTTTTGCAGAAACTCAAGGTTAAAAAACCTTATTGCACATACTATTTGGAGGGCTTTTATGAATTGGATTGAAACTAAGATTTACACAACAGCAGAGGGTATCGACCCAGTTGTTGGGAATTTGCTTAATTTAGGAATAACAGGGTTTGTTATAGAAGACTCTAAAGATTTTGAAGACTTTTTGTCTGATACAGAAATTTATTGGGACTATGTTGAAGACGATTTGATGAAACTAAAAGAAAGCGAAACAAATATAACGGTTTACTTACCAGAAAATTCGCAAGGATTTGAAATGTTAAACCAACTAAAACAAGAAATGCAAACACTAAAGAAAACATCGGCTGATTTTGGCAGATTATCTGTTGAGTGCGTAAATGTAAACGAAGAAGACTGGGAAAATAACTGGAAACAGTATTTTAAACCTTTTGAAGTTGGCGAAAAACTTGTAATAAAACCGAGTTGGGAAGATTATGATAATAAAACAAACAGAATTATTTTAGAAATAGACCCATCGTCGAGTTTTGGAACGGGTTCTCACGAAACGACAAAGCTTTGTCTTGAGATATTGGAAGATTATGTTAAAAAAGATGATGAAATTTTAGATATGGGAACAGGTTCAGGGATTTTATCAGTAGCTTCTATGCTTTTTGGGGCAAAAAAAATCACAGCACTTGATATAGACGAAAATTCTATAAAAATTGCAAGAGAAAATTTAGAAAAAAACAACTTACAAAATTTTACACTACACTGTGGAAATGTTTTAGAAGACAATAGCCTTTTAGAAAAAATAACAGGTAAATATGATGTAGTTGTTGCAAATATAGTAGCAGATGTTATTATTGGAATGAAAGAAATACTGTATAATTCAGTAGCAGATGATGGATTTTTAGTAACTTCTGGAATTATTTCAGAGAGATACAAGGAGGTGCAAGACAAATTAGAGGAGCAAGGTTTTAAATTAGTAAAGTTTTTCGAAAAAAACGACTGGGTGGCACTTGTAATGAAAAAATAGTCAAAAAACGGTTACTTAAAGCTAATTTTTGAGTGTTTTTTTACAATAAACAACGAAAACTATATACATTTTGAAAACTTTGTGTTAAAATAAAGTAAATATTATTTTAGGAGGCAAGCGATTAGATGAAATTATTTATGAGATACCTAAGAAACCACATAGGAAAATGTCTGTTTGCACTATCTGCAAAATTCATTGGAGCAATAACAGATTTATGGATTCCTATACTACTTGCAACATTAATTGACGAAATTGCTATTAAAGGAGATAAACAAGAGGCTCTGCTTTGGGGCGTTTATATGTTAGCTGCTGCAACATTCTCGTTTGTGTCAAACTTTTCGGCAAACTACATGGCATCTACAATTTCTACAGCAGTAGGGAGAGAAGTAAGACGAGATTTATTTGGAAAGAGTGTATATTTATCAGCATCTCAGATTGATAATATAACAGTTTCGTCTTTGGAAACAAGGCTTACATCGGATACATATAATATTCAACAAGTTTTATCTATGATGTTTAGACTTGGGGTTCGTGCTCCAGTTCTACTAATAGGTGGCATTTTTATGTCATACATATTAGACCCTGTTTTGGCACTTATTTTAACTTTAACACTTCCTTTAATCGTTATTATAGTTTTTATAATATCAAGTCGAGGTATAAAATTATACAGTAATGTACAAAAAAATGAAGATAGAATGGCAGGTTGCGTAAGAGAAAACGTAGTTGGTATTCGTGTTATAAAAGCTTTAGCTGCAAAAAATTTCGAAACAAATAAATTTGGTGACATAAACACAGACCTTACAAACAGTGATATTGCTGCAACTTCTAACATGATAATGTCAAACCCACTTGTAACGGTTATTTTAAATCTTTCGTCTGTAATCGTTTTATATGTTGGTGCACACCGTGTTAGTGATGGATATTGTGACGAAGGTGTTCTTCTTGCGTTTATTACATATTTTACAATTATTTCAGCTGCACTTATGAACCTTTCTCGTATATTTATAATGGCGACAAAAGGTTTAGCATCTGGTAATCGTATCGAGTCTGTTTTACAGCACGAACCAGATTTATTAGTTACAGAAAAAGAAGATAGACGAGAAGGTCTTCCATATATTTATTTTGACAACGTAAGCTTTTCTTATCATGCAAATGACGACAGCGAACAAGAACACGAAATGAATATTAAAAATATTACTTTAGGACTAGAAAAAGGGCAAACTCTTGGTATTTTAGGGCCTACTGGTAGTGGTAAAAGTACACTTTTATTACTTCTTATGCGTTTTTATGATGTTACACAAGGAGCTATTTATATAGATGGTGTAAATGTTAAGAGTATTCCACTTGAAACGTTACACAAAAAATTCGGCGTAACATTACAAAGTGACTACTTATTTAGTGATTCTATTTTAGAAAACATCTGTTTTGGGAGAACACTAGAAATGAACGATGTAGAGCAATCTATACAAGTGGCACAAGCAAAAAACTTCATAAATTCATACGATGAAACATATGATTACAAACTTGCAATAAAAGGTAGTAATCTTAGTGGTGGACAAAAACAACGTCTGCTTATAGCTCGTGCTGTTGCAGGTTCGCCAGATGTTTTAATATTAGATGACTCCTCTAGTGCATTAGATTATAAAACAGATTCACTTTTGCGTCAAGAACTACAAAAAGTTCAAGGTTCTACTACAACAGTGCTTGTAGCACAACGTATAAGCTCGATAAAAGATGCAGATATTATTCTTGTTCTAGAAAAAGGCGAAATACTAGATGTAGGTAAGCACGACGACTTAATGCAACGTTGTGAATCATATAAAACACTAAGTGAACACCAACTTGGCGTTTTAGAAGAATAGGAGGATTTTATATTATGTCAACAATTTCGAAAAATTCTAAAGAAGAAAAACAAGACCTAAAACAAGATGCAAGTTCTTATTCTAAAAGCGATGTTTTAATGCAAATAATTCGCTACCATAAACCGTATACTGGTTTGGTTGTTGCAACTTTTATATTAATGTTAATTTCAAACTTGTTATTACTACTAGGGCCATACCTTAGTGGTGAGGCTATTGACATTATAGGAAAAATGAAAGATAATGCAAATTTTGATTCAATTAATCAAATATGTATTTTTATGGTTGGTTGCTATATCGTATCTTCGGCATTAACTTATATTATAGCTCGTGTTATGATATATGTTGGTAAAAATATTTCTAAAACATTGCGTACAGAAGTTCAAGACCATTTATTAGATTTACCAATTTCATATTATGATACAAAGCACTCGGGAGATATTATCTCGTGTTTATCATACGATATTGGCGTTTTGAATACTGCACTGACAAATGATATTATTCAAATTGGTAATAGTATTATAACTTTTACATTCTCGTTTATAATGATGTGTACAATTTCTGCACCGATGCTAATAGTTCTAGCTTTTACAACAATGCTTACGATTTTTTTAGCACGTCACAGAATAAAATATACAAAACCATTGTTTAGAAGACGTTCAGCAAAACTTGGGCAGTTAAATGGTTACACAGAAGATTTGCTTTCTGGACTAAAAACGATAATTGCATATCAACAACAAGAAAAAATGATAGAACGTTATGGAGAACAAAACGATTCTGCAAGCCATGCATATTTTAGAGCCGATTCTCAAGGTGGTATGATGGGTAGTATAATGGGATATATAAACAATATTTCGCTATCACTAGTTGGTTTAGTAGGAACGATGTTTTTGATGGCAGGTTCAATAAGTGTAGGAAATCTTTCTGCGTTTATACTATATTCTAGAAAATTTACAGCTCCGATAAACGAACTAGCAAATATCACAGGCGAAATTCAATCTGCTTTCTCAGCAGGTAACAGAATTTTTACACTTTTAGAAGAAGACCCAGAACCTCGTGACATCGACAATGCTATAGAACTAGAAAAATCAGAAGGAAATGTTGAATTTAAAAATGTTGCTTTTGGATATGTTCCAGGAAAAGTTGTGCTTAAAGATATGAATATCGACGCAAAAGGTGGTCAAACAATTGCGATTGTAGGACCTACAGGAGCAGGTAAAACAACAATTATAAACCTGCTTATGCGTTTTTATGATTATCAAGCTGGTAGTGTAAAAATCGACGGTCATTTGCTAGGAGATATAACACGAGAAAGTTTGCGTAAATCATTTTCTATGGTTTTACAAGAAACATGGATATTCCAAGGTACAATTTTCGAAAATATAGCTTATGTACATAAAGATGCGACTATGCAGGACATAAAACGTGTTGCAAAAGATGCAAAAATAGATACTTTTATAAATTCTTTACCAAATGGATACCAAACAGTTATAACAGATGAGGGAAGTAATTTGTCTAAAGGTCAAAAACAATTAATATCTATAGCTCGTGCGATGCTCGTTGATGCTCCTATGCTGATTTTAGATGAAGCAACTTCGAATATTGACTCTGCTACAGAGCTTTTAGTTCAAGAAGCTATGCAAAATTTGATGAAAAACAAAACTTGTTTTGTTATAGCTCATAGACTATCGACAATTCAAACAGCAGATAAAATTTTAGTAATTGGCGATGGAACTATTATGGAACAAGGAACACACCAAGAATTGTTAGACATAGGTGGGCATTACCATACAATGTATTACTCTCAATTCGTATAAAATAAAAATTAAACCTTCAAAATTTAGGATAACCCTAGTTTTGGAGGTTTTTTATAATAAAATTTTTGCTAATAGATTTGACAAATATTAAAGTTTTTGTTATAATTAATATATATTACTAATAGAGAGGTTATGTTATGAGAAATACGATTCAAAGACAAATAGTTTTAAGCACTGTGCAAATGCTTAAAAATCACCCGACAGCAGATGAAATTTATAACGAAATATATAAAAATCACCCTACGATAAGTCGTGGGACGGTTTATAGAAATTTAAATATTTTATCAGAAACAGGTCAACTGTTAAAGGTTTCAGTACCAGATAGTGCAGATAGATTTGACCATAATTTATATAATCATTATCATATTAAATGCACAAAGTGCTCTTGTTTTTTTGATGTTGACATAGATTATATAAGTGAAATAAATGATATGATAGCACAAAAAACAGGTTTTCAGCTAGAAATGCATGAAATTGTGTTTAAAGGTGTCTGCCCTGACTGTATAAATTAATAAAAATTACATTTAATTAGCAAAATAAACAAAAAAATACAAACTATTTGTATTAATTAATAGTTGACATTTCTCTTTAAATATTATAAAATTAAAGTGTATATTATAAAATATATAATAAATTATTTAGGAGAGATTTTTTAAATGGACAGTAGTGACGTCACGACAGCTTTGGCAATAGGGGTATGCATAATGTTTTCTGCATACTTTTCTTCAACAGAAACAGCTTTTTCTAGTTTAAATAAGGCTAGACTGAAAAATATGGTTAAAAATGATGAAAAAGGGGCACAACTTGCGTATGATTTATCAGAAGATTACAATAAAGTTATTTCAACTATACTTATAGGGAATAATATTGTAAATATCATAGCATCTTCGCTTGCAACAATTCTTTTTACATCATTAATAATAAATAAAACAGTGGCTGTTGTTGCTTCAACTGTAGTAATGACAATAATCGTCTTAATATTTGGCGAGGTTACACCAAAAACTATAGCAAAAGAAATACCAGAAAAACTTTCGATATTAGCATCGCCTTTACTTAGGTTTTTTATGATTGTTCTAAAACCTTTGAATTATCCTTTTGCGTATCTTAAAATTTTGATTTATAAGATATGTAAATTTGAGACAGATAAAGCTATTAGCGACGAAGAACTTATAACAATTGTCGAAGAAGCTGAACAAGATGGTGGATTTGATGAACATGAGAGTAAACTTATTCGTTCTGCTATAGAATTTAACGACTGTGATGTTGTAGATGTTTTAACATCACGATTAGACCTTGTAGCAATTCCTTCAACATATACAATGACAGAAGTACGAGATACTTTTTTAGAGCATGGTTTTTCGAGATTGCCAGTTTATGACCAAAATATGGACCAAATAACTGGATTTATACATGAAAAAGACTTTTATCACATACTTTTTGATGAAAAAGAAAGCTTTGAGTCTATAATTAAACCTATACATTGTACAGTGCCAAAAACTAAAATTTCTGCACTTTTACGTGAATTACAGCTTACAAAATCGCATATATCATTGGTTGTAGACGAATTTGGCTCGAGCATGGGTATCGTAACTATCGAAGATATTTTAGAAGAACTTGTAGGAGAAATTTGGGACGAACACGATGAAGTTGTTTTAGAATTTACAAAAGTTTCTGAATATAATTATAAAGTGCTTAGTTCTACGAATATTGATGATTTCTTCGAGCTTTTTGAAATTAAGCATGATATTGAAAAATATGAAGATGTTCAAACTGTAAGTGGTTGGGTAATAGAAGAAATAGGTAATATTCCAAATATTGGAGATACATTTACTTTCGAAAATTTAACAATTACTGTATCAAAAACAGATTATCGAAGAATAATTGAGATAGAAGTTTTGATAGACCCAAGCTACGAAAAAGAAAATGAGCTTGTAGATGAATAAAAAAATAGCCGTTTAACGAAAGTTAGACGGCTTTTTTGTTTTATAATATTTTAAAATAAAGCTTTTATACCTAAGAAAATAAGGATAATCCCACCGAGAACCTCTAGGTTTTCGCTAGTTTTTGTTGGTATTTTAAGAAAAAAGAAAATTGCAAAAGTGCACATTAAAGCTGTTATAAATCCGATTATAGTACTTGCGTAAAATATATTTAAATCCATAAAACAAAGAGAAATACCTGTGGCTAGAGCATCTATACTCGTTGCAATTGCTTGAATTATTATATATTTGTGGCTCAAAGTAGGATTGATTTCTTCTTCTTTTTTAAACAAAGCATCGCAAATCATTTTTACACCGATAAACGTTAGTAAAATGAAAGAGATAGAATTTCCTATTGTAGAAATATTATTTGAGAATAAATTTGCGAAAAAATAGCCTAAGAAAGTCATTAAAAATTGAAAAAATCCAAAATATAAAGGACAAAATTTTAAAATTTTTGAATTTTTATAGACTAGTAAGTTAGAAATAGTGATAGCGAACGCATCTGCTGACAACGAAAAACCCATTAAAAAATACATAAAAACCTCTTTATAAATCTTGAATAAATAGTTTGTGTTATTAATTATATTCTATTAAAATTTTATTAATAACTAAAAGGACAACTTTTTAAGAAGAAGTCCTTTTGTGTTATAATATTTATTATTTTTTCAGGTGTTCTGTGATTGCGTCTACGATAACTTGGTGGTCATCTACAGCAGGAAGACCAGAAACGGCGATAACACCGATTAGACCTGTACCTTTAATGCGAATTGGAAATCCACCACCAGCAGTTGCATAGTCAAAAGGGTCGTAAAAAACATTTTTGCCTAGTGTTTTGTTTTGAGATTCTAAAAACTTTCCGTATCTTAGAGAACTCATATCCATCAAGTAAACTGTATTGTCTTTGCGTTCTATCCAACAATCGTTGTTTTTAGTTGCACCTGTTGCACTAAATCTAAAAACAGAACGTTTGCAGATTGAAATATCTATAACTATAGGTAAATTTTCTGCCATTGCTCTTTTTGCTAAGATATTTCCGATTTCTAGTGCTGTGTTGCTATCGAACTTATCGAATTGCAAGTCGTTTTCTTGTTTTTTCAAGAATTCTATTTCTTCTAGTATTTCCATAAAAATACCTCCTTTTTACCATAATATAACTTTTTTAGTTTTTTGTCAATAGGATAATAAAAAGACTGTCGCAAATTAATGCGACAGCCTAATAAATTGTATAATAAAAGGATAAGGGGGGTATAAATGAATTATTGCATATTGTTATTTACGTCAATGAACATAATTGTAACTTTTCCATCTTCTACAAGAACGAAAACGTTATCTTCGATAATGTCATCACCTGTTACATCTGTAGCAAGGTCGATTGAACCACTTTCAACACCTACGATGTCATCTGAGTCAACATAGATAATTACTGTATTTGAAGTAATGTCAGCAGAACCAGCTGTTTTAAATACGATTTTACCTAAAGATTCAGAGTAACCTGTGATTTGGTCTAAAGCACCACTTGAAATTGTAGTTACTTCGTCGATATACGAGCTAGTAGCTTCGAATTGAACGAAATCACCTTTTGCAACTGAGTTTGAAGTTTTAACTTTAATTTCGTAAGTGTCTTCGCCGTCAAAAACAGTAACTACTGTATAAGTTGTGTTGTTTTCTTTGATGTCGTAAGGATTTTCTACAACGTATGCATAAGTTTCTGTACCAGTATTGCTTGGAAGGTCGTTTGCACCAAGATTAATAAATGCAAGAGTTACATATGAGATACCGTTTGTTGTATCTGTGTAGATAATTGTGTTAGATGAAGTTGCAGTTGTTTTAATGTCACTCCAGTCTAAAACAGTGTCGCTATCTGCAACAGTATATTTATCTGAATCATAAGCTACAAAAATAATAGCGTCGTCGCTTACATTGTAGCCACCAATCATAGAATCTTCTAGAATATTTCCAGAAACAGTAGCAGAATCAAATTCTGAAATAGCTGAGAAAGTATATTCATTGTCGCTATTTACATCGTATTCTACAAGTTTACCTATGTTTGAGTCTTCGTAAACTTCTGTAGTAACTATTGCAGTCGAACCATTACTAAAGATAATTTTTGCTCTGTGAACGCTGTCTATAGAAGTGCTTGAAGCTTCTTCGGCATCTATTACATATGCAAAATCAAAAGTTTGTGTTTCTGAAGCAGAAACTTCATAAATTACTGAACCTATTGCGTAGTAAGAAATTTTTGTGTTTAGTGCTGGGTTTGTATCGCCTGTAGCTACCGTGTACCAAGTGTTGTCGATTCTAAATTCGCCATCTCTTTTTGCATCAACAGTACCTGTGTGTAATTCTAAAATTTCTACAGTGTAGTTGTTGTTATAGTCATCAGCGATGATTTGAACGTAGTCATCTTTTTCGATTTTTGAGTTAATGTTATCATCTTCGAAAGTTAGTTGACCAGCTGTGAAACCAGTTGTAGCAACATTGATTTTTGAGTCATTTACAAAAGTAACTTTACCAGTTGTAACTTCTGTAACTGTAGTTGCTACAGTTGTTCCGTTATCAACGATATAAACGTTTGCATTATCAGTAGCACCATTTATAGCAGTTGCGTCAGCATCAGAAATATTAATTTTAACGCTGTCAAAAGTAACAGAGTATGCACCAGCCGAACCGTTTACAGTTAGGTTATTTGCAAAAGTATCTATAACTTTGTTAGATTTGTCTACTTTGAAACCGTAGATAACATCTTTTTTAGAGTCAGCTAAAATATCAACTTTTTGACCGATATAGTCTGTTAGGTCACGTTCAATGTCCAAAGGAGATGCACTGTGTGCAGTTTGTAAAGCTGAGTCTGTTGTGAAAGAAAGTCCAGAATCAACATCAGAATCTTTGATATAAACGCCTTCGAAAGTTTGTAAATTCATTGCAACTTCTGCTAATGTTTTTTCAGTACCTGCGTAATCTTCGAAAATAGCAGAATATTTTACAGTTTCTGTGTAAAGTGCGTTATAAAGAATTTGTGCAGCAGACTGACGTTCTGCAGAGCCTACAAAACTACCAATATAGTCAGCAGTTAGTCCAGTTTCTAGCGAAAGTGCTAAAGTTTTAGACTCCCAATTTACACCGATTAGTTCTGAAACATCAGCTCTGTAGCCAAGTACAACAAGCGACATTTTTAAAGCTTCTGTGCCTTTTACTAGTTCATCAGGGTCGAAAATAGTGTCTGATTTACCAGCAATAATACCTTGCGATTGGCAATATTTTACATAGCCTTCAGCCCAGTGACCATTAATATCCGTAAAAGAAGTAGAAATGTCAGAAAAAGCAGAAGCATCATCTGAACCACCGTTTTGAATTGTGAAAATCATTTTTGCCATTTCAGCACGAGTTACAGTGTCCTCGGGTCTAAAAGTTCCGTCGTCATAACCTTTGATAATGTTAAGAGCGACTAAAGTGTCTACCGCATCTGATAGAACTATGTCTTCTTTGTCAGAAAACGTAGCTAAAGCTGTCGAACTCAAAAGAGTTGCACTAGCTAGTGATAGCGATAAAACTTTTTTAAAGTTTGTCATTTTAAAAACCTCCTAAAGTTTTAAAACACGAATGGGGGTTACCCACTCGGCGTTGCACATTGTGTGCTTGTGTTTTGTTCTTGTTAATAATATCACAAAGAAAATAAACTTCAAGGGGTTTTAGGGTTTTGTAACCTAGTAGAAACAAAAATATGTAATATTACATAAAAAAGACGAAAAAAAGACTTTTTATGCAATAATTCAGTAATGTTATACATAAAAAGTTTTAAAAATTGGGAAATATATACTATAGTGTTTTGATAAAAAAATCCCTCAAAGTTTGAAACCTTGAGGGAATAATATTAAGGATTTATGCTATAGTTTGGCGCTTCTCTTGTGATGTAAATGTCATGTGGGTGAGATTCTTTAAGACCTGCACCAGTAATTCTTATGAATTTTGAATCAGATTGAAGTGATTCTATAGTGTGTGCACCACAGTAACCCATACCAGAACGAAGTCCACCCATTAGTTGATAGATAGTATCTGCTGTCATACCTTTATAAGGAACACGACCTTCAACACCTTCTGGAACTAGTTTTTTGTTATCTTCTTGGAAATATCTATCTTTTGAGCCTTTTGCCATCGAAGTTAGAGAACCCATTCCACGATATACTTTAAATTGACGACCTTGGTAGATTTCAGTTTCTCCTGGACTTTCGTCGCAACCAGCAAGTAGCGAACCTGCCATAACAACGCTTGCACCAGCTGCTAAAGCTTTTACAATATCGCCAGAATATTTTATACCACCATCGGCGATAACAGGAACACCATATTTTGAAGCAGCACAAGCTGAGTCATAAACTGCTGTTATTTGTGGAACGCCAATACCAGCAACAACACGAGTTGTGCAGATAGAACCAGGACCGATACCAACTTTAACACAGTCTGCACCAGCTTCTATTAAATCTATAGTAGCTTCTGCAGTTGCAACATTACCAGCAATGATTTGCGAATTTGGAAATTCTGCTTTGATTTTTTTGATACAAGATAAAATACCTTGAGAATGACCGTGAGCTGAGTCTAAAACTAAAACATCTGCCCCTGCATCTAGTAACATTTTAGAACGCTCTAAAACATCTTCGGTAACACCGATTGCAGCACCTACTAAAAGGCGACCTTCTAAATCACGAGCAGTATTTGGATAGCGAACTGCTTTTTCTATATCTTTTATTGTGATTAATCCTTTAAGAGCAAAGTTATCATCAACTAAAGGAAGTTTTTCTATTTTGTGTTTTGCTAAAATTGCACGAGCTTCGTCAAGGGTTGTCCCAACTTTAGATGTAATAAGATTTTCTTTTGTCATTATGTCATCGATTTTTTTTGTTAGGTCATCTTCAAATTTCAAATCACGGTTTGTGATAATTCCAACAAGTTTGCCATTTTCACAGATAGGAACACCAGAAATTTTAAATTTAGCCATTAAAGCATCTGCATCAGCTAAAGTTTCGTTTGGACTTAAAAAAAACGGATTATGAATTACTCCATTTTCAGAGCGTTTAACCATGTCTACTTGGTCTACTTGCTGTTCTATAGACATATTTTTGTGGATAATACCGATTCCACCCTCACGAGCGATGGCAATTGCCATTTTAGATTCAGTTACAGTGTCCATAGCAGCTGAAATTACAGGAATATTCAGTGAAATGGTTTTTGTAAGCTTTGTTTTTAGTGACACTTGACTAGGCAAAACATCACTTTTGCTAGGTACTAACAGAACGTCATCGAACGTTAATCCTTCTTTTATAAATT
Organism: Clostridia bacterium; assembly: GCA_044426355.1. Classification (GTDB taxonomy): domain Bacteria; phylum Bacillota; class Clostridia; order Oscillospirales; family Butyricicoccaceae; genus CAYJLC01. The sequence goes on along the minus strand of JAWXUO010000011.1, from coordinate 2,516 downwards.
TACTATTTGCGTCAGTGTTTATCATTTACACATTACCCCCATAAAGTTTTAATGATTTATTTTAAACCTAAAAGCAGTTTTTGTCAAGTGTTTAACAATTAAATTTACAAAAATTACTTGATTTTTTTTGGAAAATGTAATATATTAAATCAATGAAAGAATTAAATAAATGTGAAAAGATTAGGAAAATAGGGGTTTTATGGAAAATAAATATATAAATTTAGGTAAAATAGACGATTTTGATTTATCGCATATTTTCGAGTGTGGTCAGTGTTTTCGCTTTAAAAAGCAGACGGACGAAAGTTTTATAGGTATAGCTTTTGAAAAAGTGTGGCATTTATATGAAAAAGACGGAGAAATATATGTTTCTGGCACAAAAGAAGAAGTAGACACATATATGTATGACTTTTTGGATTTAAAAAGAGATTACAATGCTATAAAAAAAGAATTTGTCGTAGATGAATTTACAAAAAAAGCATCGGAATATGGTAGTGGCATAAGAATTTTAAAACAAGACCCTTGGGAAGCACTTTGTTCTTTTATAATTTCACAGTGCAATAATATTCCAAGGATAATGTCTATAATAGATACGCTTTGCACAAATTTTGGTGAAAAAATCGAATTTTTAGGCGAAACGTATTATACTTTCCCAAGATATGAAAAAATTGCACAGCTAACAGAGGAAGACTTAGCAGTTTTACGCTCTGGTTACCGTGCAAAATATATTTTAAGTGTGGCAAAATCTCTGGATAGTGGCGATTTTGATTTTGAAAGATTAGTTGAAATGGATATTAAAGAAAGTCGCCGAGAGGTTTTAAAGCTACATGGCGTAGGAATAAAGGTGGCAGATTGCTTTTTGCTTTTTGGAATGGGCAAACTAGATGCGTTTCCTATTGATACTTGGATGAAAAAAGCAAAAAATTTCTATGATGGCGATATGAATCCAGAAAAATATGGAAAATATGCAGGGATTTATCAACAATATATCTTTCACTACGCAAGAAGTTTGAATTTAGGCTAAATAGAGTTTAAATCAAACGGTGTATCTTGATATAAATAATAATTAATCCAATTTGAATAAAAAAGCTGTGCGTGAGAACGCCAAGTAACGATTGGATTTTTTGTAGGGTCGTCATCTTCGAAATAATTTTCTGGGATAGGAACGTCAATACCTGCGTTTTTATCTCGAAAATATTCTATAGAAAGGGTATCGTTATCATACTCAAAATGACCTGTTATGAAAAATTTTCTACGGTCATGTGATGAGATTATACTAGGTCCTGCTTTTTTTGAATGGGCTAAAACGTCTAAAGATTGATTTTTTTCTATATCAGATAGTTTTACTTCGGAATTTCTAGAGTGTGGCATATTAAAAACATCATCAAAACCACGAAAAATATTTTCAAACGCAGAAGTTGACTTGTGAGCGAATATACCAGAGAGTTTTTTGTCTAAATTATATTTAGGAATATCATAAAAATAGCTTAAAGCTACTTGAGCCCCCCAACATATGTATAAAGAGGAATGTACGTGAGTTTCTGACCAGTTAAAAATTTTATGTAGCTCGTCAATATAAGATACATCGGAAAATTCCATATGCTCAACAGGTGCACCAGTAACTATAAAACCATCATATTTATTGTACTTTATATCGTCAAAAGTTTTATAAAAAGAGAAAAGATGCTCCTCGGGAGTGTTTTTTGAAGTATAAGTCGAAGTTTGTAGTAAGTCTATTTCTATTTGCAAAGGTGTGTTTGATAAACAACGCAAAATTTGAGTTTCGGTAACGATTTTTGTAGGCATAAGATTTAAAATAAGTATTTTAAGTGGGCGAATGTCTTGTTTAGTCGCTCTATCTTCTTTAATTATGAAAATATTTTCGCTTTGTAGCGTTTTAACAGCTGGTAAATCGTTTGGTACATTTATAGGCATAAAAAACCTCCTTTAAAAAGTCTTTTATAAGTATATCAAAAAATAAAACATTATACAATATTTATTTTTAAGGCAACGCCACACAACTAACGGCTAATGCCTTAACAGTCAACTTATTTGCAAATTTTCCGTAACGTCGCATAAAAATTACTTGCAAGACGAAAGTATTACTGCGTAATTTTTGCACAAATTAACGAAAAATTTATCTAAAAAATTTAACTATTATAGTTATGAGGTGTTGCCTTAAGTATAAATTTTTTTTCACTCTATATATAATGTATAAAATAGCATATAAAAGAATATTAAAATAAATTATAAAAAAGTGTTGACATCATAGTAAGTATATGATATTATAATCTAGCACCGAAAAAACGGGCGACAAAAAACAACAAAAAGCTAAAACAAGTTAGAACTTGAAAAAAGAGGCTAATATATAATAGACCAGTCGGTTTATTGGTTTTTTGAAGAACGAACGGTTAAATCACAAAATATTGACTTTAAAAATAAATTTGAAAAAGTTTTAAAAAAGTGTTGACAATATTAAAACGATGTGATATTATAATTAAGCACTGAAAAAACAAGTG
>JAWXUO010000062.1:0-9184 GCA_044426355.1 Clostridia bacterium | reverse complement strand
TAAATTAATCGGATTACGTAACCCTAACGGTTTGCGTCCTTTAGCTATTGGTAGATTTAAAGATGGGTATGTTTTATCTAGCGAAACATGTGCTTTTAATGTTATAGGAGCTGAGTTTATCCGTGATGTTTTGCCAGGAGAAATGGTAATAATTGACGATAACGGAATAGAATCTATAATGTATAACGATAGCGAAGATAAAGCACCTTGTTCGTTTGAATATGTGTATTTTTCTCGTCCAGATAGTATTATAGATACAAAATCGGTGTATGAAACACGTATAAATCTAGGTAAAATACTAGCTCGAAACGACAAAGACCACATAAACGCAGATGTTGTAATGGCAGTGCCAGACAGTGGAACGGTAGCTGCGATTGGATATGCCGAAGAATCAGGAATACCTTTTCGTGAGGGTCTTTTGAAAAATAAATATCTAGGCAGAACATTTATAGCACCAACGCAAGAGGAAAGAGAACTTCTAGTGTCGCTTAAATTATCGGTTTTTCGTGAAAACGTAAAAGGTAAAAGCGTTGTTTTAGTAGATGACTCAATAGTTCGTGGAACAACTTCTAAAATAATAGTAAAAATGATTAGACAAGCAGGAGCAAAAGAGGTTCATCTTCGTGTTTCTAGTCCACCTGTAGCACATTCTTGTTATTTTGGGATAGACACACCAGACCCACAAAAACTTATTGGTGCAACTCACACAGTAGAAGAAATTAATGAAATAATTGGAACAGATACGCTAAAATTCATAAGTCCTGAGGATTTAGAAGAAGCTATCGGAACAAAAGAAATTTGCAGAGCGTGCTTTGATGGTAAATATCCAATAGAAGTACCTAAAAATATGAAAAAACTAGTTTTTGAGGAGAGATAAAATGTTAACTTATAAAGATTCTGGGGTAGATACTCACGAGGGTCAAAGAGCTGTAGAACTTTTTAAAGACCATGTAAAAAAAACCTTTTCAGACAGTGTTTTAACAGGGTTAGGTTCATTTGGGGGACTGTTTAGCCTTGGTAAACTAAATATGGAAGAACCAGTTTTAGTTTCTGGTACTGATGGTGTTGGAACGAAGCTAAAATTCGCTTTTTTGATGGATAAGCATGATACTGTAGGTCAAGATTTGGTAGCAATGTGCGTAAACGATATTTTGTGCCAAGGGGCAAGACCATTATTTTTTCTAGACTACCTTGCAACAGGAAAATTAAAAGCAGAAAAAGCATCTGAAATTGTATCTGGAATAGCAAATGCGTGTGCAGAGTCGCAAATGGCTTTGATAGGTGGAGAAACTGCAGAAATGCCTGGTTTTTACCAAGAAGGCGAATACGATTTAGCTGGATTTGCAGTAGGTATTGTTGATAGAAAAAATATTATAGACGGAAGTCGAGTGAGCAAAGGCGATAAAATTATAGGGCTAACATCTAGTGGAGTTCATAGCAACGGCTACTCGTTTATGAGAAAAGTATTTTTAGAAAAAATGCAATATAATCACGATACTTATATAGAAGAGTTCTCTAAAACTTTAGGGGAAGAACTTTTAACGCCAACAAAACTATATGTTAAACCTATATTAAAAGTTTTAGACGAAATATCTGTAAATGGAATGATACACGTAACTGGTGGTGGTTTTTATGAAAACGTGCCTCGAATTTTAAAAGATGGTTTACGTGCAAAATTTGATAGAAAAACTATAAAAACTCCTGCTGTGTTTAACAAACTTCAAGAACTTGGAAACGTGTCAGACACAGAAATGTTCTCGTCTTTTAATATGGGTATCGGATTTATGATAGTTGTAAACGAAAAAGACGTAGATAAAACACTTGAAATTTTAGCAAAAAATGGAGAAGTGGCAAGTGTTATCGGTGAAATTATCGAGGGTGAAAAAGGTGTAGAAATATGTCAGTAGCTGTTTTTGTATCTGGTGGTGGAAGCAATATGCAAACGTTGATAGACGCAAACTTTGACATAAAGCTTGTAATCTCAAGTGCTAAAAATGCTTATGCTTTAGAACGTGCAAAAAATCATAATATAGACGGTTTTTATGTTGGAAAACGAAATTTTGAAGACATAGACGCTCAAACAGATGAAATTATGCGTTTATTAGAAGAATATAAGATAGAATATATTGTTTTAGCAGGATATTTATCAATAATTACAGAAAAACTTATATCTAAGTATGAACACAAAATTATAAACATACACCCATCATTAATACCAAGTTTTTGTGGAATGGGATACTATGGACATCACGTTCATGAGGGTGTTTATAATTCTGGCGTAAAAGTTACAGGGGCAACGGTTCATTTTGTAAATCAAGGTGTGGATACTGGCGAAATTATTTTGCAAGACACAGTTTGTATAGAAAATACAGACACCCCAGACACGATAGCACAAAAAGTTTTGAAAATTGAGCATAAAATCTTGCCAAAAGCACTAGATTTATTAATTAACGATAGAATAACAGTAAAAAATGGAAGAACATACATAAAATAACATATTTTTAGGAGGATTTTTTTATGAGAGCTTTAATAAGTGTATCTGACAAAGAAGGTATCGTAGACCTTGCAAGTAGACTTGAAAAATTAGGTGTAGAAATTATATCTACAGGTGGAAGTGCAAAAAGACTAAAAGATAGTGGCATAAATGTAATTGAAATTAGCGAAGTTACAAAATTTCCTGAATGTTTAGACGGACGTGTAAAAACACTTCACCCTAATATTTTCGCAGGAATTTTGGCTATGCGTGACAACAAAGAACATATGGAAACTATCGAAAATTTTGATATTTCTACAGTTGATATAGTAGTAGTAAATTTATATCCTTTTAAAGAAACGGTATCAAAACCAAATGTAAATATGGAAGATGCTATAGAAAATATAGACATCGGTGGCCCATCTATGCTACGTGCTGCTGCAAAAAACTTTAGAGATGTTGTTGTAATGACAGACCCTAAAGACTACGATGCAGTTTTAACAGAGCTTGAAAACAACAAAGCAGTATCTTTAGATACAAAATATAAACTTGCACTAAAAGTTTTCTCAGAAACGGCTTCTTATGATGCTTTAATTTCAAAATATTTAAGAGAACGTATCAACGAAAAATTTACAGATAAATTAACGTTAACTTTCGAAAAACAACAAGATATGCGTTATGGCGAAAATCCACACCAAGAAGCTTGTTTCTACAAAGAAACGCTAGGTTATGCTCACGGAATTACAGCAGGAGAGCAACTGCATGGCAAAGAGCTATCTTATAACAACATAAACGATGCAAACGGAGCTATAAACTTAGTGAAAGAATTTGCAGATAAACCTTGCGTTGTAGCTGTAAAACACAGTTCGCCTTGTGGTGTAGGTGTTGATATTGATTTATATGGAGCTTACAAAAAAGCTTATAGTTGTGACCCTGTTTCAATTTTTGGTGGTATAGTTGCAACAAACCAAGTTGTAGACGAAAAAACTGCTCGTAAAATGAACGAAATCTTCCTTGAAGTTATAATTGCAAAAGATTTTACAGAAACTGCACTAAGTGTATTAAAATCTAAGAAAAATCTTCGTTTAATTAAGCTTGAAACGATAGACACACCTATTAAAGCAGAAATAAATATTAGAAAAGTATCTGGTGGACTTTTAGTTCAAGATTTAGATGTTTTAGAAATTACAGATAAATTTGAAGTAGTAACTGAAAGAATACCTACAAAGCACGAAATTGAAGATATGCTTTTTGCAATGAAAGTTTGTAAACACACAAATTCAAACGGTATTGTTTTAGCTAGAGAAGGTGGTACATTATCAATTGGTGGTGGGCAAGTTTCTCGTGTTTGGTCTGTAGAAAACTGCGTAAATCATGCAAATGAGAGCATTTTAGGTTCAACATTAGCATCAGATGCGTTTTTTCCATTTAGAGATGGTGTAGATTTAGCTGGAAATCATGGTATTAAAGCTATTATTCAACCAGGTGGTTCTGTTCGTGACGAAGATATTATAAAAGCTTGTAATGAACACGGAATAGCTATGGTATTTACAAATCAAAGACATTTTAAACACTAAGGGTGAATATATGAAAATATTAATTGTAGGTTCTGGTGGCAGAGAGCATGCTATTTTAGATGCATGTCTTAAAAGTTCTAAAGTAGCAGAGGCTTTTGTATGTCCAGGAAATGCTGGAATGAACGCTACTCAAGTTGACATAAACGTAACAGAAATCGAAAAAATCGCAGATTTTGCAGAAAAAAATGCAATTGATTTAACGATAGTAGGCCCAGAAGTGCCACTTGTTTTAGGTATTTCTGATTTATTTTGCAAAAGAGGATTAAAAATCTTAGGGGTTGATAAAGAATGTGCAACATTTGAGGGAAGTAAAGATTTTACAAAAGAATTTTTGATGAAATATGAAATTCCGACAGCTGAATATGTAACACACACAGATTTTAACAAAGCATGTGAAGATATTGGAAAATATGGCTATCCTATGGTTATAAAAGCTGATGGATTAGCTGGTGGTAAAGGTGTTATTATTGCACAAAATGCAGATGAGGCAAAAACTGCTTTAGAAGACATTATGGTAAAAAAAATCTTTGGCGAAAGTACGGTTGTAATAGAAGAATTTTTAGATGGAATAGAAGCATCTATAATTTGTTTGGTAGATGGAAAAACTATTGTTCCACTCGAAACAGCACAAGACTACAAAAAAGCTTTTGATGATGATAAAGGACCGAACACAGGTGGAATGGGTACGTATTCACCGAGCTATATAATAGATGAAAGCCTTTCTAAAACTATAAATGACACGATTTTGCAACCTGTAATGCAAGGTTTTATTAAAGATAACCTAAATTACAAAGGGATTTTATTTATCGGAATTATGATAAAAAATAATATTCCAAAAGTGCTAGAATTTAACGTGCGTTTTGGCGACCCTGAAACACAGGTTATTTTACCACGTTTAAAATCTGATATTATAGATATTTTTTCGGCTGTAATAGATGGAAATTTAGACAAAATATCACTTGAATGGTCACAAGAGAAAACTGTATGCGTGGTTTTAGCTTCTGGGGGTTATCCTGATGCTTATAAAAAAGAAATTCCTATTTTTATAAATACAGATGATACAGTAAAAGTTTATCACGCAGGCACAAAACTAAAAGATGAAAAATTAGTTACAAATGGTGGCCGTGTTCTAAATGTTGTGTCTATTGATAAAGATATTTTGGTTGCACGAGAAAAAGTGTATAAAAATATTGAAAAGATAGATTTTGATGGAAAAATGTATCGAAAAGATATAGCTATAAAAAAAGTTTAAAGGAGAAATTTTATGTTATCTGATATTGAAATTGCAAATCAAACAGAAAAACAAGATATTAGAAAAATTGCCGAAAAAATTGGAATTGAAGAAGGTTCTTTAGATTTATACGGAAAATATAAAGCGAAAGTAGAATATAATTTACTTAAAAACGGTAATTCTAAAGAAGGTAAAGTAATTTTAGTTACTGCAATAAATCCAACTCCAGCAGGAGAAGGAAAAACAACTACAACGATAGGGTTAGCCGATGCTTTATCAAAAATTGGTAAAAATACTGTAATTGCACTTCGAGAACCATCTTTAGGTCCTGTTTTTGGTGCAAAAGGTGGAGCTACTGGTGGTGGATATGCTCAAGTTACGCCTATGGAAGATATAAATCTACATTTTACAGGAGATTTACACGCTATAGGGACTGCAAATAACCTTTTGTGTGCACTTATAGATAACCATATAAAATGGGGTAATGAGCTAAATATTGACCCTGCGACAATTACTTTTAGACGTTCTTTAGACATGAACGAACGCCAACTGCGTAATATTATTTCAGGGCTTGGTGGAAAAAGTCATGGTAGTCCTCGTGAAGATGGTTTTGATATAACAGTAGCTTCAGAAGTTATGGCAACTTTTTGTCTAGCTAATGATATTTTTGACCTAAAAGAACGTTTAGGAAACATCGTTATTGGTTATACTTACGAAGAAAAGCCTGTTACAGCAAGAGATTTAAAAGCACATGGTGCGATGACTGTATTATTAAAAGATGCATTAAAACCAAATTTAGTGCAAACGCTAGAAGGAACACCAACGTTTATTCATGGTGGCCCATTTGCAAATATTGCTCATGGTTGTAATTCTGTTATTGCAACGAATATGGCACGTCATTTTGGTGATTATGTTGTAACTGAGGCAGGTTTTGGAGCTGATTTAGGTGCTGAAAAGTTTTTTGACATAAAATGTCGTAAAGCAGGAATAAAACCATCAGCTGTTGTAATTGTAGCAACGATAAAAGCTTTAAAATACAACGGAAATGTTAAAAAAGCCGATTTATCTACAGAAAATGTAGAAGCTTTGGCTAATGGTGTTCGTAATTTATTTAAGCATGTAGAAACTGTGCGTGATAAATTTGGACTTCCATGCATTGTGTCTATCAATAGATTTGCAACGGATACAGACCGTGAAGTTGCATTTTTAGCAACAGCTTGTAAAAATATGGGCGTTGAAATTTCTATTTGTGAAAGTTTTGCAAAAGGCTCTGAGGGTGGTGTAGACCTTGCTCAAAAAGTCTTAAAAACAATAGACGAAGTAGAAAATAACTTTAGATATATATATGAAGACGATATGTCTATTTCTGATAAAATAAGAACAATTGCTCAAGAAATTTACGGAGCAGACGATGTTATTTTTGAAATGAAAGCTTTAAAGAAAATTGAGAGATTTACGAAATTAGGCTTTGGAAATCTTCCTATTTGTATGGCAAAAACGCAATCATCTCTTACAGATGACCCAACAAAACTTGGCAGACCACAAGGTTTTAATATTACAGTGAGAGATATGACGTTGTCAGCAGGTGCAGGCTTTATAGTAGCACTAACAGGTACTATTATGAAAATGCCAGGGCTTTTAAGACAACCTGCAGCACTTGAGATTGATATTGACGACAAAGGAAATATTATAGGATTATTTTAAATTTTGGAGGTTTTTATGAAAAAAGTAGGTTTTATATGCGTGCATAATTCTTGTAGAAGTCAAATAGCAGAAGCTTTAGGTAAACATTTTGGAAAAGATGTGTTTGAGAGCTATTCGGCAGGAACAGAGGTTGCACCAAAGATTAACGAAACAGCTGTGCGTTTAGTTTTAGAAATGTATGGAATAGACATGACTAAAACGCAAAAATCGAAAACTTTAGCAGATATTCCACCTTTAGATATAGTTATAACTATGGGGTGCAACGTAAATTGTCCAAATTTACCATGCAGTCATAGAGAAGACTGGGGACTTGATGACCCTAGTGGAAAAACTGATGAGGAATTTATTAAAACTATAAAATCTATCGAAGAAAAAATTCAAAATTTGGTTTTAGAATTAAAATAAAACTTAGGTTGCTTATTTGTTTATGCTTATAAGCAATCTTTTTTTATGCGATATTAATGAGTGGAAATTTTTTTGTTTTATTTCTCAAAAGTGAAATTTTTTGTATTGATTTTTATATGAAAAAGAGGTATAATATATTAATATGGATTTAATTATGATAAGGAGATTTAAGTGGCAGATATTTTTATATATAAAAATGATATGAAGCATAAGATACCCAAAATTTTGCACGCTCCTGGTGGACTAAAAGGCAGATGGTTTATGAACAGCCTAAGCTTTGTTGTGGCTATTTTAGCAACTGTAATAATAATTATAGGCTCGGTTTCTGTAAGCTATTATTATTCATCTGTACAAGATAATTTGATTTCACAAACAACTTCTTCAGCAAATTTTTTTAATAAATACTTAAATTCAAATTATGAGCAGTTTTATGTAGGTGCACAAAAATTTGTAACAGAATTTGAGTATAAAGATAAACTAGAAGTGCAGATTATAGACAACTGGGGTAGAGTTATACTATCATCTTCGGGGCTAACTTCGGGGACGATACCATCTACAAGCGATGTTGCAGAAACTTTGCATGACCAAAAAGCTAGTATTTATATGGGCGAAGACTATCTTACAGGCGAAAGAGTTGTATCAACATCAAGCCCACTGTTTTATAGCGATGGAACATTACTCGGTAGCATAAGATATGTAACTTCTCTTGAAATTGTAGAAAAACAAATTATCACAAATGTGTTATTAACTTGTGCAATAGCTATTTTTGTATTTGCTTTAGTTATAGTGTCAAATAGATATTTTATAAAGTCGATTTTAGAGCCTGTATTAAAAATAAATGCAGTAGCTAAAGAAATTGCAGATGGAAAATACGGAAAACGTTTGCAAAAAATACATGATGATGAAATAGGCGAACTTTGCGACACTATAAACCACATGTCAGACGAGCTAAGTCGAGTTGAGAGAATGAAAAACGACTTTATTTCATCTGTATCGCATGAACTAAGAACGCCCCTTACTGCAATAGGTGGTTGGAGCGAAACGCTTTTAACATACCAAACAGATGTTAGCGAAGAAACAATTCAAGGTTTAACTATTATAAACCGTGAGGCACAGCGTTTAACACAAATGGTAGAAGAACTTTTAGATTTTGGTCGCTTAGAAAGTGGCAGATTAACGCTTGATGTAGATATTTGCGATATATCACGAGAACTTTTTGAGGCTGTTTATTTATACAGAACGCTTTTAGAAAGCGAAGATTTTGAAATAAACTATGAAAAAGTAGAAGCAGACTATACAATAAACGGAGATAACCACAGATTAAAACAAGTTTTTCTAAATGTTATAGATAATGCTGCAAAATATGGTAGAGAAGGTGGAAAAATAGATATTTCTATCGAGAAAAACGAGGAAGATGCTGTTGTTGTTCAAGTAAAAGACTACGGAGCAGGCATTTTAGAAAAAGATTTACCTTTTGTAAAACAAAAATTTTATAAAGGAACTTCTAAGAAAAGAGGAAGTGGCATAGGTCTTGCAGTAACAGATGAAATTATTGCAATGCACGGTGGCACATTTGATATCATTAGTGCAGAAAACGAAGGAACTTTAGTAGTTATAACAATACCTTCAAACTAGGAGATAAAATGAAAAAAACATCAATAGGTGGTCAAGCACTTATAGAAGGAATTATAATGCATGGACCTGAAAATTCTTGCATTGCAGTTAGAAAACCAGATAACACGCTAGATATAGTAGAAAAAGAACGTAAAAAAACGCATTTTTTATTAAAATTGC
>JAWXUO010000010.1:0-41725 GCA_044426355.1 Clostridia bacterium | reverse complement strand
AAAACCTGCCCATGCATATGATACAAGCCCTAAAATACTGCTATCTGGGTTTGAAGCTATGCAACATGCAATAATTGCAACTAAAATAACCGACCCTCTACCTATCATCATAAGTTGTTTTTCAGATACATTTTTATTATATAATTTGTAAATATCTTCTGTTATAGCAGAAGCTGTAACTAAAAGTTGAGAGTCCGAAGTACTCATGATAGATGCTAAAACTGCACAAAGCAAAATCCCACCAACAAAACCAGGAAAGGCTTGCGATACCATTAAAATATATACTGTTTCTGTGTCAACGCCAGTAAGTGGAGTATCTAAATACACACGTCCTACCATACCTATGATAACTGCTGCAGATAGCGAAAATATTACCCACACAGTAGCAATTCTACGAGATTTTTGTATTTCGCCAGGTGAGCTAATTCCCATAAAGCGAATTAAAATATGTGGTTGTCCAAAATATCCAAGACCCCATGCTAAAAGTGAAATTATTGAAATTAATGATAAATTCGAGCCGTCTACATCTTTAAAAAGATTAAACATATTTACATTTATTTCGTTAATTTCATTTGTAAAAGTACTTACCCCACCTATCGAGTTTAAGGCTACAGTTGGCACTAAAATTATTGCAACAAACATTAAAATACCTTGAAAAAAGTCTGTCCACGATACTGCAAAAAATCCACCTGCAAATGTGTAACAAATTATAACTACACAGCCGAAAATAAGCGACGACATATAGCTAAAGTTAAACACCGTTGAGAATAATTTTGCACAGCTAACAAAACCTGACGCTGTATAGAATAAAAAGAAAATCAAGATGAATATTGAAGAAATTATGCTTAAAATTCCTTCTTCATCACGAAATCTATTCCTAAAATAGCTAGGTAGCGTTATGCTATCGCCTGCAACTTTTGTATATTGTCTAATGCGTTTTGCAACAATTTTCCAATTTAAATATGTACCTACTCCAAGACCTATTGCAATCCAGCTTGAAGATATTCCAGAAATATAAGCAGCACCAGGTAGACCCATTAAAAGCCAGCCACTCATGTCTGAGGCTTGTGCTGACATAGATGTTACCCATGCACCTATTTTTCTTCCACCAAGGAAATAATCGTTTACGCTAGATGTTTTTTTATAAAAATACGTTCCTATACCTATCATACCACACATGTACAGTATAAAAGCTATTACTACACTACTATCCATAAAATCCTCCTTTTTAAAACAAAAAATACCTGCACAAAAAAGTACAGGCAAAATTTTTACTATTTAACTGAATTTAGTTTAAGAGTTAAAGCACTTTTTTTTCTAGCAGCTTTGTTAGCATGGTAGATGTTTTTAGCACATGCTTTATCTACAGCTTTAACAGCCGCAGTGTAAGCTACTGAAACTTCATCTTTGTTTCCACCTGCAACAGCCACATCAAATTTCTTTAAAGTTGTTTTTAAAGCTGATTTGAAAGATTGATTGTTTAAGTATTTAACTTTATTTACAAGAACACGTTTCTTGGCAGACTTAATATTTGGCAATCTATCCACCTCCTTTAAATTAGTATTAGTCAGTGCTTATTATTATAGCAGATAACAGTCGTAAATGCAAGTCTTTTTTAGAACTTTTTTAGAATATTTTAAAAAACTTTGTTTAGACTATTTTTAAGGGAGATGAATTTATGATTAAAACCGATTTAGTTTTAGAAACCTGCGAAATTTTGAAAGAAAGTAATTTCGATTTATCAAAATTTTCTGGTGTTTTCAGCGAAGAATACATTGATAACAGCTGTAAAGTTACAAAAGTTTGCATTTTAAACGAAGAAGGCTCTAAAAAAATAGGAAAACCCATCGGAGAATACTATACTATAGATATAGAAGATAAAAGTGACACTGATACTATATATTGTATCAAAAATATTCTAAAAAATCTAGCTAAAAATAAAAAAAATTTTTTAGTTACTGGAATTGGCAATAAAAATATCACGCCAGACGCTCTAGGTCCATTCGTAATTGATAACACAATAGCCACTCGCCACCTAAAAGATAACGAATTTTTCAAACATTTAAACGAAGTTTCCGTCATTTCTACAAATGTTTTAGGAAAAACTGGAATCGAAACAGGCATAATCGTAAAAAATATCTGCGAAGATATAAAACCGTCATGCATTATCGCAATAGATGCTCTAACAGCTCGCAGTCCCTCACGTCTTGGAAATGTTATTCAAATTTCAAACACAGGTCTAACTCCTGGCTCTGGAATTGGTAACTCTCGGTTTTCGATAAACGAGGATAATCTCGGTGTTTTAGTCATAGCCATTGGTGTTCCGACAGTTATAACTGGTTCTACGTTTGCACATTCTATGAATAATTCAAAAAACGCTGATTTATATCAAGATATTATAGTCACTCCAAAAGAAATTGACACTATTATAAAAAAAACCTCAAAAATTATTGCGTATGCTATAAACCACATGATAAATCCGTCTTTAGATGACGAGGATATGCAGATGTTTTTGGAATAATCGCTTTAGTTTTCTCATATAAATCAACATATATGCCGTAAAAAACTTTAAACTAGGTGTATTATCCCAATTTTAAGATTAATTTACTGTGTCATGAGAGGAGTTTTTATGAAAAATATAATGCGACTTGCAATTTCATGCTGTATTATAGCATTTGTGGCTTTTTGCTTGAACAAACTAAACTTTCACAATTTCTCTCACGACATTAGCGTTACAAAAGCTATTTTAGCAGTAGAAAGTGGTGTTTTTTTAGAAGAAACCGAAGTTTTAGACGAGCCTTTAGCCGATTTGCAAAGCATCTCTTTTGACACTATAGTCGAATCAAATTTCATTCCATTTCATACCCCAAAAGCTGATTATACAGATGTTTTTATTGATATGAATAATCAAACTGATAAAACTGTAGATGTATCAAAAATGCTACTTGAACCTGTCGATTTGCAAATACAAAGCAACACAAATTCGCCAGAAATTTTAATAGTACATACGCACGGTACAGAAAGTTTTGCGACAGATGGCAATTATACATATTTTGCGACCATCGACCGACGTTCCACGGATAAAGAAGTCAGTATTGCAAAAATCGCAAGCATTTTATCTAGTAATCTAAACGATTATGGTATTTCCACAATTTACTGCGATGAATACCATGATTACCCCGAATATAGTGGCTCATACGATAGGTCACTTACCTCAATAAATTACTATTTAGATAAATACCCTAGCATAAAAATGGTTATAGATGTCCACCGTGATGCCATTATTGGAAACAGTGGCGAGCATATTTATTCAACCGTCGATATAGATGGTCTAGAATGTGCTAAACTTATGTTTGTTGTAGGGACAAATGCTAGTGGTCTAAAGCACGATAATTGGCAAGAAAACCTAAACACCGTCGTAAATTTACAAGCTTTTATAGAGCAAGAAAACGAAGGCATTATGCGTAGTATAAATCTGCGAGAATCTCGTTTTAATCAACATGCAACTACAGGCTCGCTCCTTTTAGAAGTCGGCACAAGTGGAAACACTTTAACGCAAGCTATCAACGCTATAAACGTTTTTTCTAAAAATCTAGCAGACTATTTGCTACTATAGGTAACACCTAACAACTAACGGCTCACGCCGAAACCATCAACTTTTTTGTAAATTTTCCGTAACTATGCACAAAAATTACTTACAATACGAAATTATTTATATCTACTTTTTCTTTTTTTAGCCATAAAACGTTTTCTTTTTCTCATTTTATTCTTAATTTTTACACCAACATCGCTTAGTATAACAAGCATTACAAGTGACACAAGTATTACTCTTAGTGTACTACTTGCAAAAAAGTTTTCTAAAACATCAACATAATACAAAACCTGCGACAATTCTACTTCGCTCACAGCTAAAAGGTCTAGCGTTCCATGATATACACCGTCATATCTAACTTGAACAGTACCAATTTTTTGGTCAACTTCGATAGGTGCGTCTACAGTTTCTGGCACATCAAATACAAAAGATATTTTATCTTCGTCAAAATCTATTGGAACTAACGCTTTTAGGTCATTTGCGACTTTAAGCGATACATAGTCACTTTGCGAAGATAATCTCACTTCTACAGTCACCATAGGTTGCAATTCTTTTACTAAAGTTTGTTTATAAAAATTTTCAAAACCCCATTCATACATCTCTTTCGAGCGTGCAAACGTCATATTATTTCCACCTGCATCTTTTGCACAGTCAAAAATCAACGCAATAAGTCTTTCGCCGTCTTTTTCTGCTTGCGACACAAGGCAGTTACCAGCCATCGACGTAAACCCTGTTTTAACACCGTTTGCATATGCATAATATCGAGAGTCTGTCGTTCTAAAAATTAGTTGATTTGTTGTATATATTATTCTTTGTGCATTTTTATTTGTAGCAGAAATAGTTTTTTGTGCTGTATTTGCTACTGTGCAGAAAAATTCGTTTTTCAGTGCATATTTTGCAATAATACTCATATCACGAGCTGTTGTGTAGTGGTCATCTCCATGAAGTCCATTTGCATTAGAAAAATTAGAATTATACGCACCTAACTGAACAGCTCTAAAATTCATCATAGCGATAAAATTTTCTACAGTTCCACCAACGTGAATAGCTAGTGCGTTTGCAGCCTCGTTTCCAGAAGCTAGCATAGTACAATAAACTAAATCATGGACAGAAATTTCCTCGCCTACAACTAACCCTGCCAAAGTAGCCCCTGACTCCATATTATAAAATGCATCTTTAGTAATCGTTACCATTTCGTCTAAATCAGCATTTTCTATAGCTAAAATCGCTGTTAAAATTTTTGTTGTACTAGCAGGATACACCATCATATCTATATTTTCAGACATCAAAATATTACCAGTGTCTTGGTCAAAAAGCATATATGCATCAGCTATTATTTCTGGCTGTGGGCTTATCGTTTTTTCGTTTGCATAAACATTGTTAAAAAACAAACCACTTGTTAATATAATTATAATAAATTTATTTAAAAATTTTTTCATTTTTAGCATTGCTTTTATTATCTCCTTATGATATATTAGTTTAATACTAATTACTAAATAGTTAATTCATTAATTATAACATAAAGAGTATTAAATTTCAACCAATATCTAAAAAAGGAGATATATTTATGCAACACAAATTAGAAACTCAATTACTTCACGCAGGATACGCAAGTGAAGAAACAACAAAATCAAGAGCTGTTCCTATTTACATGACAACGGCTTATTCTTTCGATAACGCAGACCATGCTGCAAACCTTTTTAATCTTTCTGAAATGGGAAATATATATTCACGTTTGCAAAATCCAACGAATGACGTTTTAGAAAAACGTGTAGCGTCTATAGAAGGTGGCGTTGCTGGTTTGGCTACATCAAGTGGTCACTCTGCTATTTTCATGGCTCTTACGACACTTGCGTCACAAGGCGACGAAATAATTTCTTCGCTTTCTATATATGGTGGTGCTGTAAATCTTTTAGACAAAACTATGCGTAAATTTGGTATAGATGTAAAATTTGCAAATTCTGACGACCCACAAAGCTTCGAAGCACTTATTACAGACAAAACAAAGGCAATTTTCCTAGAAGTTATAGGAAATCCAAACGCAAATTTAATCGACCTTGAAGCTATTTGCAAAATTGCTCAAAAATATCAAATCCCTGTAGTTGCAGATAACACTGTTTCTACTCCATACTTAATTAAACCAATTGATTTTGGTGCAAATATTGTAATTCACTCAACTACAAAATATTTATCAGGGACAGGCACTGCAATGGGTGGCGTTGTTGTAGATGCTGGTAATTTTAAATGGGAAGATAATCCTCGTTTTCCAGATTTTAATACTCCAGACCCTAGCTACAAAGGTTTAGTTTTTGCTAAAGCTGTTGGAAACTTAGCTTTTATTATAAGAATGCGTACAAATACACTTCGTGATATTGGTGCGTGCCAATCGCCAATGAATTCTTGGATAACTCTACTTGGAATGGAAACTCTAGCACTTCGTATGGAAAAACACTGTGCAAACGCTTTAGCAGTTGCAGAATTTTTAGAAAAAAGCGAACATGTTATAGATGTTAACTATCCATCTTTAAAAAGTAACAAATATTACGATTTAGCACAAAAATATGTACCAAAAGGTGCAAGTTCTGTATTTACTTTTAATATAAAAGGTGGTAGAGAAGCAGGCAAAAAATTCATTAATGCACTAACTCTATTGTCACACGTTGCAAATCTTGGCGACTCTCGTAGCCTTGTTTCGCACCCAGCTTCTACAACTCACTCACAACTTAGCGAAGAAGATTTAAACAAATCAAATATCACATCTGGTACCGTTCGCTTATCTATCGGTATCGAAGATATAGAAGATATACTAGCTGATATTTCGCAAGCTTTAGAAGCTTCTCAAAAATAATCAAAGCACAACATTTAAAGGTGTATTAAATGCGACCACAAACGAAAATGGTATTTAATGCGTCCACGTCAGGTGGTCGAGATTTTTAAGACTGAAAGTCTTAAATCGCAACTCGCAAGTTGTGAAACACCACTTAAATTTACTTGTAAATTTAATATAAAGATAGCTAAAAAACGTCGACGAAAGTCGGCGTTTTCTCTTGTCTAAAATTATTTTCGCAGACTTTTTAGCCAGTTTTTTTAAAATTCACCCTAATTTATCCAAAACTTTCAATATACTTACACTTTTACGCAAGAAAACAACCCCCTAAAAGGGAGTTGTTCTATATATGAAAATCCGTTTGAGATTTTCCTTCATGAAGACTTTTAGCCTTCTATTAAACCATATCCACCATTTGCTCTTTCATATAAAACGCAGTATTTATCTTTATTATCTGCATTTTTAAAGAAAAAGAAATTATGTCCTAGCATTTCCATTTGTAAAATCGCATCTTCTATAGTCAATGATTCTACATCAAAGTTTTTTGTACGAACAACATCGTATAAAACTTTATCTTCATAAGCTTCTACACCATCAAATGCATTATCACGCAATTTTTTTTCAAGTTTCGTCTTATGTTTTCTAATTTGGCGATCTAATACGTCAACTATTCTATCAATAGCTGTTTGATAATCCTTCGCCTGTTCTTGAGCTCTAAAGTATAAACTTGAGTGTTTAATAGTTACTTCAATGATTTTATTCTCACGAATTTCACTAAAAGTAATGTTCGCCGTTGAATCTTTTGAAAAATATCTCTCAAGTTTTGAAAGTTTTTTCTCAGCATATTCTTTTACTTTTGCTTCTACTTCAACTTTTCTTTGGGTCATAATGAATGTCATAAGTACCAACTCCTTTATGTAAGATAATTATATATAAAGCTCACACTTAAATTTAAAAAAGTATGTCCTTTACTATGAACTAAGTATAACATATATTTTTTTGTTTGGCAAGTCTTTTTATCTAAATTTCACAAAAAAAATATTTAGCACTAAAAATACTTATGCACTTTTGCTATAACGTAATGCTCATATGGCGAGTAACATGACAGCCAATACTCACCCCACAAGGAAATCCTGCTATATGCGATGGAAACTGCTCTATAGCTACCGACAAAGCCGTTATATCCCCACCTAGCCCCTGTGGACCGATTTTGCTTTCATTTACCCTACGCAAAATTTCACTTTCCATTTTTGCATATAATTCACTGCTATTTTTAGTGTCTAAATCACGTAGCATCGCTTTTTTTGACAAAAGCATAGCTTTATCAGACGTGCCACCAATACCTACACCCACAACAATAGGTGGGCATGGGTTAGAACCTGCCGAAAAACAAGCTTCTACAATGAAATCTTCGACATCTTTTGGAGTTGCAGACGGTCTAAAAGTTTGAAGTTTAGACATATTTTCCGAGCCAAAACCTTTCGGTGCAATCATTATTGAAATCTTATCACCATCTACAATATCTGTATAGATGACAGCTGGCGTATTATCATTCGTGTTTACTCCTTCTAAAGGGTCAGAAAGTATAGATAAACGCAAAAAACCTTCAATATACCCTTGTCGCACACCCTCATTGATAGCTTTTTCTAAATTTCCACCGACAATATGCACATCTTGTCCTATTTCTACAAAAATAAGAGCCATGCCTGTGTCTTGGCATATCGGAATTTGCTTTTCTTTTGCTATTTCGATATTTTTTTCCATAGTATCAAAAATTCTTTTGCCAATTTCTGAAGTTTCTAGCTTTTTGCACTCTTTTATACGTGCATGCACATCATCCGGCATATATAAATTCGCTTTTATACAAAGTTCTTTTACAGCTTGTGTTATATCTAAAATATTTATTTCTCGCATGATTTTAGCACCCCGTTTATCATGGTATATGTAACTTTTGTAGAATTTTGAAAAGGTTCTCCCGATAAAATTACTAAATCTGCATGTTTTCCTTTTTTAATAGAACCAATTTTGTCATCAGCTCCAATAATTTTCGCAGGATTAATTGTAATACATTCTAATGCTTTTTCAAAACTCAACCCCTCACGTATCGCAACGCTCGCACAAAGGTCTAAAAATTTTAGTGGTGTTTCAGGGTGGTCAGTGCTAATTGAAAAAAGCACATTATTTTCTGCTAAAATTTTCGGTGCTTCAAGGCTTAAATTTGCAAGTTCCGGCTTCGAACGGTCTGTCAAAAACGGTCCTATAATCATAGGAATATCACGCACTTTATCTGCTACCATATATGCTTCCGTTGCATGAACTAAAACTAAATCTAAATCAAATTCTTTTGCAATTCTTATAGCCGTAAAAATATCGTCTGCTCTATGTGCATGAAAATGAGCTTGTACCTCTCTTTTTAACACAGGAATTAAAGCCTCATATTTCATTTCAAAATCAGGCATTTCGTCTTCTTCTTTTTTTTGCATATATTGCTGGGTTTTAAACAAACTTTCACGGATAAGTGCCGTCGTCGCCATTCTAGTTGCTGGCGTTTGATTTTTAGAATTATACACGTTTTTAGGATTTTCACCTAAAGCAAATTTCATCGCTACATACGGGTCTACAATCATCTCATCTATGCAGTTTCCAGCAGTTTTTAAAAGTACCATTTGCCCTGCTATCGGATTTGCACTACCAGCTGATACAACAACGCTTGTAACACCACTTCTAACGCTTTCTAAAAAAGCTTTATCATATGGATTTATCGCATCAATCGCACGTAGTTCTGGAGTTACAGGGTCGGTGTCCTCATTTGCATCGTCGCCCTCAAAACATAGAGAATCCTCTATTATTCCAAGGTGCGTATGAATGTCGATAAATCCTGGACAAATTACCTGCCCACCTACGTCAAAAAATTGACAGTCGTATCCACCTAAATCATTCATATCGCCAACATCAACAATACGATTGCCAAATGTGTTGACATATCCTTGTTCGATAATTTTTCCCTCTAAAGTATAGATTTTTGCATTAATTATTAACATATTTTCACCTCATATTAAAAAAATGGAGCACTTTTGCACTCCACTATTTTTTTCTTCTAACACCAGTTTTCTTTTCATTGCTGTGCTTTACATCTGTTAGCCTTTCTTGGCTTGATGTCATAAACATTTTTAGTTTATCATCAAAAGATAGTTCGCTCATATCAACAGGCTTTTTTTTCGGTGTATAATGTTGAACTTCTTCATTTTTAAACGGTTTTGGAGCTTGAGTAATAGCTTTTTTTATAGAAAGATTTATTCTTCCATTTTCGTCAATTTTAATAACTTTTACTTTTACTTCTTGATTTACTTTAATAACTTCGTTTATATCGTTCACAAACGTGTTTGACACCTCAGAAATATGCACCATTCCTGACTTATTTTCTGAAAACGAAACAAAACAGCCGTATTTTGTAATTCCCGTCACCTTACCATCAAAAATTTCGCCTATTTCCATTATACTTTCTCCTTATTCTATTTACTTGCTACCAATATCTTCAACAACACGTTCTCCAGGCAAAGCAAGTCCTAGTTTGTCTTGTGCTACTTCAATAATCGCCTCGTCCGTAATACCTTCTTCGATTACAGCAAACAATTCATCATTTATAATTTCTTGCTGTATTTTATCCTTTGATAAACTTTCTATAGTTTTATTTTTTTGTGCTACATCATATTGAATAGAAACGATATTCACAAGTGTATACATTCCTATTATCGCAGAAATTATTAGCAATATTCGGTTTGTTCTTCGCATTTTATTTAATTTTACTTTCGACATATCATTTTCCTTTCAATTCTTTTAATTTAATTGTACAACATTTTTCCAAAAAATAAAAGTGTTTTTTTATAAATTTTTATTTTTTCTACTTTTCATTAAAAAAAGACAATAAAAACACTTTTCTTATCATTCTAAACACATAGCAAAAAAACTTCAAGCAAAAACTACTTAAACTTAGAAAATATAACGTATTTCCAAGTATTATCGCAAAAATTATGTACATTCTACCTTCGGAATTTGCAAAATTTAAAATAAAAAGCAAAAATAAAATTAAATTTACTATCCAAAAAAAAGTGTCACACACCAAAGTGCCAACAAATCTAAGCCTAAATTCTCGCCTTATAGCACGAAAAAAATCATAAACCATAGCAAAAATCATTCCTAAAACTATGCTTTGCAAAAAAAGTGCTGTCTGTTGTGAAAAAACTGAAATCATATTTTTACCTATTTAAAAAGCTTTGAAAAAAAACTTCCCTTATGGTCTTTTTTATCATATTCAACACACTCTATAACGCCTACCAAATTTAACTCGTGCTGTTCTAAATCTAATTTTTCTACATGCAAATTTTCTCCTCGTATATACAGTCCACCACAATTTGTTACGCAAAAAATTATATTTTCGTCAAATTCCTCGACACTCACAACCCCAGAAATACTAATTTTTTCTCTAGATTCTATTATTATATTATGCATTTGTTCAAAATTTTTCATAAAAAAACCCTCCCTTAATATAAGATATTAAGCAGGGAGGGAAAATATTACTATTATTTTACTTCTTTGTATAAATTTTGTGCATCACTTTTTAAAACATGGCTTGCAATATCCAAAACTTCTACTTTTAGACTTCTCGAACCATATGAAATTTCTATAACATCGCCCACTTCTACGTGGTACGATGCCTTAGCTATTTTTCCATTAACAACGATTTTATCGTTATCACATGCTTCATTCGCCACAGTTCTTCTTTTAATAAGACGTGAAACTTTTAAAAATTTATCAAGACGCATTATACTAACATATCCTTAAGACCTTTACCAGCTTTAAACGCAGGGCTTTTAGATGCTTTGATAGTAATAGTTTCTTTAGTTTTTGGATTTACACCTTTTCTTTCAGCTCTTTCACGAACTTCAAAAGAACCAAATCCTACTAGTGATACTTTATCGCCTTCTTTAAGTGCTTCACCAATACTTTCGATAAAAGCATTTAAACAAGCTTCGCTATCTTTTTTTGATAATCCCGATTTTTCAGACATTTTCGCAATCAATTCATTTTTTTTCATTTTTTCACCTCACATAGAAATATTATACAACTATTATTACACATTTTAAAGCCTTTTTCAAGTCTTTTTTAGTAAAAATATTATTTTTTTTGTAAATTAATATATTCGTTTATATATTCTTGTATATTCTGCTCTAAATCCAAGTTGTTTTTCTTGCAAATTTTAGTTAAATTGTAAATCATTTCTGGTATTTTTTCAACTTTCCCTGCCTCTATCTCCTTAGATAACTCACAAATATCGCCTATTTCGTCCGTTTCGACACCTTCTTTAACTGCTTTAGAATACACTTTTTCCATGCGAATTAATGCAGGCAAACTTTTTGCCACGCTGTTTAATGTATCAAACGTAGTTTTTTGATTTTTTTCTACTTTTTTAAGACTATCCCAATTTGATAGCACTTCTTCTGTGTTTTTAACCTCTATATCAGAAAAAATATGTGGGTGACGATAAATCAGCTTTTTGCAAATGCCATCGCACACATCATCTATATCAAATTTTCCACTCTCGCTTGCAATTTTGCTATGAAAAACCACCTGAAGCATAACATCTCCAAGCTCCTCTTGTAGCAAAGTAAAATCTTCGTTATCAATAGCCTCGACAGCCTCATAAGTTTCTTCTAAAAAATTTCTGCGTATGCTTTTGTGCGTTTGCTCTTTGTCCCAAGGACATTTTTCACGCAATTTTTCCATAATTTCTACTAAATCATCAAATTTATAATTTTTTTCCATATATTTTACAAGTCTTTTTTCAAAAAAATACTCATATCCTCCTTTTTTATACCTTTAATTAATATCAATATCGCAAAATATGAAACTCCACCTATCCCTATTAAAACAAGCGTCGAAATCTTTTTTTGCATATCTAAGTAATTTTCGCAAATTTTTATTATAATCCCCATAAAAACGCTCGCAAATATCGGTTTTGCAAAAATTTTTCCAAGGTTTATCTCAAAATACTTTCGTATTATCCTAAGATTTAATATCGAAATTGTTAAAAAACACAAAACCGTAGAAAGTGGTGCACCAGAAATATTTATCACAGGTATTGATATTAGAAAATAATTTGCTATAAACTTTACAAAAATGCCCATCGTCATCGAGCCTACTGCAACAAAAGGCTTTGAAATCGCCTGCAAGCTTGCATTTGTTATCGACACAATAGATACAAAAACTACAGCCAATCCCAAAATTACTAAAATCGGCGTTGCCATAATTACATCGTTTTGACGTTTATAATACAAAAAATCGAGTAAATGCCTTGACATTAAAACAAAACCCACCGAACACGGCATCGCAAAAGTTATAGCCACAAATAGTGCAGAATTTACAATTTTTTCTACTTTTTGCATATTTTTTAAATTCTCAGAAATCATAGGAATTATGCTGATAGAAATCGCTGTAATCACCGTTTGTGGCAAATTATATAGCGTAAGCGACATATTATATGCACCAAAAAACTCGTTTGCCTTTTCAAAACTCACACCAATATACATAAGTCTTTTCAAAATAGTTAGCATATCAACAACGCCCGTAAGGCTTATTACAGTTGCACCAACAGTTATCGGAACTACTATACTAAACAGTTTTTTTGATATATTTTTATAGCTTGTACGTGGTTTTAATGTAGTTTTTTTTCTAGATTTAATACTGCACAAACACAAATACAACGCACTAAAAAAAGTTCCTACAGTTACACCAAAAATAGCCCCAGCCGATGCAATATGCACGCTAAAACCTTGCATTATTAAGTATTTTGCGAAAAAATATCCTATAGTAAGCTTTGTTACAGCCTCAATTAGCTGAGAAATTGCAGTTTTGCTCATATCATGGTTACCTTGATAGTATCCACGAAAAATTGCAACCACCGTTGTCAAAAAAATCGACGGTGCTACAGCGATAATACTGTGAAAAGCAGTCTTGCTACCTATTATTTCGCAAATTTCTTCTGCAAAAACCACTAAAACAATCGTAAAAAATAGCCCCAGAGTACAAAAAACACCAAAAGAAAGCTTTATTATCCTATCGCAGTCACGGCTTTCATTACACATATTTTCTTCTGAAATAAGTTTCGAAATCGCTACAGGAAGCCCTGCCGTTGACACTACAAACATCACAGCATACAAATTATACGCTATGCTAAAATCAGAAATCCCACTTGCACCAATTAAATTTGTAAGTGGGATTTTAAAAACTGCACCAATAATTTTTACAAAAACATTCGCAGTAATTAAAATAAATGTTCCTTTTATAAAGCTTTGTTTTTTAATCATTTTGCACCTACTTTTATCTATTCAATAAAAGTTATGCAATTTTTTAGCCTAATATACGTGGAATTACATAATTTTTCAGTTCTTTTTTTGCAGTTTCAATATCTATTGTATTAAATTTTCCATTTTCATATAATATTTTTCCAGCAACCATAGTAAGCAAAACATCTCTGCCACTTGTGTTATATGCAATCGCCGAAGTTACATCATACACTGGTGTATGCGACAAATTCGTAAAATCAAGCATTATAATATCTGCGATAAAACCCTCGCAAAGTTTACCTAAATTTTCACGATTTTGAGCTTTCGCTCCGTTTACAGTTGCCATTTTTATAGCATCTTTTGCAGAAACAACCTTAGGATTTTTGCTAACTCCTTTTGCTAAAATCGCCGAAAGTTTTAGCTCCTCAAACAAATCATGCGTGTTGTTTGATGCTACACCATCTGTTCCTAAAGCTACATTTACACCTTTTTCAAGCATTTTCGAAACATCTGCAATACCCGAGCCAAGTTTCAAATTCGACACTGGATTATGCACAGCTGTTGCATTATTTTTCGCCATAATTTCCATATCTTTTTCTTCTATAAACACGCAGTGAGCCATATTTGTAGGCGAATTTAGCACACCATTTTTCTCAAAAACTTGCACAGGAGTAAGCCCATCGTGACGTTCTTTGCACTCGTTATGCTCTTTTTCCGTTTCTGATACGTGAATATGAACATTTAAGTTGTGTTCCAAAGCTTTTTTTGACCAAAACTGCCAAACTTCGCTGTTTGATGTATATTCGCCATGAATACCTGCATCAATTTTTATACGACCATCATCAAAATTATGGAAATTTTCAAGCATTTCGTCAAATTCTCTATACGCATTGTCTTCTAAATGGTTATATTTTTCCGAAAAACACAAAGTTGCGTTACATAAATTCGCACGAATACCACTTTTTGCTACAATTTTCGCAACAGTCGGCTCTTTAAAATACATATCCGTAAAAGAAGTCGTCCCAGTGCTTAAAAACTCAGCAATTCCTATCGTCGCACCAATTTCAACACATTTTTCGTCAATTTTCGCCTCAGCTGGAAAAATATGGTTATTTAACCAGTCATCTAGTGCATAATCGTCGGCATATCCACGCAAAACAGACATCGGTACGTGCGTATGTGCATTTACAAGTCCTGCCATTAATACCTTGTCCGTTGCATCTATTTCACGCTCAGCTTTTATTTTCGGCTCGTTTTTTGATAAAAACGTAATTTTTCCGTTATCAACACCTAAATAAGCATTTTCTATAACAAAATTATCGTCATCACCAGTCACAACAGTCGCATTTTTAAATAAAACTTCCATATTAGTATCTCATTCCACATTCGTCGCAATTTCCTTGCTCACGATTTCCAATTGCACCACAATTAGTGCATTCTACAATACTTTTTAGTTTTTCTTTTTTCTTTTCTAGCAAATAAATTTCTTTATGCTTTGCAGAAATTAAATCTAATTTTTCAGCGATAACTTCATCGTAAACATTTGCTCCCTCGTGCGATTCGTACACAAGTTTTCCAACTTCTTTATAAATTGAATCTACCTCTGATTTAATCTCAAAAATTTTCAAATTAATCTTCGAATTAACATAAAGTTCTTTACCAACTCGTGTTGCAATATCTGTTGCATAAACAGTAGTATTTTTCGCTTTTTCTACAAATTCCTTTAATTGAATATCCATTTTTTTACCCCTTTTTTAAAATTAAAATTTTCTTTTTCACTATTTCTTCAATATTATTAATATAGTCTAGTGGATATTTATTATTAAATAAGCTTTCTCCCGAAATTTTCGAGGTAGAACCAGAGCCTACAGCCAAAATATCCATTAAATTTTCCATCATATACACATTATACAAACATTCTTTTCCATCTCTCGAAAAACCCACATTTTCATATGGCTTTATCATATATTGTTGTTTATACATATAATACGGCTTGTAATGGTCAAATATTCTATCATAAAAATAATTTATATCCCCAAAATCTTCGGTATATGTTTTATCTATCATAGAACCTTTTTTAATAGCTAATGTATGCATTGTTACATTTTCTGGAAAAAGTCTTAAAACTTCGTCCACAGTTTTAGAAAAATCGCCACCTAAACCATAAATTATATCCATATTTATTGCATCAAAATTCATTTTTTGTGCTTTTTCATATATGTCATAAACATCTTGACAAGTGTGTTTTCGTCCGATTTTCGTTAAAATTTCATCATCAAAAACCTGTGGATTTATACTTATTCTCGTAACATTTTCTTTTTTCATGACACTCAGTTTCTCTTGAGTTATCGTGTCAACTCTGCCTGCTTCTACAGTAAATTCTTGTAAATTTTCGAAAGAAAAATTTTTAGAAACACATGCTAAAAGCTTCGAAAAATCGTCTAAATCTAAAGCTGTCGGCGTTCCACCACCAATATAAATAGTACGCAATTTTCTATTTTTTATAAGCTTTGCCACTGTTTCAAGCTCACAAATAAGACATTCTACATATTTTTTCATATATTTATTCGCTGTGTCTATGCTATTTGACACAAACGAGCAGTATTTGCACTTAGATTTACAAAATGGAATTGATATATAAATTGATAAATCTTCCGTGCAAACATCAACGCTTTTTGTAAAATCCCAAACTTCCTTACACAAATCAGCTCGCTTTGAGCTTACTAAATATTTTTGCATAAAATCTTCTTTGCAATAATTGTTTTGTGCAAGTTTTGCAGGGTTAATTCCAGTCAAAATGCCCCATGGTGTGTCAAAATCACGTATTTTTTTCGCACATCTATATAACGAACGTTTTGCATCATTTTTTTCGTGATAATCCGAATTTTCAACAAATTCTTCTCCTGCAAAAAAAATTCTAGTTTCTATCCTATCTTCGATTTTTGTAGATATAATTTTTCCGTCTAAATTACCAAAAACAGCCCACGCAAGCTGTGTTATATCTCGCTTACCATCATGATTTACGCAAAAAATTTCCATTAAATTTGTGTTGCCTGTAGCATATATTTATTTCTTTTTCTCTCAGTTTCTAGCGTAGAAAAATTCTCATGCCCTGGATATACATTATAATCTCCGTCTATTTCTGCGATTTTTTTAAGCGAAACTAACATTTCAGAAAAATCGCCACCCTCAAGGTCGCATCTTCCACATTCTCCTGCAAACAAAGTATCACCCGTAAATAAACTATCGTTAATTTCTATAATGCACGAACCTTTCGTATGCCCAGGCGTGTGGATATATTTAGCTTTTAGGTCACCAAATTCAATTTCCGTACCATCTTTTGCTAAAATATCTACTTCAGGAGTTGTATATTCTGTTTTGATATATCTCCCATAATTTTTCATTACATATTCATTTGAAATGAATTTTTCTTCTTTTTTATGCACAACAAGTTTTGCACCTGTCACTGCTTTAATTTGTGGCACAGCGATTATATGGTCAAAATGCCCATGTGTTAGCAAAATATATTTAAGTTTCAAATCATGTTCTTTAATATTTTCTAAAAGCAAACCTGCTTTTTCGCCTGGGTCAATAATAATTGCTTCTTTTGACTTTTCGTCATACACAATATAACAATTTGTATGAACTGGACCTACTACCGAATGTATCATTTTCATATTTTCACCCTTTTTTCATCATTTCTTCTGTGTCTAAAACTATAGTTATCGGACCATCATTTATAATTTCTACTTCCATATCAGCTCCAAACTCTCCTGTTTTTACAACAAGATTGCTATTTAAAAGCTCTGACACAAATAAATCGTATAATTTTTTCGACATATCAGGTTTTCCTGCTTTTATAAAGCTTGGTCGCTTTCCTTTTTTGCAATCTGCATAAAGAGTAAAGTTTGAAATTGCTAAAATTTCTCCACTAATATCTTGCACAGAAAGATTTAGCTTATCATTTTCGTCAGAAAAAATCCTTAAATCTAGGCATTTTTTCACAAGATATAAAACCTCAACTTCTGTATCAGTTTCGCTAATTCCAATAAGCAAAGTAAGTCCGTTTTTTATTTCTCTTTTTTCACTACCATCTATTAAAACCGAGCTTTTTTTCACTCTTTGTAAAACAATTTTCATAAAAAATCCCCTAGCTCGCCTGTCTTATAACAGTTACAACACCGTTTATTTGACGCATTTTATTAAAAATATAATTAAGATGCTCTATATCAAAAATTTCTATAACAGCATTCATAACAACATATCCATCAGCTAAATCACGAGCGTTAAACTCTGTAATCGTTATACGTGATGATGATAAAACAGATATTACATCGCTTAAAATACCATCTCTATTTCTACCAGAAATTTGAATAGATGTGCTAAACTTTTTACCTTTTTGGTTGTTTTCAATGACATTTTCGTCCCAATTAACCTCAACCCAGCGTTTTTTATCTTCTTCGGTTATTGAGCCATTAACGTAGTTTATGCAATCTTGTCTGTGTATAGACACACCATAACCACGTGTCACAAATCCTACGATTTCATCTCCAGGAACTGGCGTGCAACATCGAGAAAACTTAACTAAACAGCTATCTATTCCGTCTACAATTACGCCATCGTTAGATTTTTGAGATTTTTTTATCGGTACAACAACTGTTCCTTGCTGTTCTGCATCTCTTTTCTTCTTCTTTGTAATTTCTTCACGAACACGATTTACAACACGTGTTAGCGTTATTCCACCATATCCAATTGAAGAGTACATTTCGCTTAAATCTTTAAAAAGAAGATGGTCGCACACATTTTTTTGTATTTCTTCATCATCCATAAAAGTTTTGTAAACTAGCGATGCACGAAGCTCACGGTCAAGGTCATCTTTACCTTGTGCAATATTTTCTTCTCTTTTTTCTTTTTTAAACCACTGTTTTATTTTATTACGAGCTTCAGACGTTTGAACAATTTTTAGCCAATCCCTTGATGGTCCATGAGTTTCTTTAGAGGTTATAACCTCTACAATATCCCCATTTTTAAGCCTTGTATCTATAGGTGCAATTTTACTATTTACTTTACAGCCTGTCATTCTGTTACCAACAGCCGAGTGTATAGCATACGCAAAATCTATAGGTGTTGCTAGTGCTGGCATAGTTATAACGTCACCTTTTGGTGTAAAAACGAACACTTCATCAGAAAAAAGGTCTACTTTTATGTTTTTTATAAAATCTTCTGCTGCTGTATCTTGCCCTGCCTCGAGTAGTTGTCTAATCCAGTTAAAAGTATCTTCACCACTAGATGTTTGTATATCTGCTTTGTATTTCCAATGTGCAGCAACGCCATATTCTGCTTTAAAATGCATTTCGTGCGTTCTAATTTGAACTTCAAAAGGCACACCTGCTCTACCTATAACCGTTGTATGAAGCGAGCGATAGCCATTTGGTTTTGGCGTAGATATATAGTCTTTAAATCTACCTGGAATTGGTTTATACAAATCGTGCATATGCCCTAAAACATTGTAGCAGTCTGCAACTGTCGCAACTTTTACACGTATAGCACATATATCATAAATTTCATCTACATTTTTATGTTGCGAATACATTTTGCGATAAATACTGTAAACGTGTTTAACTCTACCACCAATTTCGCTTGATATACCAGCTTCTTCTAGTCTTGCAAGTATTGATGTCTGTATTGCGTTTAAAAATTCAAATCTGCTTTCTTCTTGCTCGTCAAGTCCTGCAGTTATTTCGTTATATCCTATAGGGTCTAGGTGTTGTAGCGATAAATCTTCTAGCTCCCACTTAACTTTTTGCATACCTAGTCTATGTGCTATCGGTGCATAAATTTCCATAGTTTCTAAGGATTTTGAGCGACGTTTTGCCTCTGGCAAAAATTCCATAGTACGCATATTATGTGTTCTATCTGCAAGTTTTACCAAAATAACACGAATATCTTTCGCCATTGCCATAAACATTTTTCTAAGGTCTTCCATTTGTTCTTGCTCTTTAGAATATGTTATCATACCAAGACGTGTAACCCCATTTACAAGGTCTGCTATCGTTGTGCCAAAATCTTTCGCTATTTCGTCGTAATTATACTCAGTATCCTCTATACAGTCATGTAACAAACCTGCAACTATAGATTCTGTATCAAGTCCCATTTCTAAAATAATTTCGGCTACTTCTAATGGGTGTATAACATATGGGTCGCCACTTTTGCGAAGTTGCCCCTCATGTGCATTTACTGCTTTGTTATATGCTTTTTCTATTAATTCGATATTATATGTTTGTGCATCTCGCTGTGTTCTTAATTTTTCTTTAAATTGTACTATCCAGTTATCTATATTATCCATAAAAATTACCCCTCAAGCTTTTTAACTATCTCGCTATCCTCTAGCGAAACCTTTGTATCAACATCTTTTATCTCTACGCTATAAATATCTTGGTGCGAACTATAATTTATCAAACCACATTCTAAAAAAACATCTAAACACACCAAAAATTTTCCTGGATTTATTCCAAGTTTTCTCGAAAATTCTGTTATATCAAAGCTTTTTTTATTCGCCTTTAAACTTTTAAAAACACAAACAAAATCTGGTCTTTTCGGTAATAAAATATTTTTTTCTTCTATCGTAAGTTTCTCGTTTTGCAAAAACTTTTTATAAATTTCAATGTTTTTTTTCTCATTTTTAGCGTTTTCAATGCTAGGTTTAACATCACGAATTATCATTTGAACGCTTTTAGTTCCTTTAAATTCATTTATATTTAAAGAATACGCTATACATGCCGTTTCGCCTACATTATAGCAAAATTCTTTTTCTGT
This sequence comes from Clostridia bacterium, assembly GCA_044426355.1. Classification (GTDB taxonomy): domain Bacteria; phylum Bacillota; class Clostridia; order Oscillospirales; family Butyricicoccaceae; genus CAYJLC01. The sequence continues at coordinate 21,147 of JAWXUO010000010.1, read as the reverse complement.
TGTCGAAAAAAGCATTCCTATATGCGTTGTACTATCACTTTCAAACACAATTTTAAGGTGTTTTCCTGCACTAATCGGTATTATATTTTTCACTAACACATCTTCTGTACAAAAAACAGGCTGTGCATTTTTCATTCCATATGGTTCAAGTACATTAATACCGTTTACTGAGTCTATATTAATGTCTAAAAAACTAAGTTTACAGTCTATTTTCAGTTCTGGAATTAGCATTTCGTCAGTAATACTCTCGTTTGCAATTTTTAGCATATTTTGCTTAAAAGTAACTAAATTTTCTTCTTTCAAAGTCATTCCAGCTGCAAGTTCGTGTCCACCAAATTTTTCTAAAATATCGCTTTGCGTCATTAGTGCATTAAATATATTAAACCCCTTGATACTGCGAGCAGAACCCTTTGCCATACCATCTTCTATAGAAAAAATGATAACTGGCAAATTATATTTATCTATAATTCGAGAAGATACAATTCCAACCACACCATGGTGCCAATTATCCCCCCAAATTATTATCATTCGCTCATTTGTTAAATTTATTTTGCTTTCTATTTTTTCTAAAACACCGTCTAAAATATCTTTTTCTTCTTCTTGTCTACTCGTGTTTTGCTCACAAAGTATCCCAGAAAGTTCTCGAGCTTGTCTTTCGTCATTCGTTAGTAGCAAAGTTACAGCATCTGTTGCAAGTCCCATTCGTCCAGCTGCATTAATCCTTGGTGCAATGCGAAAACTAACCCCTGTAGATGTTATATCTTTTATTCCAACTTCTTTCATCAAGCAGTGTAGCCCAATTTTTTCAGTCTTGTTTAAATTTTCGATACCTTTAGCTACTAAAGCTCTATTTTCGCCAATTATAGGCATTACATCGGCAATCGTTCCAACTGCTACAATATCTCCATATAAATCCAGCATTTTTTTAGGGTCGCCACTAATAGCACACGCAAGCTTAAACGCAACGCCTACTCCTGCAAGTTCTTTAAACGGATAGTCGCAATCTGGTTGTTTATGGTTTACTATAGCTTGTGCATTCGGTATTTTTTCTTTGCACGAGTGGTGGTCGGTTATAATAACTTTAATTCCAAGTTTATTTAAGTATTCGACTTCATCTATCGCCGTTATCCCAGAGTCTACCGTGATAATTAAATCAATATTTTTTTTGCTTATTTTGTCTATCGCAATTATGTTTAGTCCATATCCTTCTACTGCACGGTCTGGAATATAAAAATCTACATCTGCACCACAACTTTTTAGATAATGCGTAAGAAGTGCCGTAGAAGTTACTCCGTCTACATCATAATCGCCGTATATCATGATTTTTTCGTTGTTTTCGATAGATTTTTTAATAATCCCTACTGCTTTTTCCATATCTTTCATTAGAAAACAGTCTATTAAATCTGCGTCTTTTGTCGCTATAAAATCTTTTATTTTATGAGAGGAATTATATCCACGAGCTACCAAAACTTTTATAGCTATTTTAGAAATATTAACTTTTGATTGAATATCATCGTCTAAATTATCGCAAGGTAAAATTACCCATCTTTTTTTCTTCAATAACTCCACTTCCCCTCTTTATTTTTTCTATCCTTATATTATAACAAATTTAAAGGAAAATGACAACCTCTATATTAAAAATAAAAGCACCCTAAAGATAAACTTTAGAGTGCTTTGATATTATAAATAATTATATGGATTTTGATGAACGCCGTTTACACGAATTTCAAAGTGTAAGTGACTTCCTGTGCTGTTCCCTGTAGAACCCATTCCAGCTATCAAATCTCCTTGAGAAACTTTTTGTCCAACTGACACATACAGTGCAGATGCGTGTCCATAAAGTGTTTCAAAGCCATTTCCGTGATTGATAATTATGCAATAACCATAGCCACCATACCAGCCAGAATACGTTACCGTACCACCATCTGAAGCATACATAGGTGTTCCTACTGGTGCTGCTATATCTATTCCTGCATGGAAACCAGACGAACGATAACCATATGGCGATGTTAATGTACCTGTCGTTGGCATTATAAAGTTACCTGTTGTAACAGGTTTTAACGTACCAACTATTACCACTTCTGTTTCAGGCTCGCTTAAAACAGTTTGCGATAAAATAATTTTTTCTACTGGTATATCATCTACATAAGTTATTTCTGCAACAAATTCTTCTACACCTAAAACCCCAGGAACATCAACTTTTTTCTGTGTTGTTGTCATAGAATCATCGTATTTTGTTTCTGTTTCATATGCTATAGATTCTGTATATGTTTCGATTTTCGTTACAGAAACCGAAACTGCAGGTTGTGCCTTTTCGATAAGAATATCTTGTCCAATACTCATTCTTGTAGGTTCTATATCAGGATTTAAGTTCATAATTTCATCAGTTTTCATACCATATGAATTAGCTATTTGCGATAATGTTTGGTTTGCAGATACTGTATGCACAGAAGGTCCTACAGAAGTTGAAGTAAAATATTTTTTTATAGTTTCTTCATCTTCAAGTTTCACTTGTGTAGAAACTACTTCTACAACCTGAACATCTTGAACGAAAGACGCTCCACTTTCACTGTCCATTCCAACAGCTTCAAGTAAGATTTCGTCTAGTAATTCATTCGCTACAGCAACTGATGGTAGCGTTCCTATAACTTGTCCATCAACACGAATTTCTGCAATAGTCGAAATTCCAGTTACATATTCTGCTAATATATAGTTAGCTTGCTCTTCGCTTAATAAATCATTTGTATAACTTCCGTAAGAACATACATATTCTACTTCTATATTTAATTTATATGGTTTTGACAGAACTTGGCTTGTAGTTTTTTCTACAGCATACATTTGTTCTTCAAATTCTTGTTGTGTTTCTACCATGCCAACGTATTCGCCGTTTATAATAACAGATATATTAGGTTTTACAAGTTCTGATGTGAACGATAATGTTGGAACCATTAATCCTAAAAAAACACAAGGACATAAAATTTTCGCTCTGCGAGCAAAAAACTGATTAATTTCAGTTAATAAATTATTCATTTAAACTTACTCCTATTTTGCTTTACATTTCTAAGTTAATTTTTAAAGTTACATCTTAGTAACATATTCATCATACACCTATTTTATGTTTTTGTCAATACTTAGTTACAAAAAAGTTACAAAAAGCTTTCGACAATGTAACCGTATATTTTTGTACATTTTGCTATTTCGTTTTTTACTCATTTTTCATAGTTTTTCTAATAAACTTTCCATAAAAATGGTTTCATTCCATTTCCCACTTAGGTTTTACTATAATTTACCCAACTTTTTTCATTTTATTCTCAAACAAAACAATATAATCCTTTAAAATCCATTTTACTTATTTTCTTTTTTAAAATACTTGCAATATTCAGTTATCGGGCATATTGCACATTTAGGCGACTGTGCTTTACAATATTCTCTACCAAAATGCACAAATCTATGGCATAATTTAGTTTGATATTTTTTCGCAATATTCTTTTTTAATATTTTTTCAACTTGCAAAGGGTCTGTAGTATTTGTAACCAAACCTAGTCTGTTAGAAATTCTTATACAATGTGTGTCTGCAATGATTGCAGGCTCTCCATATATATCGCCTAGTATTAAATTCGCAGTTTTTCTGCCAATTCCAGCCAGTTTTAATAAATCCTCCATATTATTAGGCACTTTTCCGTCAAACTCATTAATTAAAGTATTTGCACTTTTCACAAGGTCTTTCGCCTTTGATTTATATAGTCCACAAGATTTAATACATTCTTCTACATCAGCTACATTTGCATTTGCAAATTTTTCTAAAGTATCAAACTTTGCAAATAAATCTTTTGTTACTATATTAACTCTAGCATCTGTACACTGTGCCGAAAGCCTTGTCGCAAACAAAAGCTCGTAGTCATTTGATGCATTTAATGAACATTTTGCTTCAGGATATAATTCTTCTAAAACTTTAGGAAGTTTGCTACATTTTTCTCGTAAAGTCATTTCTACCACCTATTATATGTGTATTTTATTAATAATCCTCTAAAAACCTAGATTTAAACTCAACAGCTAGTTGTTCACGAAAATTTGGGTGTGCTATATTTATAAGTTCTCTCGCTCTTTGTTTTAAGTTTTTTCCACGAAGACTTGCAACACCATATTCTGTTACTATATATGATACGTCAAAACGAGAAGTCGTAACTGCTCCACCGTGGTCTATAAACGGAACAATTTTCGAAACTTTTCCATGGCTCACCGCAGAGTGCATTGCAATAATAGCCTTTCCACCTTTAGACATATTTGCACCACGCACAAAATCTACTTGTCCACCAACTCCAGAAAATTGGTTTAAGCCTATATTATCTGCCACAACTTGTCCCATAATATCCACTTGAATACACGCATTAACTGAGATTACATTATCATTTTTCGCTATAACATAGGGGTCGTTCGTATAATCTACACGATAAATCTCCACATCTTCGTTATTATCAATGAAATCATACAATTTTTTAGTACCCATTATAAAAGCAGATACCAGTTTTCCTTTGTTTATATTTTTCTCAGAGCCAGTTATAACGCCTTGCTTAACTAAATCTACAATCCCCTCGGATAGCAATTCTGTATGAATACCTAAGTTTTTCTTGTCTTTCAAAAATTCCAAAATAGCATCTGGAATAGCTCCAATACCTAATTGCAACGTTGCACCATCAGGTATTAAATCTGCGATATATTTCCCTATTTTTTTCTCTACATCTGTAATTTTCGGAGGTGGCACTTCAAACAATGGTCTGTCCACATCATATATATAGTCTATCTCCGAAATATGAATACAATTTCCATCGCCAAAAGTTCTTGGCATATTTACATTTAGTTCTGCAATAACCATTTTTGCTTTTCTAATTCCAGCAACACTAAAATCAGCAGTTACACCAAGGTTTATATACCCATTTTCATCAGGAGGTGCACATTGCAACGCAAAAACATCTAGTGGCAAAAATTCATCATCAAACATTTTTGGTACTTCGTGAAAAAAGCATGGTGTGAAATTTACAACACCTTTGCTTACATATTTTCTTTGAGCTAAGCCACAAAAAAGCGAATTATCCACAAAACTTTTAGGATATTTCAAATAATCTTCGCTACCTAAGTAAAACAAATGTCCTATTTCAACATTTTTATAATTTTCGTGATTTTCTACTAGTTTTTCAAGCAAAGTTGTAGGCTCTGCTACTGCATGTCCTAAAAAAATCCTATCATTATCTTTAATTTTCTTTATGACATCGTCAGGTGATATATATTTATCAGTATAATTTTGTTTCAATACAGTCCTCCTAGACTTAGCCTGCCATATATAAAAATATGGAAAATCACTTAATTTTCCACATTTAAAAACGCCTTTATAATATCTGTTTTTGGATTATCAAAAACTTCTTCTGGCGTACCTATTTCTAAAATTTTCCCACTATGCATAAAAACAATAGTGTCCGAAACACCTTTTGCAAATGCCATTTCATGCGTTACAACAACCATAGTCATTTTTTCTTCTGCAAGAGATTTTATAACTTTTAATATCTCGCCTGTTAGTTGTGGGTCTAGTGCCGATGTTGGTTCGTCAAAAAACAAAACTTTCGGATTTAGAGCTAAAGCACGAGCAATCGCAATCCTTTGTTGTTGCCCACCCGATAATTGACACGGATATGCGTTTTCTTTATCTAACAAATCCATTTTTCGAAGCAAACCTAATGCTTTTTCTTTTGCTTCTTCTATAGGTGTTTTCAAAATTTTAACTTGTGGGTGAACAATATTTTCCAAAACGCTCATATGTGGAAAAAGACAAAAATTTTGAAAAACTAAGCCTGTTTGCAATTGTATCAAGTGTTGTTTTTCGCCCTTTGCATAATTTGGAGTACCATCTATTGTTTCTAGTAAAACTTCTCCACATATTTCGATATGTCCACTATCTGCTGTTTCTAGCTGTGTTAAGCATCTTAAAAAAGTCGATTTTCCAGAACCTGACGGTCCGATTATAGCCACTACTTCCGATTCTGACACGCTCATAGATATATTTTGCAAAACATGGTTATCCCCAAATGATTTATTAACATTTACAGCTTTTATTAGTTCCATATTTTCTCCTAACTATAATAACTGTATCTTTTTTCAAGCTTTATAAAAATTTGCTCGATAACAGAATTTAAAATAAGATACATAACCCCTGCTAATATATAAGGTAGTACAGACGCATGCGTAGACGCCATTTTCGTTGCTATTTGATATAATTCTGTAACTGCTACAACAGAAACTAAAGCAGTATCTTTTATAAGTACCATAAATTCATTCCCCAAAGATGGTAATATTCTTTTTATTACCTGAGGTAAAATTATGTATATAAACGTTTGAACTTTGCTATAGCCTAAAACTTTTCCTGCTTCATACTGCCCTTTTGGGATAGATTCGATACCTCCACGAAAAATTTCGCCAAGATATGCCGAATAATTTATTATACACGCAAAAACACACGAGCTAAAACGTGTGTAGCTTAATGTTACTCCAAATTCTAAAGCTATGTATTTTGGTGCAAAATATATAAACATAAGTTGCAATATAAGTGGTGTTCCTCTCATTATAAATTGATAGAAACGAACAACAGCCGAAATTATTTTAAATTTACTCATTCTTCCAACTGCTACCAAAATACCTAATGGTACAGAAAATAATGCTGTTATAAAAAATATTTGAAGTGTTACTCCAGAGGCTTCTATCATTTGAACCGTAAGTTTTCCTATTTGTTCAAGCGACATATTAGAAATTACCATATTTTCTCCTTATGTGCAAAATAGTTTGGAAGAATTTTCTCCCAAACTATATATTTTTTATTGGATAAGAGTTACGTCTTCGCCGAACCATTCTTCTGCGATTTCAGCAATAACACCTTCTTCTTTTAGTTCAGAAAGTGCTTTCCACACAGCGTCACCAAGTGCAACGTCATTTTTTCTAAAACCTATTCCATAAAATTCTGGTTCTACATATCCGTTTAGAATTTCAAAGTTTTTACCAGATGTTGCAATTTGGTATTGTGCAACTACAGAGTCCATTAAAATAGCATCAACCCCATATACTTCAAGGTCTAAAAGAGCAGTTAAAAATGTGCTAAATTCTACACACCCTGCGATTTTACCCATAAGTTCTTCATCGCTTTCGATAATTTCTTGTGCACTAGAGCCAGATTGTACAGCTACTATTTTACCAGCTAAATCATCTACAGAAGTAATATTATCACCTGAACGAACCACAAAAACTATTTCATTTGCAAGATACGCCTCAGACATGTTCATAGCTTCCATACGGCTTTCGTTTATAGACATTCCGTTCCAAATACAGTCTATATTGTTCATGTCTAATTCTAATTATTTAGATGCCCACTCTACTGGTTGCAAAACAAGTTCTACGCCAAGTTTTTCTGCAACAGCTTGAGCAAGGTCTATATCAAAACCAACTATTTCGTTATCTTCATTTCTAAAGCCCATCGGTGGAAAAGAATCATCTAAACCAAGTACTAATTGTCCTTTATTTACAATATCATCAAGTGATGTATCTACCGTTGTTTTATTGTTCGTGTTTCCAGTATTTTGCGAATTATCAGTTTCTGCATCTCCTGAGCAACCTGAAAGTAACGCTAGTGACATTACAGATGCTAAAGCAATTGTTAATATTTTTTTCATTGATTTTCTCCTTAAAGCTTTTGTATATCGTTAGTTTATCACTTTATCTAAATAAAGTCAAGAGTTTTTTTATTAAACGTAATACTCCACCATATTATCAAGACAAATACAACCCAGTCGCTCCATTCCACAATCCAAAGCTATATGATTATTAGCTATATAAATGTAGTCAGGACGAGCATTGTTTTCTATATATGACGTTGGAGTGTGACCTGTTACTAAAAATTTATCATTATAATATCTATAATTGTAGTCACATCTTTGCCATAAAATATCGTCTTGTGTATATTCATCTAATGGTTTATCTTCTTCGAAATTATTTAAGCCTAAAGTATGCACTAATATATATTTTCTGCCTTTTACCTCTACTTCGTCAAAAAATTCAAGCTCACTTAAATATTCTTCTATCATTTCTTGCTCTTCTTCGTCTAAAGCATTATATTCATCATATGTTGCTTGTCCACCCATAACATTTAGCCACTCATCTGTTATTCTTTTTGCATTTTCACTTTGTTTAGTAGAAGATTTCAAACTATTAATACAAGATAGTGCTACTATATCGTGATTTCCTGCTAACATATAAATATTTGGTCGGTATATTAAATCTAAAATTATTTTCATGCTAGATACACCTCTATCTAAAACATCACCTAGTATAAAAAGCGAATCTCTGTCACTAAGTTTTATTTTTTCTAGCATCTCTTTATATTTTTCGTAATTTCCGTGTAAGTCAGACATTACATAAATCATTATCGTTTCTCCTTTTTTCGTTAAAAGTCTTATCATTATATCATTTTTTTAAAACAATGTCAACGAAATAACTGTGTATAATTTAAAGTATTACATAACAAAACAGCCACTCTCATGACTGTTTCATTTTGATATATAAATTTATTTTTAAAAACCTAATAATAAGCCATTTTGCATTGTATAAAAAGTATTTAGTCCACTACATTCGGTAATTTCAATTTCTTTCGGATTTAACTCTTGTATAACTTTTTCTTTTAATTTCATAGCACCTTCTAAATTATTACAATGACCTATTACAACAAAAGAATCTTCGATTTTTTTGTGAATTTTTGCATACTCTACCATCTCATTTATTGCATTTTTTTCGCCACGAGGTTTTTTGATTACCTCTATAGTTCCCATTTCGCTTGCAGTAGCAACTGCACGAATTCCAACTGTTGTAGCAAGTAAACCAGCAGTTTTGCTCATTCTACCAGTTTTAACTAAATTATCATATGCACCTAAAGCAAATACAAAACCTGCATCTTCTGCATATTTAGGTAAAATTTCGCTAATTTCTTCGAAAGTTTTGCCTTCACGAATTAATTTTTCTGCTTTTCTTTTTATAACAACCATTTTCGTAGCTGTAGCTTTACTATCTATAACTAAAACTTTTTTATCAGGAAATTCTTCTTTTAGCATATCCACGGCAAGCACTGCTGAATTATGTGTTGCACTAAGTCCGCTCGTAATTGTTATACAAATTGTAAAATCTGCTTTTTTGTATTCTTCGAAAAAAGCATGAGGCGATGGACACGCCGTTGACAACGATATTTTTTCTTTTGACATAGCATCAAGCAACTCTAATATATCCATATTAGTGTCGTCTATATATTCTGTTTCCCCTACCATAACTATAATAGGTACTACAGATAATCCTATATCATCGCTAGGTTTTTCTTTTGCAAGGTCGCTACCTGAGTCTGTTACAATATTCCACTTCATATTTATTTTTTCCTTTTAATCTTTAATCTAGTTTATGATACTATATTATACTATATCATAAAATTTGTCAAGAGGTATTGACAAATATAAACAAAATATCTTATAATATTTAAAATACTAAGTTTAGAAAGAGGACGTCTATGAATTTAGAGTTTAAACAACAAGTTTTAAATATAAAACTTCCACGATACAACGAATTGCCAAACATTGGATTGTATATCGACCAAGTTATAACATATCTTGAAAAAACTATCGGAATACTATATACGCAAGACGAATGCATCACTGCATCTATGGTTGCAAACTATGTAAACCAAGGTCTTATGACACCTACAAACAAAAAAAAATATACAAATGACCATATCGCATTTTTGATATTAATTTTCATATTTAAGCAAATTTATTCTATAAATGAAATTAAAGCTATCATAAAAGTGCATGAGGACATTGGTTTTCCTGTAGAAAAATCGTATAATTATCTAGCAAGCGAACTAGAAAATGTGTTAAAATCTACTTTTTCCAAGCAAGGCGTTCCACAAGATAGTATTAAAATCCACTCGGAACTTCGTTTTTTCATTCGTTCTTCGGTAATTGCTTATGCTAACAAATTTTACACATTACAACTTTTGAAAAAATATTCAAAAAAATAAATAATCAGGGTATACAAATTAATGTATGCCCTGTTTTTTGTTGTTTTTTTAATTTAAAACTCTGCACAGATTAATTACGCATAAAAAAGCTAAAGCACAAATTAGGTGCTTTTTGTCTGAAAATTTAAGTTTAATATAAATTCGCATAAGCGTGAGCGTAGTCTGAAATATAAATTCTTAAAATCACTTTACACCGAACCGTCAAAACATTATATAAACCTTTACTTTGTTTTGTTAAAACTTTTCTAAAAGTTTTTTGGTTTTGGTTACTTTGTGCAACACAAAGTGACATAAAAACGTTATTTTATTTAAAACTAGTATGCATTTAGGTGTTAAAATGTAATTTTATAATTTGTACTAATTAAAATTTTTAATTAAAGTAATTTTTTTATTTTAACACTCGCCGTTTGGCGTTACTTTCAACTTGTACCAGTTAAATTTATTAATTAAAGTAATATTTTTTCTTTTAACACTCGCCGTTTGGCAGTTCTTGGCTCTCCAAGAACTCAAGAGAAAAACTTTTTATAAAAGTTTTACAAAATCTTATTTTAGATTCGTTTTAAGCTAAATAATTCGGCTTGAGTGAAGCTTAATAGGCGTGCTTCGTTCACCACTATCGTTTAATTTTACTATATTTTCACTTGGCTAACAGCACAAAACAGCCTAAATTTAAGTAATTTTATTATTTTACTGCAAATTTTAAACTCTGCACAGACTATTTACGCATAAAAAAGTTCAAGCACAAATTAGGTGCTTTTTGTCTGAAAATTTAAGTTTAATATAAATTTGCATAAGCGTAAGCGTAGTCTAAAACGCAAAGTCTTAAAACTACGCTACACCGAACTCATGAAAAACAAATCAAAATTCTACTTTGTTTTGCTAAAACTTTTCTAAAAGATTTTTGGTTTTGGTTACTTTGTGCAACACAAAGTGACATAAAAACGTCATTATTTTATAACTTGCGTAGAACAGTTTTCATAAGTTACATTTTTTTCTATTTCTTTTTTAGGAAAAAATCCTTAGATACATTGCGATAAATCAAGACAGCCACAATCAAAGTCACAACATCAGCCACTGGTTGTGCATAAACTAATCCGTTTATGCCAAAAAAATCTCCTAAAATATATAGCAACGGAATATATACAATACCTTGACGGCAAATATTTAGTAAAAATGCCGATTTCGTTGCTCCTGCCGACTGTAATGCATTAGAAATAAGGAAAATAATTGCCATAATTGCCGAAGTCGATACTAAAACTTGCGAAAATGTATAACCATATTCAAAAGCTTCTGGATTACTAACAAATGCATTTACAATTGGTGTCATCGCAAGATAACATAGTATCGTTAAAGAACCCGATACACAAATTGAGAAAATAATAGCAAATTTTAAAACTGCCTTGTATCGTTCTTCGTTACCTGCACCAATAGAATATCCTAAAAGTGGCTGAACACCCATACCAATACCCATGCAAACCATCGAAGTTATCATCGTGCATTTCATCGCAACGCCAATCCCTGCAACAGCCATATCTCCATAAATCGCCATTTGCCCATTTATCAAAACTTGTGAAAGTCCCGTTAAAATCGACGCAAGCGATGACGGAACACCAATCATCAAAATATTTTTCATAATTCCTTCGCCAATAGTAAAATCCGAAATTTTTACGCTTAACATAGATTGATTTTTCTCTTTTTTCGCCAAATAAATCAAATAATATAGCCCACCACAAGTATTACCTATGACAGTAGCAATAGCAGCTCCTTCTACACCTAAGTCAAAAGTTAAAATTAAAATATAGTCTAAAATGATGTTTATAAGATTACCTATCATCATACCACCCATAGCTTTTTCAGGTTTTCCCTCTGCTCTAACTAAAGCAGAAAAACAGTTAGAAATTAGGATAAACACCCCCCAAATACTTAAAATACTAAGATAAGATGCCACCATTTCAACAGTTTCTCCACTAGCACCTAACATAATCACAATTGAATCTACAGCAAAAAAGACCACTAGAGAAATTCCTATCCCAACCACAAGGCAAGACCAGAAGCAAAAGGAAGAAATTTTCTTCACTATGTCATGGTTTCCACTACCCAATCTTCTTGAAAGGAGGGCAGCACCACCTATTCCAAAGATATTCCCCAAGGACATAAACAGCAAAAACAGTGGAGTTGCCATAGAAATTGCAGCCACTTTTAGGTCATCTCCTGTTTGCCCTATAAAAAATAGGTCTGCCATATTATAAATTAGTACCATTACCATTGCAAGCATAGCAGGGATTGCGTTTGCCATAACAGCTTTTCCAACAGGCATACTGTCTAATTTTTTCAAATCGTTATTCATCATTATTCTCCGTTTCTAATCGTTCGTCAATAGCGTGATATTGCAAAAGGTTGTTTTTAGTTTTATGAAGCAACTCCATAAAAATAGCGTGTTCGCCTTGTGTAAAACCATTAAAGCAAATTTCCTCCACTTCTTCAATGCATTCGTTTATATCAGGTATGATATTCAATCCATAGTCCGTGATTTTTACCATCTTTTTTCGCTTGGTATTAAGATATGTCGTGATAAATCCCTTTTGTTCTAGTCTATTTATAACCCCTAGCATAGTAGGCTGAGATGTTTCCGACATTTTTTCTAACATTTTTATAGGTAGTTCGTTTCCGTCTGTTTCTTGCAAGAAAATCAAAACAAGCCCTTGTGCCATGGTTAAATCTAACTTTTTCAGCCTATTATTAATTGCTTTTAGGTTCATAATACCAATTTGGTGTAGTGTTTTCCCTAAATGTTCGTATTTCATTTTTTACCTCTCTGTTTAAAATATTCAATAGCATACTATCGCTTATTTAGTATAGCATACTATTGAAATATGTCAAGAGAAAATTTTGCCTTTTTTGATTTTTCTTATAAAGGTAACTCCTCATAACTATAATAGTTATGATGTGTTGCCTAAATTAATCTTCTTTTAAGTACTAGCAACAACCAACCATATTTTCGCATATACATATCAACAACTATATTTTAGGAGGTTTATATGTTTATATCATCAGCTTTAATTGCTAGTTTATCTTTTTTTATTTTAAGTGTTTCAAACGGTTATTCTACTTTTCCAAAGCCACTAAAACCCGAGGAAGAAAAAGAACTTCTCGAAAAATTAAGCCACGGGGACATTAATGCTCGCAATAAATTAATAGAGCATAATTTGCGACTTGTAGCACATATAGCAAAAAAATATTATTCTAGCAACTACGACCAAGAGGACTTGATTTCCATCGGCACACTAGGACTTATCAAAGGAATTTCTACATTCAATGTTGAAAAAGGTAACAAACTCAGCACTTATGTTTCTAGGTGTATCGAAAACGAGATATACACATAACGGCTCAAGGGGTGCTATATTTAATACCATTACGTAATATTTACGGTGCTTTGCTTGGATATTCGCCATATTATGTCCACAAAGTGACCTTTGCACAGCCTTATAAAGTCACTGTGGGTAACTCGATTGTGAGTAATTTTAACGCAGATATTGATACGCACATAAGCGAACGTTTAAAATATTACAGACACAAAAACTGTTACTTGCAGTCCGATATTGCAAAAATCCTTGGTATATCTGCAAAATGCTATAAAACTTATGAAAATATTAGCCGTGACTACTATGATACGGACAAGCTACAAATCCTCGCTGATTTATACGAAATTCATATAACAGATTTGCTTGATGAGTATAATTTATTTTTGTATAACGGACAAGGCGAGCAAATATGCAAAAAAAGACAAGCCATGAATTTATCACAGCTTGAATTTGGTAAATTATTAGGTGTGGGTCGTCGTGCTGTCGGCAAATGGGAAAATGATGAGAGCGTAATTTTCAAGGATACTTGGGAAAGGATTTTGGGGGTAGAATGATTTAATAACCATTTTAAAATAAATCGCTATGCGTTCCTGTTCTCACAAGTTCCAAAATTAATTCATCATCGTTTATTTTATAAATAAGCAACCAATCGGGTTGTAGATGACATTCTCTGTGACCTTTAAAGTTGCCTTTTAATGCGTGGTCTTTATATTTTTGTGGTAATTCTTTTTTAGCAACAAGAAATTCTAATACCTCTTTTAAAATATTTTGGTCAAGACCACGCCTTATAGCATTTTTATAATCTTTTTTAAACTTATTGTGATACCTAATGCTAAGCATTTAAATCCTCCATAAGCTCATCTACACTATTAAAAGTTTTGCTTAAATTTTCTTTCATATCTACTTCTTTTATAATTTTCACAGTTTCTTCATTTGGTATTTTAATCTCAAAAGGTATACCTTTGTTATAAATTGCTTGTCTTAAAAAAATATTTACTGCTGTTGACATATCCATACCAAGTGTTGAAAATAATTCACTTGCCTCTTTTTTTATTTCGCTGTCAACTCTAATATTTACATTTGCCATATTAACACCTCTTTCTAATATTATTAACTATATAATATCATATTATACGCACATTGTAAACACTTTGTGATTATATTGATTTGATTAATTTTTGCAAATTTATTATATTGTAACTTGATTTTCAAATACACACTTTAGTGCGAAAAAGTTGCCTATTCACCAATAACTTGACACATTTATAGTAGTTGTTTAATGCGTATTATATTATTTCTAATTTTCTTCTGTAACTTCGACACCATGTTTCTTTAGTAAATCCTCTATCGCTTCATCAAGAAGTCTGCTTTTAGGAATTCTTGTGTCTTTTGATAATTTATCCAAAAGTGGCACTAATTCATTTTTTATTGACGAAGTAAATCTTTTACGATATTTTAAATAAGGTTCTGCCATATTGCACCTCCAAAATGTTATACTCTGTTTTAAAATAATTTTTTGCATTTAATCCCTAAAATCAAAAAGTTCGCTGGGTTTAACACCAAATACTTCACACATTTTGAATATAACATCAAGCGAAGCACCTACATTCCCTAGTTCAATAGCACTTATGTGACTTCTTTGAATATCTAACAACTCTGCAAGTTCTAATTGTGTAACTTTAAGCCTTTTTCTATAGTAAACTACGTTAAGTCCTAGTTTTTCATATTTGTCTTTGTATTCAAGTTTCATAATAACACCTCTATTTAAAGTTTACCCTCAAACACAAATATTTTAAACCTTTTATAAACGTCACAACGACATTGACAGTAGTCATTTAATGTGTTATAGTCTACTTAGGAGGTGTTGAATGAAAATTTATCAAAATATAATTCAAGAAATTAATATCGAAAATATCATAAATGATAAGTGTTACAAGGCTTTAGAAGATATTATCGCCGTTGTGAGAAATCACGAGCTTTCTGACGTTGAATGTTTCGAAGCTATAGAAGAAATTATTTGTATATATGAAAAATTAGGTGTTCCTTGCGATGATAGACACGATTTTTAGTTGACTTATTGCTAATGCTAAGTTATAATAAAATACATTAAAAAATGTTCGCATTTTTGACGGAGTAACGCTACGGTGGTACTCCTTTTTTTATTTATTATAAATAGTCAAAATGCCTTTTACTATATATACGCATACTATGTTGACGATATGCATATAATATGCTATAATACAAACATATCGGAGGTGATATTATGGCTAAAGTTAGCACAAATATTAGTTTAGACCCTAATCTTAAAAAATCTGCTCAAGAATTATTTTCTGATTTAGGACTAGACCTTTCAACTGCTGTTACACTTTTTTTAAGTCAAGCAGTTCGTGAACAAAAAATTCCTTTTGAAATTAAACGCAATATCCCAAATAATAATACGATTATGGCTATGAATGAGTTTAACGAGATGAAAAACAACCCACAAAATTATCCACGTTATTCATCTTTTAAAGATGCTATGAAAGATGTGTTAGACGATGCTTGATATTTCTCAAATAAAACTTACTAAAATCAGCATTGTCTTTTCATTCCATACATATAATAATATTGACACATAAACAATAATGTAGTACAATGTAATACATAGAGGAGGTTTTTATTATGTCATTTTCAATCAGACTATCAGAACAAGAAAGAATGCTTGTTGATAGCTACGCAAAACTTCACTCAATATCTATAAGCGAAGCATTTAAAACTGCTTTATTTGATAAAATCGAAGAGGAATTCGATATAAAAATTGCTGAAACTTCGTATCAAAAATACATTGATAGTGGTAAAGAAAGTCGCCCAATTACTAATCTTTGGAACGAGCTTGATATATGATTTACGAACTTCATACTACAAAGGAATTTGATAAGGAATTTAAAAAACTAGATAAGTATACTCAAAAAATGATAAAAGCATGGATTATAAAAAATTTATCAAATACCGATAACCCACGTTCGCATGGCAAAGGATTAAAGTCTAATCTATCAGGATTTTGGCGTTATCGTATTGGAGATTATCGATTGATATGCTTAATTGAAGATAATAAGCTAATAATTACAGCACTAAATATCGGTCACAGACGTGATATATATGACTAAACCGAACAGTCAACACAAAAAACATTTGAATTTAAAAGGAGTAACGCTACGGTGGTACTCCTTTTTTTATTTTAAAATCATAGTGTCGGATACAATGAAATTTTCGAATTTTTCTGCCTCTGCTTGAGTAGAGGTGTCAAGAAGTGACGGAGAGGTGAAAAAACTATATCACAGCATACGCACAATGTAAAATTCTATGCATATATAGGCAACACCTCACAGCTAACGCTCACGCCTTAATAGTCAACTTTTTTGCGAATTTTCCGTTACTTTGCATAAAAATCACTTGTAAGACGAAAGTATTACTACGTAATTTTCACACAAATTAACGAAAAATTTCTCTGAAAAATTTAACTATTATAGTTATGAGGAGTTACCTATACACAAATCTATCGGAAATAAATCTTCAGATTGCATTTGTAAATTTTCCGATAATGTGGTATACTATATCTAAATAGGAGGTGACTACATGGACTATTTATCAGTTGCACATTTTGCAAAAGAGTGGAGTGTTTCGGACAGAACCGTTAGAAATTATTGTACGTCTGGTAAGATTTCTGGTGCTGTTTTGGTGGGTAAAACTTGGAAAATCCCTGCTGATACAGAAAAACCCACAAAAGGCGACCATCGTTTATTAAAAAGGCTAAAAAATGAACATTCTTCACGTTTAAAAGGTGGTATTTATCATAAATTACAAATCGAATTTACCTATAATTCTAACCATATCGAAGGAAGTAAACTCACTCACGACCAAACTCGATATATATACGAAACCAACACAATCGGCATAGAAAATGACGCTATTAACGTTGATGATATTTTAGAAACTGTCAACCATTTTCGCTGTATAGATTATGTAATCGAAAACGCAAACAAGCCTTTATCGGAAAATTTTATAAAACATCTGCATTTTTTATTAAAATCTAGCACTAGCGACAGTAATAAAAATTGGTTTAACGTCGGCGACTATAAAAATTTTCCTAACGAAGTTGGTGGAAACCAAACAACCGACCCTGAAAACGTATCGTTTGAGATACAAAAATTATTATTAAATTATAAAGAAAAACAAAATATTACTTTCGATGATATTGTCGAATTTCACTGGCAATTTGAGTGTATACACCCATTTCAAGACGGAAACGGACGTGTCGGACGACTTATTGCATTAAAAGAGTGCTTAAAAAATAATATTACGCCATTTGTAATCGACGAACATCACAAAATGTACTATTATCGAGGTCTTAGCGAATATAAAACCGAAAAAGGATTTTTGTTAGATACTTGTGCCTCAGCTCAAGAAAATTTTAACGAATGGCTGAAATATTTTAGGATTTAGTTAAAAAGGAGAAAGTTATGTTAATTAGACAAGAAGAACCAAGAGATTATAGCGAAATCAAAGAACTTGTAAAAATTGCCTTTGAAAGTGCCGAGCATACAGACGGAAATGAGTATAATTTAGTCGATAATTTGCGAAAAAGTAGTGGTTTTATAAAAGAACTTGCACTTGTAGCACTAAAAGAAGATGAGATTGTAGGGCATATTATGTTCACGGAAGTAAAAGTCGGCGATAATATAGGTCTTGCACTTGCTCCACTTTCTGTATTGCCTAAAGCACAGAAAAAAGGTGTCGGCACGGCTCTTATGAATGAAGCTCATAAAATAGCAACAGAAATGGGATATAAATTTTCAGTAGTTTTAGGAAGTGAAAAATATTATCCAAAAGTTGGCTACAAAACAGCAAGCGAGTATGGTATTTTAGCTCCATTTGATGTTCCAGCAGAAAATTTTATGGTATTATTTTTAAGTGATGATAAATTGGAAATAAATGGTACAGTTATTTATGTTAAAGAAATATTTGAAGGTTAAATTTAAAGCAAGGTTTTTACACCTTGCTTTTTCTTATTAAATTGTACCTATTAACTCATCAATTGCTTTCATATCTAAAAATTTATCATTTATAACAGACTCATCTGCATAATCATCGAAAATAATTTCCTTGCCATGTTTTACGCTTAGCACTCTTTCGTCTATCGAATTTCTTGCGAGTATTCTATGAACAGTCACTGTTTGCAGTTGACCCATTCTATATGCACGACTCAGTGCTTGAACTTCTGTTGATGGTTTCCATTGTGGCTCGCAAAATATAACAACGCTTGCACATTGTATATTAAGTCCTACACCACCTACAACAACTTGAGCTACTAATACATCGCAAATTTCAGATTTTGCAAAATCATCTACTAATTTTTGACGCATATCTCCACTAACTTCTCCCGTTAAAGGCTCTGCACATCTTTCCCCTAAAAGCGTACATACTTTATTTATAGTATCTTTGAAATATGAAAAAACAATTACTTTTCTGTTTTCAATTTTCGCCTCATCACAAATTTCTTTAAGTCTTTCTGCCTTTGATGACTTTGTTATATCATCATTTTCCCAAGATACTCGTCTTAAATTCATAAGGTCTTTAGAATATAAATTTTCTATATGCTCCGACATTTCTTTTTTAGTAAGCTCAATCCATTCGTCAATTTCTATAAGCTCTGGTAATTCTTTTAAAACATCTTCTCTTTTTCGTCGTAAATACACTGGAGAAATAGCTTCTTTAAAGTTATCAGTATTTACTAAAAATTTTATATCGCTTATAATTTCATATATTTCGTGGTTTAAATTTTTAATTAAAAAGCTCATTTCGTCAACATCATTTTCTATCGGTGTTCCTGTCATAAACACTTTTCTATCTATAAAACTTGCTATTCTTTGTAGTTCCTTCGTTCTTTGAGCAGATGGATTTTTAATATAATGTGCTTCATCTACCACTAAAATAGAAACTTTTTCTGTTAAGTCTATATGCTTTAAGGTTTCATAAGTTGTAACGGCAATTCCTTTTTTCTGAGTCCAAATATCAAATTCGCTAACAGGTTTTTTATGAATTTTTGTTATAGGAATATTCGTATGTTTTTTAGTTTCATTAATCCAATTTTCAAGCAAGCTTAAAGGACACACCACCAGTGAATATAAATTACCCCTTGCATATAAATCTGCTATCGCACTTAAAGCTTGTATGGTTTTACCAAGCCCCATTTCATCGCCTACCAAAACGTTTTCTTGCGTTAATATATACTTCGTCCCAAACTCTTGATAACCACGAAGCTCAGATTTCATAAAGCTTGCATCAAGCGTATATTGTTCGACCTTTTCTATAACTTCATTTGATATACCTGCTTTTGAATCTTCATCTTTTAACTCAATATTGCAGTTTTTTTCAAGAAAAATATAATAACTTATAGAATTTTCTTTAAAATCTTTTATCGCATTTTCTTTGATAATACATTTATTATATGTATCCTCAATTAAGCTGTTTTGCAAATAGTCCAATTTTTCTGCACTTTGCAACAACTCAATAGTTTCAAAAGTTTTTTGTTTTTTAGATTTTGATATAAATATCCATTTTAATTTATTGCATACAACATCTTTAAGAGCGAGTTTTATTTTTTCACTATTTTTAGATATTTTTTCGATATCTAAACTTACTTTGTCAAATTCCTTACAAAGATAAATAACTTTTATAATCTCGATACTAGAAGTATTAACATCTAGTTTTACATTTATAGATTGTTTTACTTTCTCTACGTAATGATTTGCAATTTCAAGAAGTATTTCGCTACTTTTGTCACCAATACCATTTATATCGCATAAATTTTCAAAAGATGAGTTATATAATTCCCAAACATTAGTTATCCCATTTTCTTGTAAGAGATTTATATTAAGTCGTCGTTTTTCGTTTACCAAAACTTCTATATCAATTTCTTTCATTATCTTTTCGAGTTCTCGTTCAAACTCTGTTGCATATAAGTCTGTGATACTACTTTTAAACAATTGTATTTCACTTAATATCTGCTCATTTTGTTCTATTTTTTGATTGTAACTATTTACAAGTTTTTTATTTTCGTCATGATTTACTGCCATATAAACACTTCTTTCGATATATTATACAATAATTTTACCATATTTTTTCACATCAAACAACAGAAATTTCTATCATCTTCTGAAATTAAAACTGATTTGTATGACTCTAAGGCAATAGTATCTTCATAATCCACTCATTGATTAAAAATCTATGGGTAGTTTTTTGTATATAAATTTTAAAAAAGCAAGGTTTTTACACCTTGCTTTTATCTTTGATTATTTCACTTAACATCGCCTTTTTGCGTGGTACTGGGATATTAAGATTATCTACTTTTGTTTTAATAAAATCTATATGCACATCGCAAACTCTTTTTTCAAGTTCCTTTATATCTTCTTCACTTTTCGGATAATAAACATACGCTCTTATAGTACCCCTCCCTCATATAATACATTTATATGCATAACAAGTTATTTTTAGCTTATTTTTTTACATAAACATATTAAATCCTAAATTTTCTTCATCTATATATTCTAAATTATCCTCTAAGTAAACCTCCTCTACAATTCTTTTTAATTCATCAACCTCTATCTCATTTCCACATTCTCGAAGCTTTTCTATCAACAAATACACCCCAAC
>JAWXUO010000061.1:0-9719 GCA_044426355.1 Clostridia bacterium | reverse complement strand
TTTCAACAAAGAAATCGTTGTAATTGATGGACTTAACGAAGTAACAAAAGAACTAAAACGAATTGGAAATAACCTAAATCAACTAACAACACGAGCGAATATGGGGCATTTTAATGTGGTGCAATTACATTGCAAAATTCACTTTAAAAGTTCATCGTATGTTGTATCTAATGAAATTTTTATTCCTTTGAGTTGTGATGCATAAATATGTTGTATTCCACGCTCAATTTTAACTAAACTCTCACGGGTAATTAAAATTCCTTGCAAATCAAGCAGTCTTACAAGTTCTGTTTGCCCTATTTTTTTAGATAAACGTATATCACGAATATTTTTTCCTATGCTTATTTGATTATCAGACTTTAATTTTTGTTCAATCATATAACACCTCTAAATAAAGTGAACTAATATTAGTTCTTTTTCTTTATTTTACATTTATTATATGCTATAATGGGACTAGTATTAGTCCAAAAAAGAAATAAGGAGATAATTTATATGAAAGTAGCGATAATAGGCTCACGCACGCTAGAAATTAATAATTTAGAGAAGTATATACCGAAAAACACCACTGAAATCGTGTCAGGTGGTGCAAAAGGTGTTGATTTATGTGCAAAAAACTATGCTTTAGAACGAAATTTAAAATATACTGAATTTTTACCACAATATAATTTATATCGCAGAAATGCACCTCTTAAAAGAAATATCGAAATCATAAATTATGCAGATTTTGTAATAGCTTTTTGGGACGGAGAGAGCAGTGGAACAAAATTTGTTATAGATGAGTGTGCGAAAATTGAAAAAATATGTAAAGTTATACAGAAAATTTAAAATAATTTCAAAAAGTGGTGTTGTATTTAGGTGTGACACTACTTTTTTATGGCAATACTTGCGACGATAAGCTAAAAATACCTCAAAGAAAATATGGAAAACGAGTTTCTAATTCGCAAAACTAAAAATCCGAATATGATTACAGGTTGGGAGTTTGAGCGTAATAAATTTAATGAAATATACGAAAAAATTAATGATGAAACGAAAAAATTAATGATGAAACGAAAAAAAGACCTCAAATCACGTTTGAAGTCGGAGAAAATATACTGTATTCGTTAAATAGATTTGAAAATGCTCAGAGATATGATGATGAACTCGCTGAGATTTTAGCGATAGCAGAACTGACAGCTTTGAGTTGCGTTGGGGTGTATTTGTTGATAGAAAAGCTTCGAGAATGTGGAAATGAGATAGAGGTTGATGAATTAAAAAGAATTGTAGAGGAGGTTTACTTAGAGGAAAATATGGAAGTTAAGAGCAAACAAAATTTTGAAATGACAATAGGAGGATATTAATTATGAAAACAATACACGAATCTTTAACAGAATTATTAGAACTTATGCAAGAATTAGGTGATAAAGGAATAGGCATTACAATAATTGGTACTCCACAAGAATTATTACCTGTACCAGATGAAGTAACTAAATCTTTAGCAAATGCTTATTTACCAAGCATTTTAGAGTTTTATAAAAATGAAGATAATCTGAATGCGTATAATGAGTGGAAAGAAACTCAAAATAACACAAATAAAACTTCTGCATAACAAAAAGCCGATGGAATAACATTTTCCATCGGCTAAAATTTACACATAACTTAAATCTTTAATTAAAATACAAAATCCGAACCCATCTCCAATTTGGAAAATATGGTTCGGATTATATGAGTTTGGTACCGATGGTCGGGCTCGAACCGACACGCCGTGAAGCATCTGATTTTGAGTCAGACATGTCTACCATTCCATCACATCGGCGAATACTTAATATATTATACACTATAAAAATATTTTTGTAAAGACCTTTATAGTAACTTTATAAAAAAGTTAAGTAAAATTAGATTTTATATTGATATTAAAAAGAAAGTATGTTATTATGATAAGGTGTTTTGAAATATTGAAAAACGTAGTTATTTTGAGAGGAATTTTGTATGTATAATAATAAAAACTATACAAAAACAAAAGAAAACATTGCAAAAATAATATCAATAGTGGTAGCTATAACAATAACTGTTGTATTCATTACTATAACTGCAAATAATAGAAATATAGCTCAAATTTATATAAATTACATCAAGACTGCTTTAGCTGTCGTGTGGTATATTAGCTATATAATACATTATTCGTATGATTTAAGACAGTTTACAAGTAAAGCTGGTGCAATAGTTTTAAATGTTATTTATTCTGTATTTTATGTAATACAATTAATTGGTTTATTTAATGTGTTTAATTATATTGAAATACAACATTATTTTTTATGGAGATATGATATATCGTTTTTAGAAATTGCATATAAAAATATAGAATATGACTTTTTAAGTGGAAAATTTGGGTATTTATTATTGCAAATGTTGATGTTTACAACATGTTTATTAATAGCCTTTGCAAAAATTAAAGTAAATAATTATGTTGGAAATACAACTAGCGAAATTTCACATAAAATACAAAAAATAGATGAAGTAAAAACTCATGAAGTAGAAAAAGATATTATAAAACCAGATTTTCGTCAAAATCCATCTAGTGCAAAACTTCGCTCAAGAAAAAGAGCCGAAGATAGACGAAACAAAGCCACAAAAAATTAAAAATAAAAATTTGTGGCTATATTTTATCTGTTACGTTCTTTTAGAGTTCTGTCAATATCTCTTTTAGCATCACGTTTTGCGATACTTTCTCGTTTATCGTGCAGTTTTTTACCTTTTGCAAGACCGATTTGAACCTTAACTTTTGAGCCTTTAAAATATACAGACAAAGGAACTATAGTATATCCATCTTGTTTTGTAAGTCCGTAAAGTCGCATAATTTCTTTTTTATGCATTAAAAGTTTTCGTGTGCGTTTTGGGTCTTTATTAAAAATATTGCCATGCTCGTATGGAGAAACATGCATATTAACAACAAAAATTTCACCATCTTTGAAGGAGCAAAAACTGTCTTTTAGATTAATTCCACCAGAGCGAATAGATTTAACCTCTGTTCCGACAAGCTCGATTCCAGTTTCGAATTTTTCTTCTATAAAGTACTCATGATACGCTTTTTTGTTTTGTGAGATATTTTTAAAAGTTACTTCTGACATATCACGCCTCCTTAAAGTATTAACTAGTATAATATACCATATTTATAAAAAAGTCAAGCAAAATCGCTCGACAAATTATCTAGCAAGACGTTGAACTCTTTTTGCGATAGTATTTTCAAAATTTTCTATTTCACGGTGATATTCTTCGCCCATATATAAAGATGAAATTACAAAGTCTGCTGATGCTTTTGTTGTAGCAATAGGTATATCATAAACAGCAGCAACACGTAAAAGTGCTTTAATATCGGGGTCGTGAGGTTGTGACTCTAGAGGGTCCCAGAAAAAAATCATCATGTCAATTTCACCATCAACAATTTTTGAGCCAATTTGCAAATCGCCTCCTAAAGGTCCACTAGAATAAGATTTTACAGGAAGTGAGGTAGCATTTGCGATTAATCTTGATGTTGTTCCTGTTCCACATAAAAAATGTTGTTTTAAAATATCACAATTTTTTATACACCATTTAACTAAATCTGCTTTCTTGTTGTCGTGTGCAACTAGTGCAATTCGTTTTTGTTTGCCAATTGTAGCGTTTACTAAATCCATAAATTTTTTCTCCTTTATTTAATAAGTTTTAAAACATCTTTTGCGATGTATACATTATCGCAATCTATAGTAAGTGGTCTTTTAATTAGCATGCCATCGGTTGCAAGAAGTTCGTATTTTTCTTCTAAAGTCATTGTTTCGAGTTTGTCTTTTAGCGAAAGTTCTTTGTATTTTAAGCCACTTGTATTAAAAAATTTTTTAATATCAAGTTTACTCTTCTCGTGCCATGATTTAATTTCAAAAGCTGTTGGGGTGTTTTCTACAATGTTTCTTGTTTCGACAGAAAATCCAGCATCTAAAAGTGCGTTTTTAATGTTTTTACAAGTAGAACATTTTGGATATTCAATAAAAAGCATAAAATTTCTCCTTAGGTTATTATAGTGTCATTGTAACATAAAATTTACATAAATACAAATATTATTTATTTTACATATTTTGTAATTTATGATACAATGAGAGTATAAATATTTTAGAGGTGATATATGAAAATCAATCGACTTTACGTAACAAAAAAACCAGCATTTAACGCACAAGCAAAGAGCCTGTTTTTAGATATTGTAGAAAATCTAAAAATACAGTCGCTAAAAGATTTAAAAATCGTACATAGATACGATATGACGGGAGTTTTAGAAGAGTTTTATGAAAAGGCGAAAAATACTATTTTTTCAGAGCCTAATGCAGACGACTGTTTTGACGAAACTTTAGAAATCGACTGCGACCATATTATAGGTGTAAAAGCTTTAGAAGGGCAATATGACGCTCGCTCGGCTTTTTCTGAAGAATGTGTAAAACTTTTAAATAGCGACCTAAACGTAAGCGTAAAATATGCAACAATTTATATGTTTTATGGCGAAATGACTGCTGATGAATATGAAAAAGTTAAAAAATATCTTATAAATCCAGTAGAAAGTACATCTTGTGAATATAACGAACCATTTTATTTTAATACACAAGCAGAAAATCCTGAAGATGTAGAAATAATTTCAGATTTTGTGAATTTTACAGATGAAAAAATAGAAGAATTTAGACAAAATCAAGCTTTTGCGATGTCTTTTGATGATATAAAAACGATTTTAGAGTATTTTCGTGATGATGAAAAGAGAAATCCGACAATCACAGAACTTAAAGTTATAGATACATATTGGTCTGACCATTGCAGACACACAACTTTTATGACAAAGTTATCTAATATTAAAATTAACGACGAGTATATAAGCAATATTTATGAAGAATATTTAGATGCACGAGAAGAATTGTCATCTAAAAAAGACATTTGTCTAATGGATATGGCGATTATCGGAACAAAATATCTTAAAAAACAAGGAATTTTACAAGATTTAGACGAATCTGATGAAATAAATGCGTGTAGCATAAAAATTAAAGTGAATATTGACGGAAAAGACGAAGATTATGTTTTAATGTTTAAAAACGAAACACATAATCACCCTACAGAAATAGAACCTTTTGGTGGTGCTGCAACGTGCCTTGGTGGTGCAATTCGTGACCCACTTTCGGGAAGAAGCTATGTGTATCAAGCAATGCGAGTAACTGGAGCAGGCGATCCACGAGAAGCTATAGAAGACACGATAGCAGGCAAACTTCCTCAACGTGTTATCACAAAAAAAGCATCACAAGGATATAGTTCGTATGGTAACCAAATCGGACTTGCGACAGGTGGTGTTTACGAAATTTATGACCAAGGGTACAAAGCAAAAAGAATGGAAGTTGGGGCTGTTATAGCGTCTGCACCGTTTTCTAATATCGTAAGAATTAAGCCAGAAAATGGCGATGCAATCTTGCTTTTAGGTGGACGTACAGGACGAGATGGAATAGGTGGTGCGACTGGCTCATCTAAAGAACATAACGAGCAAAGTGTTACTAAAAGTTCTTCGGAAGTTCAAAAAGGAAACCCTGTTACAGAGCGAAAAATTCAGCGTTTATTTAGAAATCCAAATGCTACAACTTTGATAAAAAAATGTAATGATTTTGGTGCAGGTGGCGTTTGTGTTGCGATAGGCGAACTTGCAGATAGCTTAGAAATTAATCTTGATTTAGTGCCGAAAAAATATGACGGACTAGACGGAACAGAGCTTGCAATTTCTGAATCGCAAGAAAGAATGGCAGTAGTTATTGCACCTGAAAATGTAGAAAAGTTTAAAGATTTGTGCAAAATCGAAAATATAGAAGTTACTCACGTTGCAAATGTTACAGATACTGGACGTTTGGTTATGAAATGGCGTGGTAATGAAATTTTTACCGTAAAACGTGAATTTTTAGATACAAATGGTGCAAAAGCTGAAACAAATGTTATCGTGGACAAGATGTCTACAGAGTTTTTTGATGAAAAAAATTACACTTATACTAGTGACAAAAATTGCCTTGTAGACATACTTTCAGATATAAATGTATGCTTAAAAAAAGGTCTTGTAGAAAATTTTGACTCAACAATCGGTGCAGGAACTGTTTTAATGCCTTTTGGTGGAAAAAATATGTTAACTGAGCCTGATGGAATGGTTGCAAAAATACCTGTTTTAAAAGGCGAAACAACAACTTGTTCACTTATGACATATGGATATAACCCAAATTTAACAAAAACATCAACTTTTCATGGTGGTGTGTATGCGATTATCGAATCTATCGCAAAAATTGTAGCTTTAGGTGGTGATTATCGTACGGTTCGCCTGTCGCTTCAAGAATATTTTGAACGAATGACGGACGATTGTTCGTGGGGCAAACCTTTTTCTGCGATTTTAGGTGCGTTTTATGCACAAAAACATCTAAAAATACCTGCAATTGGTGGGAAAGATAGCATGTCTGGTACTTTTAAAGACATGAAAGTTCCAGAAACTATAATTTCTTTTGCTGTTACTTCGGAAAACGTTTCGAATATAATTTCTCCAGAATTTAAAAATACAAACTCAAAAGTGGCTCTAATTAATTTTAAACGTGATGAGAATAATTTGCCAAATTTTGACGATTTAGATAAAAAATACAGCTTAATTTATAAATTAATAAAAGAAAATAAAATTTTATCGGCAAAAACTGTAACTTTCGGTGGTGTTGGTGCTACAATTGCGAAAATGTCTATGGGTAATTCTGTAGGGTTTGAATTTTTAGCAGATGTGAATTTAAAAATGCCTTTAATTGGTGCTATAGCAGTGGAAATTGCAGATGAAAGTGTTTTATCAAGCATTGACTATATTTTATTAGGAAAAACGAGCGAAAAAGCAGAAATTAGCTTTAAAAATGGCGAAAAAATTGCTATTTCAGAGTGTATCGACTTATTTACAAAACCTTTAGAGCAAGTTTTTAAATCAAAAATAGACGCTTTTGGAGAAGTTTCGAACGTTTCTTACGATAAAGGCACGATAATTGTTGCGAAAAACAAAATCGCAAAACCTAAAGTGTTCATACCAGTTTTTCCTGGGTCAAACTGCGAATATGACACGGCTCGTGCATTTGAAAAAGCAGGTGCTGAAGCTGAAATTTTTGTTTTTAGAAATTTAAGTGGTCAAGATATAGAAGAATCTATAGAATATATGGCAAAAGCTATTAAAAAAGCACAAATTATTGCAATTCCTGGTGGTTTTTCAGCTGGTGATGAGCCTGACGGTTCGGCGAAATTTATTGCATCTGTTTTTAGAAACGAGATGATAAAAAATGCAACTTTAGATACGCTACAAGACGGCTTGATGATTGGCATTTGTAACGGTTTCCAAGCGTTAATTAAACTTGGGTTACTTCCGAAAGGCGAAATTTGCGACATTACAGAAGACATGCCGACGCTTACTTTTAACAATATTTCACGTCATATTTCTTGTATGTCAAAAACGAGAATTTGCTCAAATAAATCTCCGTGGCTAAATGGTACGAAAATCGGTGATATACATGCTGTTGCGATGAGCCATGGTGAGGGTAAATTTGTGGCAAGTGAAAAAACTTTACAGGAGCTTATTTTAAACGGACAAGTGGCAACACAGTATGTAGATTTAACTAATAATGCTACTTTAGATGGAGAATTTAACCCTAACGGTTCTACGTTTGCTATCGAAGGAATTACAAGTGCTGATGGTCGTATTTTAGGAAAAATGGGACACTCAGAACGCATAGGAAACGGACTATATAAAAACATTTTAGGCGAAACTGACCAGAAAATTTTTGAGTCAGGCGTAAAATATTTCAAATAATTTAAATTACAATATAAGGAGTAAAAAATGAAAGTTGCTATTATAATGGGTTCGGAATCGGACTTCCCAGTTGTATCAAGTGCTAAAGAAATTTTAGAAAAATTTGGTGTAGAGGTTGATGTTAGAGTTATTTCTGCACACAGAACACCAGAAATTGCTTTTGATTTTGCAAAAAATGCAGAAGCAAATGGCTATGAAGTAATTATTGGTGCTGCAGGCAAAGCTGCACATTTACCAGGTGTTTTAGCAGGAATTACAACACTTCCTGTAATTGGATTACCTATAAAATCAAGTTTTGAAGATGGTATGGACAGCCTTTTATCTATAGTTCAAATGCCAAACGGTGTGCCTGTAGCTACAGTTGCTGTAAATGGTGCTTTAAATGCTGGACTTTTAGCTGTGCAAATGCTTTCTATAAAATATGATGATTTAAAAGTGAAATTTAAAGAATATAAAGAAGAAATGCGTCAATCTGTTATAAAACAGGACGAAAATGTAAAGAAATTATAAAAAAGGGAGAAAAATAATGAACAATACATTTGATACAAGTGCTTTAGAGCAAGTTTATGAGGGAAAAGCTAAAAAAGTTTTTAAAACTGACAACGAAAACGAATTTATTATTGAGTATAAAGACGATGCAACTGCGTTTAATGGTCAAAAAAAGGGTACAATCTCTGGAAAAGGCGTTATAAATAACGTTATGAGTGCAAAAATGTTTGAAATGCTAGAAAAACATGGCATTGAAACTCACCATATCGAACTTTTATCAGACCGTGCATCACGTGTTAAAAACGTGACAATTATTCCACTTGAAGTAATCGTTCGTAATATTGCAGCAGGCTCTTTTTGTCAAAGACTAGGCGTTGAAGAAGGGCTTGAACTTAAACGTCCGTTGTTTGAAATTTGCTACAAAGATGATAATCTAGGCGACCCTTTTATTACCGAGGAAATAGCAGATATTTTAGATTTAGGAACAAAAGAACAAATCGCTACAATTAAAGAAATGGCACTTAAAATTAACGAAATTATGAAAGTGTTTTTCCTTGAAAAAAATATTCTTTTAGTAGATTACAAACTAGAATTTGGTATGTTTGATGGTAGAATTGTTTTAGCCGATGAAATATCGCCTGATACTTGCAGATTTTGGGATAAAAACACTAAAGAAAAGCTAGATAAAGACAGATTTAGACGTGATTTAGGTAATATTTCAGAAGCTTATGAAGAAATTATGAGAAGACTTACAGGAGAATAAAAATGTTTGATAAATTGCGTGAGGAATGTGGAGTTTTTGGAATTTATTCAAAATCAGGCTCGTATGACGTTTCGAGATATGTTTATTATGGACTAATTGCACTTCAACATAGAGGACAAGAAAGTGCTGGTATTGCAACTTATAACGAAGGAAAAATCGCATATTACAAAGAAATGGGCTTAGTTCGTGAAGTTTTTAATGATGAAACGATTTTTAAAATGCTTGAGGGAAATATAAGCTTAGGACACGTTCGATACTCTACAACTGGAGATAGTTTTAGATTTAACGCACAGCCACTAGTTACTGGGTATAAAGGTGGTTCTATAGCACTTGCACATAACGGAAATCTTATAAATGCACTTGAAATTCGTGATGATTTAGAGGATAATGGTTCGACTTTTCAAACAACAATAGATAGTGAAGTTATAGCGAAAATTATAGCTCGTGCTTATCCTAAAAATGGATTTCGTGAAGCTATGAAAATTGCTGCAAATACAATAAAAGGAGCATTCTCGCTAGGGGTTATTTGCGAAGATAAATTAATCGGATTACGTGACCCTAACGGTTTGCGTCCTTTAGCTATTGGTAGATTTAGAGATGGGTATGTTTTATCTAGCGAAACATGTGCTT
>JAWXUO010000060.1:0-10051 GCA_044426355.1 Clostridia bacterium | reverse complement strand
TTACAGCTCAACACCGAGAAATGCTCGACCAAGTTATGCAAATTTTTAATATTTCTTCTAATTACGACCTTGATATTATGGAAAAAAGCCAAACGCTTTGCACAATTACAACAAAGGCTCTAAACGGTCTTGATAGCGTTTTAGCCGAAGTAAAACCTGATATTGTTTTAGTTCACGGCGACACTTCTACTACTTTTGTAGGCTCTCTTGCGTCTTTTTATCATCAAATACCTGTAGGACATGTAGAAGCAGGTCTTAGAACTTTTGATAAATATTCGCCTTTTCCTGAGGAAGTTAACCGTTGTCTAACTGGAACAATCGCAAGCTTGCATTTTGCTCCAACAAAAAATAACGCCGAAAATCTTTTAAAAGAACAAAAGACTGGCGAAATTTATATTACTGGGAATACTGTGATAGATGCTCTAAGCGTTACTATTAAAGATGATTATACATTTTCAGAAAATTATTTAAATAATATTGATTTTTCTAAAAAAGTTATTCTTGTCACAGCTCATAGACGTGAAAATTATGGTAAACCTTTAGAAAACATCATGCAAGCTATTGCAAAACTTGCAAATGATTTTGCAGACGATGTAGAATTTATCTACCCTGTGCATTTAAGCCCTGTTGTTCGTGAGGCTTCTGAAAAATTTTTAAGCAATATAAAAAACGTCCACCTTATAAATCCTATAACAGTAGACGATATGCATAATTTAATGAATAAATCTTATATGATTATGACCGATAGTGGTGGTATTCAAGAAGAAGCTCCATCGCTTGGAAAACCTGTTTTATGCCTTAGAACAGAAACCGAACGCCCAGAAGCAGTTTTAGCAGGCACTGTTAAAATAGCTGGTGTAGAGCTTGACACTATCTATGATTTAGCTCATGAGCTTATTTGCGACAAAAAAGCATACGACAAAATGGCATATGCTCACAACCCTTATGGTGATGGACTTGCAAGCAAACGTATCGTTCAAGCAATTTTACACCATTTTGATAACAATAAACCTCGTCCTAAGGAATTTATATGATGAAAAAAAATACTACACAAATTTTCGCATCTATTCTTTTAGGTGTTACCATTATTTCAATAGCTTTAGTTATATATTTCTCATCTGCAAAATTTGTCGATGTTCCAGAAATCATTTTGCCTTCAGAAAATTTAACAGAGCAACAACGCATAGAATTTACTAACAATAAAATTATCGAAGCAATTGTAATTGATGAGCATAACTATAAAAATATTATAGAAAAGCTAAATCGTCCTACAAATTACACCATGAGTGTATTTAATGAAATTTATGCTTTCGATGCTTTTCGTAGCGAAGTTACCGAAGTTTCTGTTAATAACTCTACGACAGTTGCCACGAGAGATAGCACCGAATATACTGTTACAGAAAACGAAATCTTGGTTAAAAAAAATAATCAAACTATCGAATTTGATAAACTTGACTTTACTTCAGACCAAATTATAGGTATCCCATCTTATGAAGATTTAATTAATTTACACACAGAAGTTACAGTGTCTGATGACTTTTTTAACGAAGAACAAGCGATTACTATCACTTTTTCTTTAGAAGAAACAACAGAAATTTATACAGTATCGCTCGTTACTGGCATTCTTATGAAATATGATATTTTGCAAGACGGAAACACTGTGCGTAGCGTTTCTATTAAAAATTTAGAAATTTATTAATTTTATAAATAAATTCTTCCATTAACCTTAGATGGATTTATTACGGGTGTATTTGCGATATATTCTCGTGGAGTTATTCCATATTCTTTTTTAAAAACTTTAGAAAAATAATTTCCACAAGAAAAACCAACTGCCTCAGCGATAGATTCTATCGGAACATCTTCATTTAAAAGCAAAATCTTTGCTTGGCTTAGTCTTTGTGCTACAAGATATTTATTAGGCGTTATGCCAACTTCTTTAGAAAATTCACGTATTAAGTGACTTTTAGAAACATTTAGCGTTTGTGCTATATCGTCTACCCCAAGGATATACATATAGTCTGTTTCAATGTATAAAATACATTTTTGAACTAATCTCGAATAATTGTTATTTTGCGACATCAATATTTTACCTCTTATATCAACATTTTACTTTTTATATCAATTTTTTACTCTTGCTATATACATTATACACTGTTATAATATATTTAACAAGTAATTTATTGTAAATATTACACATATTTGAAGGAGGCTAATATAATGGCTAGTATTGTATTAAAAAATGTAAAAAAAGTTTATCCAGGTAACGTAACTGCTGTTCACGAATTTAACCTTGACATCGAAGACAAAGAATTTATAATTCTTGTAGGACCTTCTGGTTGTGGTAAATCTACAACTCTTCGTATGATTGCAGGTCTTGAAGAAATTTCTGAGGGCGAACTATACATAGGCGAAAACCTTGTAAATGATGTTCCACCTAAAGACCGTGATATTGCGATGGTTTTCCAAAGCTATGCGTTATATCCTCATATGACTGTTTATAAAAACATGGCTTTCGCTCTTAAACTTCGTAAAGAATCTAAAGAAGTTATCGACGAAAAAGTTCAAACAGCTGCTGCTTCTCTTGACATCACTCACCTTTTAACTCGTAAACCAAAAGCTTTATCTGGTGGTCAACGTCAACGTGTTGCTTTAGGACGTGCGATGGTTCGTAACCCTGCTGTTTTCTTACTAGATGAACCACTTTCAAACCTTGATGCTAAACTTCGTGCTCAAATGAGATCAGAGCTTACTACTCTACACAAAAAACTTCAAACTACTTTCGTTTATGTAACGCATGACCAAGTAGAAGCGATGACAATGGGTGATAGAATCGTTGTTATGAAAGATGGATATATTCAACAAGTTGACTCACCACAAGAATTATATGATAATCCATGTAATCTTTTCGTTGCAGGTTTCATAGGTACTCCACAAATGAACTTTATCGAAGCTGTTGTCAACGAAAAAAATGGTTCATACTTTGCTGATTTTGCTGAATACTCTATCAAACTTCCAGAAGGTAGATTCTCTCCAGAAGCTTTAGCAACTGTAGCTGGTAAACCTGTAACTTTAGGTATTCGTCCAGAAGATTTACACAGAGAAGAAATTTTCTTATCTGCTGAAAATGCTGTTGTTTTAAATCTTACAGTAAATGCTGCTGAAATGATGGGTGCTGAAGTTTATATGTACTGTGCATGTGGTGAAAACTCTGTAACAGTTAAAACACCTACTAGATCTGCTGCTAAATCTGGTGATATTATCAAACTTGCTGTAGATACAAACAAATTACACGTCTACAACAAAGAAACTGGCAACGCAGTTAAATAATATTGTTTTATTAAATATACCAAGAGTGCTATTTTAAATAGTGCTCTTGTGTTATTTTGTCTAAAAGAAAGGATAATTATGTTCGATTTTACAAAGCCTGGGGTAGGCATAAGTAAAGATGCTCCAAAAAAAGAAGGTATTCACCTTTTTATTGATATTTTATACCGTGAATTTTGGACGATTTTTACTATTAATTTTCTTTTTATAATTAGTACTATTCCTATAATTACTATCGGTCCGTCTATTTGTGCATTAAATTATGTTTGTGCTAAATTGATTCGTGACGAGCCTATAGACGTTTTCTACGACTATAAACGAGGGTTTATGCTTAACTTTTGGCAAGGTACTTTTGCAAGCCTAATAAACCTTGTTATATTCGGTTTTTTAGGTATTTCCTATTGGTTTGCAAGCATTCTTTTTGTGCGTTTTTCATATGTAATTATTTTTGTTATAATTCTTTTTTGTGCTGTAAACGTCTATGTTTTCCCACTTGTTTCGTGCATAAAACTCCCTTTAAAGGCTGTTTATAAAAATAGTATATCTCTTGCGATAATCTGTTTAAAGCCAACTTTATCAGTTCTTGTGATAATGGGTGTATTAAATGCTGGGTTATTGTGGTTTATCTCAAATACGTATTTTTTCTACGCATTCGTAGGTTTCGGCTTTTTAGTATACCTTAATCTGTTTTTTGCATACCCACAGATAGACAAATTTGTATCTATTGCAAAACCTAAAAGACTTATAGAAGAACCTGCCACTTTTAAAGATTCATAGATGTTCAGGCTGTCGAAAGTATTTTTTGGCAGTCTTTTTTTGTCTTTATATTGAATTTTCACAAAAATTAAAACACCGATAAAATCGGTGTTTTTTATTACGCTTTTTTCAAATATTTTTCTTCAAATTCTACAATGTCGAGTGGCATAGAAAAAACATACCCCTGTCCACAGTAGCACCCAAGTTCTTTTAAAGCTTTTACCTGCTTATCGTTTTCTATCCCCTCAAATACAGTTTTAAAATTAAGTTCATGTATCATATTCGCTATATTTTTAACTATTATTTCGTCTTTTAGAGATTTTGCTTTTTCTTCAGTTTCTATAATATTATCAATCAAACTTTTATCAAGCTTAATTGCATCTACTTCTATGTCTTTTAGCAGATTTAAAGAAGAATATGCAGTCCCAAAATCGTCGATAGATATAGATAAACCACTTTTTCTTAATTTTAAAATAAACTCTTTCAAAATATCTTTATCTTCCATAAAAGCACTTTCTTTAATTTCAAGCTCAATTAATTCGTGTGGAATTTGATATTTTTTAGTAAGTTCTATAAATTCTTCGCAAAAATTCGGGTTTTTCAGATGTGCTTTCGATACATTCATCGACACTTGGAACATTTTATATCCTTTTTCTTTACAAGAATGCATGAACTCAAAAACAGTTTTATATATCGCAAAGTCCATTTTTGTTATAAATCCGTTTCTCTCAAAAACTGGTATAAATTCGCTTGGAGCAATAACATTTTCGGCTGTTGTCCATCTTGCAAGTGCCTCTGCACCACAAACTTCACCTGTTTCCATATCAAATTTAGGTTGTAGAAACGGAATAAATTCGTTATTTTCAAGTGCATATGCAGCTCTGTTTTCTATCTGACTTTCTCTCTCGCTCGTTTTTTTAAGATTATTATTATACCATGTGCAAGTATTATCAAAAGCACCTTTTGCAGAGTTTTTTGCGATATTCGCTCTGTCGATACAAACCGTCATATCGACATTTTCTGAAGTTACATAGACACCACTTATTACAGTTATTTTAATTTCAGGAAATTTTTCTGCTTGCATTTTAGAAAATTCTTTATTCATTTTCGCAATTTTTTGTTCTATTTCCGTTATTTCTTCATATTTACACACAACAACAAACTTATCGCCTGTTATTCTACAGCAATAATATTTATCTTCTGCATTTTGTTTTATAATCGTTGATGTTTGGCTCAAAATTTCGTCGCCTACGTTGTATCCCCAAATTTCATTAACGTATTTGAATTTGTCTATGTCAAAACAAATTACAGCATAATTGCCTTTTTCATGCATATATTCCTCTATCGACAGCATAAATACGTTGTAAGAAGGAAGTCCTGTTAGTGCATCTACTACATTTATTTTTTGTTCATCGTGTAATTTTTTTCTAATTTCAAAATTTTCTATTCTATCGCAAATTGATTCGCACAAAATATTTATTTCGAAAATCTCTTGAGGCGTAAGTTCTTCGCTTCCTTCATATTTTTCAAAAGTTACATATTCTATCATAAATCCTTCACGATTAAATACCGAGCCTACACAAATTTCTTGCAGTTCTTCTTCTTTTTCATACCCAATTTCTCTAAGCATATTTTCATATCTGCTAAATTTTCTAGTATGTATAAAGTGGTTTTCTTGCAGTTTGTCAATCGCCTCTGTTTTTTTTAAATCATATGTATCATCATGCAACTTTATATGGTTAAATCTTTGTTTTTCAGGCTCTTTCCCTTTTTTTGAAATTTGAACAGCATTAAAGTCTAACCCTGCAGAACTTCGTGTATACGAGCATACTCGGTCTATATTATACAGTTGACAAATTTTATTATGCGAATTTAGAACACATTCTTGAACGTCACTTTTTTTATCAAATAGTGTTTCTAGAACTATATTCAATTTATCTTTGCTTTCCATACTTTCACCTAAATTCTAATTGTTAATTAAATATTTTTCTTCGTACTCTTCTATTGGCAAAGGCTTAGAAAAAATATATCCTTGCCCATACGAGCAACCTAATTCTTTAATAAAATCAATTTGCTCTATCGTTTCTATTCCCTCAAAGATTATTTTAAAATTAATTTCTTCTATCATCGTAACGATATTACGAATAACAACTTTGTCTTTATGTACATCTAAAATCGTCTTATCTGCGATATTATCAATAAAAGATTTATCCATTTTTATTACATCAACTTCTACATCACGCAGTAATCCTAGCGATGAATACGCAGTTCCAAAGTCATCTATAGACACTACAAAACCATCTGCTCTTAGAGAATTTATAAAATCTATAAGTTCTGCTTTCTCGTTCATAAAAACGCTTTCTGTAACTTCAAGTTCTATTAATTCTTTTGGTATATCATAATTGCTCATAAGCTCTTTAAAATGCGATTTAAACGTATGGTCTTTAATATGCCCACGTGAAACGTTTACCGAAACGGGGTATAGTGGATAACCTTTGTCTATACAACTTCTTAAAAACTTAAAAACACCTTCATATATCGCAAAATCCAAACGCAAAATAAAACCGTTTTTTTCGAAAACTGGAATAAATTCCATAGGAGAAACTAATCTATCGTCCATTTTCCATCTAGCAAGTGCCTCTGCACCACAGATTTTATTTGTGTTTATATCAAATTTCGGCTGTAAAAACGGAATAAATTCGTTATTTGCTAGTGCAAACCCAGTTCTATTTTCGAGTTGTCTTTCTCTTTCAGACATATTTTCTAAGGTTTGGTCATATATAACACAAGAATTATCATAATTTCCTTTTGATGATAATCTTGCAATATTTGCTTTATCTAAAATTGCACTAACGCTATAATCTTCGTTACTTTTATCATCTATTTTATAAATTCCACCGATGAATGTAACTTTAACATCAGAAAATCTTTCATTTTTTGCTGTATCCAGATTTTCTTTAAGATTTGCTATTTTTTCGCAAAGTTCATGGTCTTCATTATAGGCAAATAAAACTGCAAATTTATCATCAACAATTCGGCAACAACATTCATCTTCTTGTACGAAGTTTACTATTTCATTCGCTAAATCACATAAAACTTCATCGCCTTTTTCGTGACTCCACATTTCATTTATGTACTTAAATTTATCTATATCAAGATACATAATAGCGTGTTTTTTATCTTCTAAAAGCAATTTTTCTGCTTGCTCTACAAAAGTTTTTAAAACTGGTAATTTTGTTAGTGCATCTGTAGAATTACGCAGTCTTTCTATTTTTAGTAACTCACGAGCTTCATAGTTTTCTAATTTATTCGCTAATATTTCTACTAAAAGTTCTAATTCTTCTAACTGCACATTTAAAAGTTTTTCTCTTCCTTTGTATCTTTCGAAGATGAAAAAACCCATTATTCCACCGTTTCCACCTCTTAGCACTCGTACTATCGCTTCTCCAGTTTCATTTTCTTTATAATCTGTATATCCTACTTTTTCAAACTTTGTTCTAAATTTTGAAAAATCAGGAATATAAAAAAACTCGTTTGCTGTTAAATTTTTAGAAAACTCGTCATCTTCCATTATCAAAATTTCTTGCAAAATAGATTCGTTATATTCTTTTACTCCAAAATTTTCTATAAGCATTTCGGGTAAATTGCCTCGTTCGCTCACTGCTGTTAATTCATATTTCTTTCTATCTTTTAAACATGTATAAGTGCGAACTACGTCAAATTCGTACATTTCGCACACAGCAAAATGTGCTGACATCATTCCTTGTGTAACTTCTGGAAATGCTAATAATTCACTTATAGAGACTAATATTCTACTGCTATGTATTTCCATGTCATCGCTTCTTTCAATTAAAATTTCTACATTCTTTTATTAGTATTATACCAACTTTTGGTTAATTAGTCAACAAATTTAAACATAATAAAAAGCCGTTATTGTAAAAACAACGACTTTTTTTATTAATTTATCTTCCTGGCATTCCAGCATTTTGTTGCATTCCTTGAGGCATTTCTCCTGGTATCATTCCTTCTGGCATTTCTCCCATACCCTCTGGCATTTCCCCTGGTATCATTCCTTCTGGCATTTCTCCCATGCCCTCTGGCATTTCCCCTGGTATCATTCCTTCTGGCATTTCTCCTAATTGCTCTGCGTTATCATCATTATTTTGAATTTCTTGCTCTGTCGTTTCACCACACCCCACAAGCATGGTACATAATAAACAACTAGCTAAAAATGCTGTTAAAACTCTTTTTTTCATATAAATATCTCCTTTGTGTGTATATCTTACTACTTTTAACTTAAATACAGCTTAAATTTTCATATTTATAATAAAAAAACTTTTTTATTAATCAATTCTAATCGTTATAATATATTCAAATCCAATTTCATCTAAAATATCACGGATTTCTTTTTCTTGCTCTTCGCTCAACCCATCATAAATAATAACCTCTATCACACCATTGTCATCATAAGAAAACCCTTTTGTAGTCAGCCAATCAACTTGTGTTTGAATCTCGTTTGAGATATAGTATAGCTTTTCATCAGTACTATAAAAATCTAAATCACAACCTTTAACAAAATACATATTTTCGGCTATTTTCACAGCTGTTCCATATTCATTTTCGATAATATCCTCTTGAAAAAACCAATTTTCAGTCAAATCGTAACCAATAAAATGTATTGCATGGTGATTCCAAATAAGTTGTGGAAATGAGCTTTTTACCTCGTTTCCATAAGTTGCTGATAGCCTAGTCTTTACCCCATAAATCTCGCTATCATCTTGGCATAAAAGAAATTTACCTCGCTCAAAATGACTGAGAGAATAACCTCTTTCCCCTTCATCACCACCTACAACCATTATATATCCTGTTCCAAAATCGTCTAAAACCGTATCTATAAAGTAGTTTTCAGCACTGCAATACTCAGTAATATTAATCTCTTGGTCATCGAAAATATAATATAGTCCATCTTCTCTTTCCTCAAAAACCTTGCCTGTAAGCACGTCATAATTTACTGAGTATCCACCTGAGTTTTTCCATGAAAACGAGCCACCACCAGCTAATTTTATTACCGTAGAACTCGCCCCCATAAGCAAGACACAGCAAGCAACAACAGCCACTAGCGATTTTCGCTTTACTATATGTAGGTTTGTTTTTTTATCCATATTTTCAACATTATTCAAAATATCTGCGTTTATTTCACCCATAGCTTTGTAAAAAACATCAGCTTTTTTTTCATTTACATTTTTCATAGCAAAACACCCTCTTTTTCCAATCTTTTTCTTAGTTCCTCTCGCATGCGATATAATGAAATTTTAACTTTACTTTCCGATATATTTCGTTTTTCAGCAATTTCTTTCACTAAATCTCCATAATAATATCTTCTTACAAAAATATATTGTAGTTCACTGTTTTTTTCGCTTAAATATTCAGAAATACAGGTCGATATATGCGTTAAATCGTCTGCATTTTCTATATTTTTCGAAATACATTGACTACCCTCCTCAAGTATGACTTCAAAATCTTTATTTCGCTTAAAAGAATGCTGTTTTCTGTAACAATCCAAAGAAGAATTGCGAACAATTGCACCTAAATAAGCTTTTATAGATTTTGGATTTTTTGGAGGTATTGTGTTCCATGCTTTTAACACAGCGTCGTTTATACATTCTTCGACATCTTGATGGTTTTTCAAAATTTTATATGAAATGCTATATAAATATTTTGAATATTTTTCTAAAGTTTGCTCTATCGAACTGGCATTTCTTGTCAAAAACAACTCTAATAATTCATTTTCACTTAAATTCATACTTCACCCCTCTGTCTATATAGACGTATATTTTTTCTGTTAGGTTACAATTATTTTGAAAATTGCAATACCAAATTGAACACTTTTTTAAAATAAAGCAAAAACTTATTTAGATATATAAATTTTGTCAAGATGAGCGTCGAATAATTCTTCTGGAGTGCTATAGTT
>JAWXUO010000059.1:0-10068 GCA_044426355.1 Clostridia bacterium | reverse complement strand
CGAGCTGAGTCCGTCAGGAACTCTAACGGACACATCTGAACTCTCTGCATTTACATATAAACTAGACTTGGATTTACAACTTCAAGAGTATGGAAATGGAACAGAAGTCTATGTTCTTTGGGATATTAACTATGAACTTCATGGACAAATACCGACAGTAGAGCAAGTAATAGAAGGACTTTCTTATGATGATTCAACTAATAACAGAACAGGTTTAGGATATATAAAAATTAATGATAATAATGTACATACGCTAAGTATATCGGGTTATGCATATACAAGAAATACTTATGTATACATAGTATTAAAAGATGGTGATTATGTATCTTCTGAAGTTACAAAATTAGAATTAACAAAAGAATTTTTAAACGAAAATGACATTACAGCACCTGCACTAAATAATTATGCATATGCAAGTGGCGATCAAATGGCAATACTTTTTACAAGTGACAATGATTTAGATACTAGTAGTATACCTTCAACGAGTGAGTTTTCTGTTTCAAGTTCAAACGGAGTTTCGACTATATTGGTAAATAAAGTTGAGTATGTAAAACTTGATTATGGAACAATTGTAAAATTAACGTTTAGTGATGATGTTGATACAACTAATCACACTGTAAAATATACAGGTAGTTCTATAAAAGATACTAACGGAAATGTAATGGGAGAATATACATCATCTAATGTGTCAAGAGATACATATATTGACATAATACTTGACAGTAATAATCTTAATGCATCTATTAGTAGCTTGAATACAACAGGAAGTTTTGATATTATATATGATGATAGTAATAATATTGGAAACTATAGATACAATAGCTTGATAAATTATGGTGGTAGAGTAAATATGGGTAATGTAGTATTTAATTCAACAGCATCATACAGCAATATCAAAGTTACTAATGTGTATGATATGTTAGGAAATGACATATCAGATACAGTTAAAGTAACGAAAGTTTCATCGTATTCTGCATCTGTAAATATTTCAGGAGCGACAGCAACTTATTCGAATGGTTCGATAAAAGTATTTATACCATTTAGTGGAAATAATACTACTAGAATTAGCAGTCTACACAATTTTTATTTAAAGACTACAAGTTATATTGCAGGTGGTAATTTCGCAATAACTGATAGTGGTGGAAATGTATATACTTCTAGAGGAACAAGTACTGTATCAAGTATTGAATACACATCAACACTATCAACAAGTGGTATTACAGTTACTATAAATAATTTTAATGCAGATTTAACAACATTAAATCTAACTGGAGCTACATTAAGTTATACAACGATGAGTGCGTCAGATGCAACTTCAGCATCTACACCAACAACGTTATTAGGATTAAGAACACCTACGGGTCAATTATTAACTTTTAATTTCTCAGGTATAACAATTAAATAAACCCAAAAAATAGCACCCTAAAATATTATGCAATAAGTATAATATTAGGGGTGCTTTTTTATATTTTTAAAAAATTTTCAATTTTTATGTAGCTTTTTTTATGTTTAAAAAGTATTATAAGTGAAAGGAGATTTAATTTATGTTACTTAAACTTAGCGATAGCCAAGTTATAAATCATTATTCATGCATGGTCTATAAGCTTGCATTTGCAAAAAGTGGTTCTAAATTTGATGCAGATGATATTTTTCAAGAAGTTTTTATACGATATATAAAGAAAAAGCCCGTGTTTGAAAGCGAAAATCACAGAAAAGCGTGGCTAATTCGTGTAACTATAAATTGTTCGATAACTCTACTTAAAAATCCATTTAGAAAAAACACGCAAAAACTTGACGAGCAATTAGAATTTAGAGATAAGGAAATTTTAGATTTATATAATGAACTGCAAAATTTGCCTCAAAAATATCGTGATGTGATACATTTGTTCTATTATGAGCAATTTTCGATACAAGAAATTTCATCAATTCTAAAAAGAAAACCATCGACGATTAGAACCCAATTAACACGAGCAAGGGACATGCTAAAACAATTTATAAGCGAGGAAGATTATTATGAAAAACTACAATAAAATTTATGAAAACATAGAACCATCTACGAATTTAATTGCAAAAACTATAGAAAAAAGTACTAAAACCGTAAAATATACAAATTTTAAGCCATTAGTTGCCGTTGCAAGCTTGGTTTTAATATTTACAATTCCGGTTGTTGCAAGCCAAATAGATAGAATTTATCAATTAATGTCTTTGGTGTCTATAGAAGAAGCAGAAGATTTTATATTAATCGAAAAAGAAAATACCGAAGATTTGCTTTTAAAAGACGATAACGAAGAATTTATACCAACAAATGAGCCTATTTTTATAGAAAACGATGATATGCACCTCGAAGTTATTTCTATTAAAATTGATGAAAATATAGCGAAATTATACATTACACTAAAGGATTTGCGAGGAAATAGAGTAAATGATAGTATAAGTTTGTCATCTTTTAGTATACATGGCTTAAAAACTGCAAGTTTAGGCAGTGAAATGCTAGGTTTTGACGAAGAAACAAAAAAAGCTACTTTTATGATAACAATAACTGATTTTGAAAATATTCTTGATACAATAACCGAAAAAATTACTTTTTCGATACATGAATTTTCAACGAGTAATTTATATTGGGACGAAAATGAAGATTTAAATATAGATATTTCTGAAATAATATCGCAAAAAACAGATACAAAAGAAGTGAATTTAGTAGGTGCAAGTGGATATTATCGTGAAAATACAGGAAAAGAAGTGTTTTCTCAAAAAGCAACGGTTCTCGAGGAAAATATTAGTCCTGTAAATATTGGCATAGAAGATATAAATATAGTTGCTTGTGCATTTATTGACGGAAAACTTCATATTCAGACGAAAAAACAGATAATAAATGAGTATAATGAGAGTTATTCTAGTATGTTTTTACAAAAAAATGGTGAAAATATAGATTGTTTATATTCTATGAGTTTTACGGATAACTTATATAAATTTGCTGAATATGTTTTTGATGTTGAT
Organism: Clostridia bacterium; assembly: GCA_044426355.1. Taxonomy (GTDB): domain Bacteria; phylum Bacillota; class Clostridia; order Oscillospirales; family Butyricicoccaceae; genus CAYJLC01. The sequence goes on along the minus strand of JAWXUO010000059.1, from coordinate 7,071 downwards.
ATAGAAAATATTTCTAATTACGAATTGAAGTCAATCGGAATGTCATCAGGACAAAAAATTATAAGCGAACTAGAAGTTTCGTTTAATTTATTAGAATATAATTAAAAATCAAGAATAATTCCTCAAACTATGTAAATAATAGAAATATAGTAAAAAACATTGGAGGAATTTTAATGAAAGCTACAGGCATTGTAAGAAGAATTGACGACCTCGGTCGTGTTGTTATACCAAAAGAAATCAGACGCACTATGCGTATTCGTGAGGGCGACCCGTTAGAAATATTCACAAATAAAGATGGGGAAGTTATTTTTAAAAAATATTCGCCTTTAGGGGAGTTGTCGTCTATATCGCACGAAATTTGTGAAACTGTATCAAAAGTTTCGGGGCAGACTTGTGCAATTTTAGACAAAGACAGCGTGGTTGCCTGCTACGGAAATTTAAAAGGTGAGGCTCAAGACGAAAGGGTATCTAAGTATATCGAAAGAATTATGGGCGAGCGTTCAACTTATCAGCACAAAAAAGGCGAGGCTCAACTTGCGATAAATGAAAATAACAAAAAATGTATTGTAAAAGTTTTGTCTCCTATAATAAATGACGGAGATATAACTGGTGCAATTGCATTAATTAGCGACGACCACGAGTTAGAATGTGATGTTTCAGATGTGAAACTTATTAATTCTTCAGCATTATTTTTATCAAAACATATGAGCAATTAAAAAAAGCCCAATCTATTGTTTTTAACGATAAGATTGGGTTTATACATATATATGTATAAATTGGAATAAAATTATGTAAAAATTCAGTTTTTTATGATAAAGTATTTAAGTTAAAAAAATAAATTAGTTTAGCTATATAAAATTTTATCATTTAACGAATTTTCTATAAAATATAAGTAAAAAACCTCCGAAAGACTAATTATAGTTTTCGAAGGTTTATATTTTTAATTAAAAATCACGTAAAGTGTGTAAAGTTTTTGTCGTATATCCGTTTTCTTCTAATTTTTGAAGAGCTGGACGGTCAACAAGCTCAATTGGCACACCATCAGGGTCTTGGAAAGTAATTGTTTCGCCGATACCGATACCAGCTTTGTTGATTTTATCATGAGAAATATCAACGCCAAGAGCGATAAGTTGGTCAACAGCAGTTCTTACATTTTCAACACGCAAAGCAATATGAGCAATAGGATTTGGAAAGTCTTTAGGAACACTATTATGTAATAATTCTAGAACATCATCGCCAGTTTGCATGTAAATGATTTCAAGATCACGGTCTTCAAGCATAAAATGAACGATATTTTTCATTTGTAGATGCTTAGAGTATAATTCGTGAACGTCTTTAAGGTTGTTTGCACGTAAAGAATAGTGGTCAAAATCAACTACTATTTTAGGTTCTACAGGTGGACGACGCATACCAAGAGGACGTTGTAGAATTTCTACAGCAACACCGTTTTGGTCAGTAAAGAAAGATAGGCGACCGTTACCAGTTCCAGCAACTTTAGGTTCTATGTGGAATTTATATCCTAAACCTTTAAAATATTCAAAAGCACCATCTAAATCATCAGTTTCAAATGCGATATGTTTTAAACCATAAGGCGTTTCTGGTGTGTGTGTACCTGGTTCAATAAGTTCAACTAAATTGTTGTTAATTTGAACATATACACATCTTGAGCCGTTTGATTCCATAACTTTATCGTAAGTTACTTGAGCTCCTAGCACCTCCGTGTAAAATTTGATAGTTGTGTCCATATTACGAACATTACTACATACATGATTAAATTCGAAAGTCATAATTTCATTCCTCCTAGTTAATTTAAAATTAAGCTAAATTAGCCTAAAGTTTTCTTTATAAATCTAAAATTAGAAAAATCTAATTCGATTACAATAATAAAAAGTTTGTATAATATATTTAATATAAAGTTAATATTCACTTATTAAAATATAACATATGTACAAAGAAATGTCAATAAAGTTTTTATGTTAAATGAAAATTTAGTGAATATATATAGTTTTAATGAGATTTTTTTAGTTAAAATACCAAAGGATATAAATTGAAAATTACTTTAAACATTAATTCTTTTAAATAGTGATTTTTTTAACGATTTTTGCAACAAGTTCTCCACGAGTAAACGGCGTTATAATATAATATCCATCGATATAATCTTTTATTCTATCGCAAATTTCGCAAGTAACGTTAAAAGCAATTTCTTCACATTCGGCACGATTTTTATCTATATACATATTAACAATTTCGTCGCAAATATCAATACCTGAAATCTCATTATTAATAAAACAAGCGTTTTTATAGCTGACAATCGGCATTACACCACCAACAATAGGTACATTTAATTCGTTTTTTGCAATTTTTAGGTTTTCAAAAGCACGTTCGTTAAGTACTGGTTGTGTAAAAAATGCAACAGCACCTTTTTCTACTTTTTCCTTAGCTTGCTTTAATTGAGCGTTAAAATTTACTGCGTTTATGTTTAATGCACCATATAAATAAAATGGCGAATCAAATAATATATCGTTTAAAATATTTATGTGGTTTATAAGTTTTCTTGAATTAAATTCGTATACCGATTTCACTTCGTTACGCAGTTCTGACGGAATTGGGTCGCCTGTTATGATTAAAATATCGTTAATGTCTTCAACGTTTAACCCAAGAAGTAAAGCTCGGCTTGCGTTAATATTTCTATCACGGCAAGTTAGATGTGGCATAGTGTGAATGTTTAGTTCACGGCGAACTTTACACGCAACTAAACTGCTATCCATACGAGGGCGAGCAGCAGGGCAATCGGCAATTGTAATTAAATCTACACCAGTATCGCCAAGTAGTTTTGCGTTTCGCATAAAAGCAGAAATTTCTGCAGTAACAGGGGAGTCAAGTTCGACTGCGATAGGTTTTTCGCCAGATTTAAGTTTTCTGTAAAAATCACTAGTTTTAATAGTTGTGTCTTCTTTTTGGGCTTTTGTTTTAAAAGTTGCGTTTTTATTTATTTTCACATCAACTAAATTTTTATGTATCTGAGAGATAAATTCAGGTGTTGTACCACAGCAACCACCAATTATTTTAGCACCATTTTTAGCGATTTCTATCATTTCTTTTGCAAAATATGTAGGGTTGTTTTGATAGCGAACACGGTCAGCTGTAACTCTTGGATAACTTGCGTTAGGCGAGGCAATCAAAGGTTTATCGGTCGATACACTAGCGATATGTTTACCCATGTGCAAAGGTGCACAAATGCAGTTAAAGCCAACACAATCTACATCTTTAGACATATTTTCTATTAAAATATCACGAAATTCACCTGTTTTTGTAAAACCCTCAGAGTTTATAGCAAAACACACTATAATATAAGAATTTGAAACTTTTTCTTTAATATATCTAGCAATTTCACACGTAACACCGATTTCGTGTAACGTTTCAAATAAAAAACACGTTGCACCTTGCAAAATAAACTCGTCTACAACTTTTTTGTAGTCACAAAGCATATCTTCTTCTGTTAGTGCCGAAATATGACCTATATTTGCAAAAACAAATGCATTAAATTTTAAAGCCTCTTTAGAAGCTATAGAGTATGCAGATTTTATTATTTCTTTGTAGTCGAAAGTGTCTGAATAATTGCTATCAAACAAAGAAAAAGTGTTTGTTTTAATAGCTTTTGCACCTGCGTTTAAATATCTTCTGTGAATTTCTCGGATAGTGTTTGGACTTGTAATATTTGCGTATTCGCATTTATATGATGGGTCATCAAAGATAGATGAAAAATATGTTCCCATCGCTCCATCAAAAAGAAGAACGTTTTCTTTTAAATATTCTGTTATTTCTAAATTCATTTTAAAACCTCTTTTGCTATATCAGCAGATTTTTTTGCGTCTTTTGCGTAGAAATCTGCACCTATTTTCATTGCGTATTCATGCGTTAAAACAGCACCACCTACAACTATTTTGCAGTCTGGTTTTGCCTCGTTTAGCATTTTTATAGTAAGCTTCATACTCTCGACCGTTGTAGTCATTAAAGCAGATAACCCGACAAGTTTAACATCGTGTAAAATTGCAGTATCTACTATTAGTTTTGGGTCTACATCTTTGCCTAAATCTATAATTTTAAATCCATAATTTTCTAAAATTACCTTTACAATATTTTTACCAATATCGTGAACATCGCCTTTAACAGTAGCTAAAATTATAGTGCCTTTTGAGATACTTTCGGTGCTAGTTTTTGCGATTTCTGTTTTAATAATGTCAAATGCACCAAGTGATGCTTGTGCTGTTCTTATAAGCTGTGGCAAGAAAAACTCGCCTTTTTCAAATTTTTCGCCGACAACATCAAGTGTTGGTATTAAAATATTATTTACAATATCTAAAGGGGCAGTAGTTTTTATTAAAATAGCCGTTTGTTCACGTGCAATATCGACCATTCCTTTAATTACAGCGTCTTCTAAAGACATATTAGAAGTGGTGGTTATTGTAGTAGTTTCTGCTTTTTTGTTTCCGTAATGACTAATAAAATCTTGGCTATCAACGTCGTATGCCGATAAAACTTTATACGCACGAACAGCGTCCATCATACTTTCGGAATTAGGGTTTAAAATAGGCAAAGTAAGCCCATTTGACATAGCTAAAGTTAAAAAACTATGATTAATTAAATTTCTATTAGGCAGACCAAAAGAAATATTCGACACACCTAAAACAAGCTCTAAACCAAGCTCGTTTTTTATAGTATTCATAGCCGATAATGTTTCAAAACAATCTTTTTGTTGAGCCGAAACGGTAAGAGTTAAACAGTCTATCAAAACATCTTCTTTAGGTAAACCATAAAATAATGCTTTATCTAGTATTTTTTTAGCAATTTCTACACGTTTTTGTGCAGTTTTTGGGATACCGTCCTCGTCTATAGTTAGACCGACAACGCACGCACCATATTTTTTAGCTAAAGGCAAAATTTGGTCTAGTTTTTCGTCTTCGCCATTAACTGAGTTTAAAATTGGTTTACCATTATAAACACGAAGACCCATTTCTAAGGCATCAAATTTCGATGAATCTATTTGAAGTGGAGTTGAAACAATACCTTGAACAGCTTTAACAACTGTTTTCATAAGTCCAACTTCGTCGTGTTCTGGAATACCAACGTTTACATCTAAAATATCAGCACCAGCTTCAACTTGCTCTAATGCTTGCGAAAGAATATACGATATTTCGCCATCTTTAAGTGCTTGTTGAAATCTTTTTTTACCAGTTGGGTTAATTCTTTCGCCGATAACACGAACAGTATCAACGTCTACAACTTGCGTTGCAGAACAACATCTAGTTTTTGTTGTATAAGCTGGTTTAATGTATTTTATATCAGCAATTTTTTCGCAAATAAGCTTTATAAATTCGTCTGTACTACCACAACAACCACCGATAATTTTAACACCGATTTTTGCGTATTCTTCCATATAATCTGCAAATTCATTTGCTAAAATATTGTAGTTTCCGTTATGGTCGGGAAGTCCTGCATTTGCCTTTGCAATAACAGGTAGACTAGTATTTTTTATAAGTTTAGAAATTAAAGGTAGAATTTCTGCAGGGCCTAAAGAACAGTTGATACCAATTGCATCAACACCTAGACCTTCTAACGTCATCGCCATATTTTCTATACCACAGCCTGTAAAAGTTCTACCGTTTTCTTCGAAAGTCATTGTAACAAAAACAGGTAAATTTGTATTTTCTTTGCAAGCTAAAACACCAGCTTTTACCTCGTATAAATCTGTCATAGTTTCAAAAACAACTAAGTCAGCACCAGCTTTTTCGCCAGCTATTACAACTTCTTTAAAAATTTCGTAAGCTTCTTCGAAAGATAGCGTTCCAGATGGTTCTAAAAGTTCGCCGATAGGGCCTACATCAAGTGCTACATATTTATCATATTTTTTTGCAACTTCTTTCGAAAGTGATACAGCTTGCGTTATAATTTCTGTAACAGTTTTGCCACTGTTTTCCATTTTATGAGCATTTGCTCCAAAAGTATTTGCATAAATAATATCAGAGCCTGCTTTTAAATATGCTTCTTGTATTGATTTTATTAAATCTGGTTGCGAAAAATTAAGTAATTCTGGCAATTCTCCAAGTTTTAGTCCTGATTTTTGGAGCATTGTACCAGTCGCACCATCTAATATTATAAAATCTTTTTCCTTTAATAATTTTTTTATCATTTTTACCACCGTTTATTTAAAATTTATCCGTGACAGGTTGTGCCACTTTTTCTGTAAGTACAAGTTTTTACTAAAGAGCAATATTTACAGCCTTTTATCCTCATTTCTTGAGGGGTATCGGCAATACCTAAAACTGCTGTTATAGACTTTCTAGGAATCATTATCCCAGAGGACGTAACATTTAGACCTATTGTTTTTGGTGCGTTTAGTATATTAATAATAGGTTTTTGAATATCTAAAGGCAAATCGCCATATCCTGGCGAAAATCTATCGGTAAAAAACATATCTTCTATATCAATGCTATTTTCGAGTTGATTACATAAATCTTCTACCATGCTACTAGCACACGCATCAAGTATAACGCTAAGGCTAATATCTTTTATAGACATAGTTCGAGATAGGTTTTCTAATTCTTGACCGAGAGTTACAGCCATTAAAACACATTTTTTAGATTGAGATAAGAGTTTTTTTATGTCATTTCCAGTTAAGGTAAGGGTTGTACCTTCTAAAAAAACTCCTTCTTCTATATGTGTTATATCAAAAACTTTATATATAGTTTTAAAACTTTTGGTAGACTTTAGTAGCTCTGTTATTTCTAAAACAGAGTTTAAAGTTTCCAAATCTACCTTATTATTTCCATAACCTAAGTAGCGAAAAACTTCTTTTTCATCAAGATTTAACGTGAACATATTGCATTCCTTTCGATGAGATTGTTATTCTTATACTATATAAGTATAACAGAAATTAAAAAATATTTCAATAAATTGTTATGTATATGTTTTAATAAAAATCTTAAATGTCAATACATATGTTACACTTTTTAATTTAGAAATTGAAATTTGCTAACATTTTGTTAGGTGATAAAAAGTTTAATGCGACTT
>JAWXUO010000009.1:0-43822 GCA_044426355.1 Clostridia bacterium | reverse complement strand
AAAGCCAAACGGCGAGTGACAAAAGAAAAAACACTACTTTTAGTAATAAACTTAATTAGCACAAATCATAAAATGAGTAAAGCCAAACGGCGAGTGTCAAAAGAAAAAACACTACTTTTAGTAATAAACTTAATTAGAACAAGTTATAGAATTACATTTTTACACATAAAACGTTATATTTTCTCTGGAAAATACTAAAATATAAGAAAAATTGATACTTTAACATATTAATTAAATAAAATAATCAAAAAGTATTGAAAATGAAAAAAGAAAGTGTTATAATAATAACAATATCGAAAAAAGGTGAGGAGTTAATTATGCAACAAAATGAAAGATTAAAAGACATACGAGTTTTTGCAGAGCAAATTCGTGTGGAAACTTTAAAAGAATTTAAGTCACTTGGTTTTGGACACGTTGGTGGGTCTATGTCTATCATAGAAACGTTAGCTGTTTTATACAAAGATACTCTAAAATTTGACACAGCAAATCCAAAAATGCGTAACCGTGACTTTTTAGTTACAAGTAAAGGTCACGCAGGACCATCTGTATATGCAACTTTAGCATTATGTGGATTTTTCCCAGTAGAAGAACTACAAACGCTAAACAAACCACACACAAACCTTCCATCGCACACAGACCGTTTAAAAACTGCTGGTGTAGACATGACAACTGGTTCTTTAGGTCAAGGGGTTTCTAGTGCGACAGGTATTGCACTTGCAAATAAAATTGATAAATTATCTAGTAGAACTTTTGTTTTTGTTGGCGATGGCGAATTAAACGAGGGTCAATGTTGGGAATCTGCTCAATTTGCAGCACACCATAAACTTGATAGATTTACAGTTTTAGTTGATAACAATAAAAAACAACTAGATGGTACTTGCGATGAAATCATGAAAAGTTTTGACATTGCAAAAAAATACGAAGCTTTTGGTTTCCATGCTGTAACAGTTGATGGACACGATATTGAAGCAATACTTAATGCTATTGAAAATGCAAACAAAGAAACAACAAAACCATCTTGCATAGTTTTAGATACAGTAAAAGCTAAGGGTTGTTCTTTTGCAGAAAAAGTGGAAAAAAATCATAGCTCAACTTTTAATGCAGAGCAAATAGACGAAGCTATAGCACATGCACAAAGTGCTTTAGACGAAGCACTAAAAGCATAGGAGGGAGAAAATATGAAATTTACACTTGCTACAAAATTAGAAAAAGACTCTCGTATGTTGCGTGATGCTTTTAAAAATACTTTAGACGAACTTATGGAAAAAGATGAAAATGTTTGCTACTTAGATGCAGACCTTATGGGCTGTTTAGGAACAGCTTCGCTAGCTTCAAAATATCCTGATAGAATAATTAACTGTGGTATAGCAGAAGCGAATATGATAGGCGTTGCTGCTGGTATGGCAAATGTTGGAAAAATTCCTTATGTTCATAGTTTTGGTCCTTTTGCAACAAGAAGAACTATGGACCAAGTGTTCATGTCGCTTGCATATGCAAAACTATCAGCAAAAATTTATGGTTCTGACCCTGGTGTTTGTGCTGCATTTAATGGTGGAACACATATGCCGTTTGAAGATATGGCAACTATGATGGCTATTCCTAAAATGGTATGTATAGATTCTACAGACTATGCAATGACAGCAGAAGTTACAAGAAAAATTAAAAATATTGATGATACTCCTGTATATGTGCGTTTAGTACGTAAAGAAGCTGTAAAAATTTATGAAGATGACCTTGATATAGAAATCGGAAAAGGTATCGTTTTAAAAGAAGGTACAGATGTAACGATTATAGCATCAGGTATCATGGTGGCAGAAGCTTTAAAAGCTTGTGATACACTAAAATCTGAGGGTATTTCTGCAAAAGTTATAGATATGTTTACTTGGAAACCTATCGACGAAGAGCTTATCATAAAATCTGCTAAAGAAACAGGTGCTATCGTTACTTGTGAAAACCATAATACTCTATGTGGTTTAGGTTCTGCTGTTGCGAATGTTGTAACTGCAAATGTCCCTGTACCTATGGAAAAAGTTGGGGTTCATGATGAATTTGGTCAAGTAGGACCAGAAAATTTCTTGCGTGAAGAATATAATCTAACTGCAGAAGAAATTGTAAAAGCTACTAAAAAAGTTATTTCTCGTAAATAAATTATATGTGAGTAAGTCAGACAGTTGCGTGAATTTTTCACGAGGAAAGTCCGAGCTACACAGAGCAGGATAGCTGATAACGTCAGCCGTGGGTGACCATAGGAAAAGTGCAACAGAAATAAACCGCCAAATTTATTTGGTAAGGGTGGAAAAGTGAGGTAAGAGCTCACTGATTTTATTGGTAACAATAATCTCCTGTAAACTCTATCCGTAGCAACACCGATTTGTATGTTTGAGATTGCTCGTCGAGTACTAAAGGGTGGCTTGAGGGTTATGGCAACGTAACTCCTAGATAGATAACTGTCTAATACAGAACTCGGCTTATAGATTTGCTCACAATTATTAATAAAAAAGTTACTTAGTAGCTGATTAAGACTGTTGAAAATATTTTTTGACAGTCTTATTTTTTATTTATAGAAAATATTTAGGGCATTACATAGGTGTTGCCTTAAAAATCTCGACTTATTCACGTAGTCGCAATTAAAAGTTATCTTTTGTAAAATTAAAACAAGTGAGCAGTGTCTGTTTTTGTAGGAATTTTGTAAAAAAATTTAAAATTTAGATATAATACTTTAAATTTGTATATTTTTGTCTAATAAACAGTGATAAGTTTTTTTATTTTTTACAATTAATAGCAACTTAACTATTCACTTTATGGTTAAAATATGTTATGATATATAAGACATTAAATATTTTAATTTTGAGGTAGGCATTTTTATGGAAATTATAGATTTTATCTTCGACTATATTAGGCTCGCACAAATAACAGACTATATTGATATTGCGATTGTTGCGTGGATTATATATTTTTTCTTGAGATATATAAAAGGTACACAAGCAGAAGGTTCTGTTAAAGGTGTTGGACTATTATTAGTTGGTACATTAATTTCAGATGGGCTAAACTTGAACACAATAAATTATCTTCTAGAAAATTTATTTCAAGTAGGTCTTATAGCTTTGGTTGTTGTGTTTCAGCCAGAACTTAGAAAAATTTTGGAAAGAATGGGGAAAACAAGATTTTACAAACATAATAATCACGAAGAAGACGGCGAAGACGAAATTTTTATACACGAAATTGTTACAGCTTGCGAGCGTTTATCAAAAGAACGTGAGGGTGCATTAATTGTATTTGAAAGACAAGATAATTTAACCGAAATCATCGAAAGTGGAGTTCTTGTTGATTCGAAAATAACGGCAGAGTTAGTTCGTAATATATTTTACCCAAAAGCTCCTTTGCATGATGGTGCAATGATTATACGTGATGGAAAAATTGCAGCAGCAGCATGTATTTTGCCACTTTCGGATAATCACAATATAAGCAAAGATTTAGGCACACGTCATAGAGCATCTGTTGGTATGACAGAAAGAACAGATTCTTTGTGCGTTGTAGTTTCAGAAGAATCAGGAGCTATATCAGTTGCATCTAAAGGTATGCTTAAAAGACATCTTTCAAGTAGTGTTTTACATAAAATTTTACGCTACGAATTGATTAGCGATGAAAAAGACGATAAAAACACTGGAATTACTGACAAGGTAATAAATTTTATGAAAAATTATTTTGTGAAAATATTTAGTAGTGAGGAAAGGTAATTATGTCAGAATTTATAAAAAAACATGACCTTTTAAATAAAATCTTAGCACTTGCTTTAGCTATAATTCTTTGGGCTGTTGTTGTTAATATAAAAAATCCGATTATCACAGTGAGTTATCAAGATATACTCGTAAATTACATATCTCTTGACATGGTAGATGATGATTACGAATTAGTTATAATATCAGATGAATATCCTTTAGCAGATATTAAAATTCGTGGTATTAGAACAGAAATAGCACAAGTTAATGAGGCGAATATTGAAATTACTTGCGATTTAGCACATATAAAAGAACCTGGAGTATACGAAGTTTTATACAATGTGAAATTACCGTTTTCGGATATGGAAGTAATAAATAAATCGCCCGATTATTTAACGGTTGAAATAGACTATATTCAAACGCGAACAATCCCTGTAGAAGTAGAACTTTTAGGTTTGCCTGCACTAAATTATTCGTATCAAACTGTAATAGCAGAACCAGATATAGTAATTTCAGGGCCTAGCACAGAAGTAAGTCGAATAAGTAATGCATATATTTCTATAGATGTAGACGGAAAATTCTCTGATATTGAAGAATTAGCAGAAGTTTATTTAATAGACTATGAAGAAAATATCGTAGTTAGTGAAAATATAAAACAAAGTGACTATATGTTATCTGTTGAAATGCCTGTATACAAAACGCTTAGCGTTCCTATAGATGTAGATTTAGTTTTTGGTGATGTAGTTAGCGAAAAAGCGATAAATGGATATACAATAAGTCCGACACGCGTGTATATCATAGGTAGACCTATGTATATAAGCGAAATTACTTCTATTAATTTAGGCGAACTAGAAATAGATGATACTCAATATGGAAAATCTGAATTTGTGTTTGCACTCCCTTATATAGAAAATATAAATTATACAACACAAACAGGCAATTCTGCTACTGTTACGATTTTATTTACAGATTATTTAGTGCAAGAAATGGAAATAACAAATTTTGCATATGATAGCGAAGAATATCACGAATTTGAGATAGTAGACGAGGCTATAATTATAGAACTTGCAGGTAGCAAAGCAGAGTTTGAAAAACTTCTTCTTGGTGATATTTATATAGAACTAGAAATAGACCCAGAAGAGATTGAAAAAATGAGAAATAGTGATGGGGTATTGCCGAATGGAACATATGAATTTGTTGGCATAGTGCAAAATTCATCAGTATACGAATTTGATGTAATAGGTGAATATATTGTAACTGTTGAAGTTACAAATGGGGAATAATTTTGAGTATAATAATTTCGGGAATAAAAGCAGATATAAATACGGAAGATTGCGATGTATTAGAAAAAGTTTGTAAAGAATATGGCGTTTTTGATGCTAAAGTTTACAAAAAATCTATTGATGCACGCAAAGGTGAGATAAAAAAAGTTGTATCTGTTATTGCAAATTGCGAAAACGAACACGAAAAGATAGAAAAATATCAAAATATTAAAGAAAAAACAAAGTTTGAGGAATTTAAGCCTTGTGGAACTCAGAAAATGCAAGAAAGACCTATCGTAATAGGTTTTGGACCAGCAGGACTTTTATGTGCTTACGAGCTTGCGAAAAATGGATATGAACCTCGAGTTTTCGAACTTGGCGAAGATATTGATTCTCGTGATAAATCTGTAGAAAATTTCTTTAAAAATGGTGTTTTAAACAAAAAATCTAATGTGCAGTTTGGAGAAGGTGGAGCAGGCTCGTATTCTGATGGGAAACTAACCACTCGAACTAACGATGTTAGATGTGAGTATATTTTAAATTTATTTCATAAATTTGGAGCTGATGAGGAAATTTTGTATCTTGCAAAACCACATATAGGTACAGATGTTTTAAAAAAAGTAGTGAAAAATATACGTCAAGAAATTATACGTTTGGGTGGCGAGATTAATTTCAACTCAAAACTTACAGATTTGAATATTAAAAATGATAAACTTATAGGTATTTCTATAAATAATCAAGAAATGAACGTAGAAACTGTTGTTTTAGCTATAGGTCATAGTGCGAGAGATACTTTTGAAATGCTTAATAATAAAAAAGTGTTTATCGAGCCTAAATCTTTTGCAGTTGGTGCAAGAATTGAGCATTTGCAAGAGGATATTGACAAAAGTTTATACGGAAAACACGCACAAAATCCTAATTTACCTATAGGCGAATATAATTTGTCAAATACAAAAAACGGCAGAGGTTGTTACACATTTTGCATGTGTCCTGGGGGACTAGTAGTGCCTGCAAGCTCGGAAGAAAATACGATTGTAACAAATGGTATGAGCTATCATGCGAGAAATAATAGCATTGCTAATTCGGCACTTGTAGTGTCGGTTACTCCAAGAGATTACGGAGAAAAAACGCCACTAGATGGAATGTATTTTCAAAGAGAAATTGAAAAAAGAGCATTTAACAAAAATTATTATGCTCCAACACAGCTTATAGGGGACTTTTTAGATAAAAAACCATCGAAAAAGTTTGGAAATATTAATCCATCGTATGAAATTGGAACATATTTTTGTGATTTAGACGATATTTTACCAGATTTTGTTACAAACACAATGCGAGATACTTTACCTTTGTTTGCGAAAAAAATGAATGCTTTTGGTGTAAAGTCTGCAATACTTACAGCACCAGAAACGAGAACATCAAGCCCTATTCGTATAACTAGAAATGATAATTTAGAGAGCATAAACATAAAAGGTCTAATGCCTTGTGGCGAGGGTGCAGGATATGCAGGTGGAATTATGTCTGCAGGTGTTGATGGACTAAAATGTGCAGAAAAAATTATGAATACATGGAGATTAAAATTTTGATTTCAAAAGGAATAGTTCAAAAAATTATAGATGATAAACATGCCGAAGTATGCGTAACACGACAGAGTGCGTGTGGAGAAAATTGTGCATCATGTAGTGGTTGTGCTAAACCTACTTATAAAGCTGTTACGATAGCAAGAAATCCAATAAATGCACAAGTTGGCGATGTTGTAAACCTAAAAAGCGAAGATGCGATAATCTTAAAAGGTGCAGTTTACGTATATGTTTTGCCACTCGTATTATTTTTTGTTTTTTATGCATTTGCGTGCTACCTAACGGATATTGAGAGTACACGAAACGTATTTGCTATTGCAGGTTTTTCGTTTGGGGTGTCTTTAGCTATATTTTATAGCAAAAAAATGTCGAAAAACAACAATGTAACAGTTGAGATTTTTAAATAAATCTGTCTTAGACTATGTTTTAAATCATAGTATATAAAAGGTGTTATTTGTAGATGAAATAAAAAATTAGGGGGGTTTAGATGACGAAATATGAAAAGTTTTTAGCTGATATACAAGGAAAAACGATAGATATTATCGGTGTTGGGGTTAGTAATCGTCCTTTGATAAAGCTTTTAGCACAAAATGGTGCGAAAATTCGTGCATTTGACAAAAATGAAAATTTAGATACTAGCGAATTTGTTGGTGACGGCGTAGAATTTGTTTTAGGTGAAGATTATTTAGAAAAACTAGGTTCGGAAATTATATTTAGAACACCTGGACTTTTGCCAACAAACAAATACTTACAAGGAAAAAACACAATTACTTCAGAAATGGAAGTGTTTTTTGATATTTGTCCATGCAAAATTATTGCAGTTACAGGCTCTGATGGAAAAACTACGACAACTTCGATAATTTACGAAATACTTAAAAATAGTGGTTATACATGCCACTTAGGTGGAAATATAGGCAGACCTTTGCTTTGTGATGTGCCAAAAATGAAGGAAACGGATATATGCGTCGTAGAACTTTCGTCTTTTCAACTGCAAAGCATGAAAAAATGTGCAAATGTGTCCGTAATAACGAATATTACGCCAAATCACTTAGATATGCACACGGATTATAACGAATATATCGAAGCTAAGAAAAATGTATTTTTAGAGCAAAATAAAGATGATACACTAGTTATAAATCTTGATGATGAAATTTCTAAAGATTTTGCAAATCAAGGAAAAATGATATATTTTTCTGAAAAAAGACATGAAAAAAATGGTGTTTTTATAGAAAATGGCGAAATTTTGATGAATGCTGATGGAAAATGCGTTAGTATACTTAAAACAGAAGATATTTTAATTCGTGGTTATCACAATGTTTTTAACTATATGTCGGCGATTTGTGCAGTTTATGATATGGTTAAAATCGAAAATATAGTAGATGTTGCGAAAAATTTTGCAGGAGTTGAACATAGAATAGAATTTGTGCGTGAATATCAAGGCGTTTTGTATTATAATGATAGTATCGCAACTAGTCCAACAAGAGCAATAGCAGGGCTAAAAGCTTTTGATAAAAAGGTTATTCAAATTGCAGGTGGATATGACAAAAAACTTCCGTTTGAGCCACTCGCTCCTGTAATATCTGATACGGTGAAAACACTTATTTTAGTAGGTGCTACAGCCGAAAAGATAAAAAAAGCAGTTAGAGAGGTTGATACGGAAATAGAAATTATTATGTGCGATGATTTTGAAAAAGCTGTTTTAAAATCACGAGAAGTTGCAAAAAAAGGAGATATAGTTACTCTTTCGCCTGCTTGTGCAGCGTTTGATTTGTTTCCAAATTTTGCAGTTAGAGGAACATTATTTAAAAAAATTATAAATGATTGGAGTTAAAATGAAGGAAATTATTGAAAAACTTTGTAATGTAGAGGGCGTATCTGGTTTTGAAACTAGTGCGAGCGAAGTTGCAAAAGAAATTTTAGAACCATATGTTGATAGCGTGCATATCGACAAAATGGGAAATGTGCTAGGATATAAAAAAAGCAAAAAAGAAAACGCTAAAACTATTATGCTAGATGCTCATATAGACCAAATTGGTTTTATGGTAACAGAAATAACAGACGAAGGTTTTCTTCGTTTTAGAACGGTTGGTGGCGTAGACCCTAGAATGTTGCTTGGTATAGACGTTTTAGTGCATGGTAAAGAAAAAATACGTGGAGTTGTGTCAAATCTGCCTCCACATCTATCGCAAGGTGCAAAAACAGCTCCAGGAATAGAAGAAATGGCGATCGATATAGGTTTTTCTAAAGAAAAAGCTGAAAAAATCGTAAAAATAGGAACAATTGTAACGTTTGCAGAAGAAGTTTATTGTTTATCTTCTGACACGATAACAGGAAAATGCCTAGACGATAGAGCAGGTGTTGCGAGCATTATATACGCTATGCAAAAACTAGAAAAAGTAAATGCACCACTAAATATTTTAGTGTGTTTTTCAGCTTGCGAAGAAGTAGACGGAAAAGGTGCTAAAACAGTTAGTTTTAAAGAACGTCCTGATTTTGCAATTGCAGTGGACGTAACTCATGCAAAAACTCCTGATGCACCAGCAAACAGAACTTTAGACATGGGTAAACTTTGTATCGGGCATGGACCGAATTTAAACCCAAAAATTACAAAAAATATAATTAAAACGTGTAAAACATATGATGTTCCGTATCAACTTGACATAATGGAAGGACACACAGGGACAAATGCGTGGCATATTCAAACAACTCGCTCAGGAATTCCAGTAGGTTTAATTTCATTTGCACTAAGATATATGCACACCCCTATAGAAACTATAAGAATTTCTGATGTTAAAAATACAGGAAAAGTGATTGCAAAATTCATCAAAGACTACAGGGAGGAAGAAGATGATTAAATTAATAGAAGAACTTTGCGAAATTTCTGGAGTTTCTGGAGATGAAGAAAATGTTGCAAAGTTTATAAAAAAAGAGATAAAAGACTATGTAGATAGTGTTAAAATTGATAATATGGGAAATTTAATAGCTTTTAAAAAAGGTAAAAAAACACCAGAAAAAAGAGTTATGATTTGTGCTCATATGGACGAAGTTGGGTTTTTGATTAAAAATATTACAGATGACGGACTTATAAAATTTGGATTTGTTGGTGGAATAGACACAAAAATCGTAATCGGAAGACGTGTAAAATTTGGCGATACTTGTGGAGTTGTCGGAATAAAAGCTGTTCACCTTACAACACCAGAAGAAAGAAAAGTTTTGATAAAAGCTGAAAATTTATATATAGATATAGGTGTAAATTCTCGTGCAGAAGCTGAGAAAAAAGTATCTCTAGGCGACTATGGAACGTTTGACAGCAAATCTTTTGAATTTGGAGATGGTTTTTATAAAGCTAAAGCACTTGATGATAGAGTTGGGTGTGCTTTTATGATAAATCTAATAAAAACAGACTTAGAATTTGACACATATTTCTCGTTTAATGTGCAAGAAGAAGTAGGACTTCGTGGGGCGATGGTATCGGCTTATGATATAAATCCTGATATTGCTATTATTTTAGAAACAACAACAGCTGCAGATATTTGCGATGTAAAAGGGCAGAAAAAAGTATGTGTTGTAGGCGATGGAGTTGTTATTTCGTTTATGGATAGGTCTACAATTTATGATGAAGAATTATTCAACAAAGCAACTGCACTTGCAGACAAACATAATATAAAATGGCAAACAAAAACGCTTATAGCAGGTGGAAACGACAGTGGGGCTGTGCATAAAAGTCGCTCAGGAGTTAGAACTTTAGCTCTGTCAGTTCCTACGAGATATTTACACTCGCCAGCGTGTGTTGCAAAAATTTCCGATATGGAAGAAACTTATAAAATGCTTGAAATATTTATGAAAGAAGGTATAAATTAATGATATATGAACTTGCAAAAGAAATTTGTGGTGCTTTTGGACCATCTGGACGTGAAACAGAAGTTGCAAATTTAATAAAAAGTAAAATTGAAAAAAATGTAGACGAAGTATATACAGATACTTTAGGAAATTTAATTGCACACAAAAAAGGAACTGGTGCAAAAGTTATGGTATCAGCTCATATGGATAGCATTGGTATGGCTGTAACGTATATCGAAGACGAAGGTTTTATTCGCTTTGGTTCAGTTGGTGGACTATCAAAAGAAGATTTGATAAATATTCCCGTGCGTTTTAAAAACGGTACTCGTGGAGTTGTATCTCATGACGAAGGCAAGAAATTTGCAGAACTTACAATAACAGATTTTTATATTGATATTGGTGCGAAAGACAAAGATGAAGCACTAAAAAGCGTAAAAGTTGGAGATTTTGCTGTTTATGCTACAGACCATGTAAAACAAGGTAATGTAATAATCGGACCTTATATGGATAATAGAATTTCGTGTGTTGCACAAATTTTAGCAATATTAAATCCTGAAAAGTCAGATAAAGACATATATTATGTATTTTCGGCTCAAGAAGAAGTAGGACTTCGTGGGGCTACAACGGCGAGCTATGATATTGCTCCTGATTTTGGTATCGCAATAGACATTACAGGCACTGGAGATACTCCTGAAAAAGTGAATAAAATGGCTGTTAAGCTAGGTGAGGGTGCTTGCGTTAAAATTATGGACTCATCTGTAATTTGTAGCCCTGCAGTTCGTGATGTTATGATTGAAGCTGGAAAAAAACTGAAAATTAACACACAAGACGAAGTTTTAAGATTTGGTGGAACAGATACAGGTGCAATTCAGCGTTCTCGTGCTGGAGTTTTAGCAGGTGCAATTTCTATCGGAACTAGATATATCCACTCTCCACAAGAGATGGTAAGTATTTCTGATGTAGAAGATGCATCAAAACTTCTTGCAATGACAATAAAAATGCTATAAGGTTTTAGTATGAGTATAATTTCAAATGAAACTCGTGAGTT
Organism: Clostridia bacterium; assembly: GCA_044426355.1. Lineage (GTDB taxonomy): Bacteria > Bacillota > Clostridia > Oscillospirales > Butyricicoccaceae > CAYJLC01. Next base: position 32,376 of record JAWXUO010000009.1, on the reverse strand, counting down.
TGGTAATAAAATTCACGAAAAAATACAGCCTTATCTTAAAAGTATAGATGAAATAGTAGATTTTAATACAGAAAAAGTATTATCAGCATATCAAAAGTACAAAGTATCTGAAGTAATGCTTGGAAGCACTACGGGATATGGTTACGACGACGTTGGACGTGATACTTTAGATAAAATTTACGCAGATATATTTGGCACAGAGAGTGCTTTAGTTCGTATTCAATTTGTAAATGGAACACACTCTATAGTGTCGGCGATGTTTGGTTGCCTTAAAATGGGCGATACGCTACTGTCTATCACTGGTGCACCATATGACACACTTTTAAGCACTATAAACGGTGATTATTATGGTTCTTTTAAAAATTATGGAATAAAATACAAGCAAATCGACTTTGTAAATGAATTTAACCTTGAAGAAATAAAAAAAGCTATCTTAAATGATGATAGCATAAAAACAGTTTTTATTCAGCGTTCAAAAGGATATGCACAAAGAATTACACTTTCTATCGAAAAAATTGAAGAAATATGCAAATTTGTAAAAGAAATTCGTCCCGAAATGATTATTTTAGTGGATAATTGCTACGGAGAGTTTGTAGAAAAACTAGAACCTACAAATGTAGGTGCTGATGTAGTTTGTGGGTCTTTAATAAAAAATATCGGTGGTGGAATTGCTCCAACTGGTGGATATATCGCAGGTAGAGCAGATTTGGTAGAAAATGCATCTTTTAGGCTAACTGTTGCTGGAATAGGTGGAGAATGTGGCTCGACTTTAGGGAATAATCGTGCATTATATCAAGGTTTGTTTCTAGCACCACACACGGTAGGACAAGCTTTGAAAACAGCAATTTTTACTGCAGAAGCTATGGAAAATTTGGGTTATAATGTAAATCCAAAACCAGCTGAAACTCGCTACGATATAATTCAAACTATAGATTTTTGTGCAAAAGAACCTTTGCTTAAATTTTGCGAGGGAATACAAGCAGGCTCGCCGATTGATTCACACGTTACGCCTGTTCCGTGGGATATGCCAGGATATGATGATGCTGTAGTAATGGCAGCAGGTGCATTCATACAAGGTTCTTCGATAGAACTTTCGGCAGATGCTCCTATGCGTGACCCATATACTTGCTTTGTTCAGGGTGGGCTAACTTATGAAAGTGGAAAACTTGGAATACTTATTGCAGTAGAGAAGATAAAAGGCAAATAATATATAAATTAGACTGTATATTAGGTGTAATTTACGCAGATATTAATTAAATAAAAAAGCTTGACGTCAATTTGATGTCAAGCTTTTAGTTTATTAAATTAAGCAAAAGTTTTAAAATATTTTTCTTCAAAAGAAGCTAGTTTTGCACGGTAATGCTCTTTTGTTTTATCACGAGAAATTAAATATGAGTGAGTGTTAAATCCTTCTGCACCACTTTCTTGTTGAATAACATAAATTGCGATATTCGAGCAGTGGTCTGATATTTTTTCTAAAATATGAATTAAATCTAGGAAATAATGACTAGAATCTATAGAACAAATATCTGAATTTAGACGTACGAGGTGATTTGTTTTTAGTTGTTCACGCAACATATCAATAACATCTTCTAAAGGTTCAACGCTTGTAGCAAGCTCTATATCACGGTTTTTGTAAACTTCTTGAGTTAAAATTAAAACTTCGGAAACAGCAGAAATCATGATTTTAAGTTCATTTGTAGCAACGTCGTTTAAAGTTAAATTATTATCTTGCATTTGCTGAATATTTTCTAAAAAATCATCTGCATAGTCACCGATTTTTTCAAAGTCTGAAAGAGTTCTTAGCATTTCTGTATGACGCATTTTGCTAGAACCGATACCAAGACCACTGATACCTAGAAGATATTTTGAAATTTCAACTTCGGCAGTATCAAGAAATTTTTCATTTGCAGAGAAATCTTCTATATTTGGTAAAGTGCCTTCTGTAAAAAATTGAGTAGAAAGAGTATAGTTTTCAAAAGCTTTTTGAGCCATATCTGTAATGCAATATCCACATTGTTCTAAAGCAAGTTCTGGAGATTGGTAAAAACGAATATCAAGTCTAGATAGTGGATTTTCGCTTGTGCCTTCGTAAGGGATAGTTTTTTCTGCAAACGAAACTAAAACTTTGTTTAAAGGTAGAAAGAATAAAACGACAGCTATATTAAAAATAGAGTGGAAGTTTGCAATGCCACCTTTGTCTATATTTTCGTCCCAAAAGCTGAATCCTATTAATGAATTTATTGAGTAAACAGCAATTAAGAAAACAGCTGTACCTATAAAGTTGAAATAAAAGTGAATACAAGCAGCACGTTTTGCGTTTTTATTTGCGTTTAAAGAAGATATGATGGCTGTGATACAAGTACCAATGTTTTGACCTAAAATGATAGGAATAGCCGAGCTATATGTTATCATTCCAGTCGTAGCTAAAGCTTGTAAAATACCAACTGACGCAGAAGAACTTTGAATAATTGCAGTAACAAAAGCACCAACTAAAACACCTAAAATAGGATTTTCAAATTTTATGAAAAGTTCTTGAAACTCAGGAATATCTTTTAAAGGCGAAACAGAAGCTTCCATAGTAGACATACCTATAAAAAGTATACCAAAGCCTATAAAAATTGAACCAATATCGGTTTTCTTTTTTGATTTTCCGAAAACAAAGAGTAAAACACCGATTAAAATTGCGATATACGCAAAGTTTGCAGGTTTTATAAGTTGCATTACAATATTTCCAGTAATGTCAGAGCCGTTGTCTAGTCGTAAAATTTGTGCTGTAATGGTAGTACCGATATTTGCACCCAAAATTATACCAACAGACTGCGAAAGAGTCATGATTCCAGCATTTACAAATCCTATTACCATAACTGTAGTTGCAGAAGAACTTTGGATAACTAAAGTTACTAAAAGTCCCATAAAAACAGCTTTGAAAAGGTTTCCAGCAACTGTTTCTAAAGTTTTTTCAAGCTTTGAACCAGCGACACGCTCAAGACCTTCGCCCATTATTGTCATACCATATATAAACATTGCAAGCCCACCAAACAGTTTGATGTACGACATTAAATCCATATTAATCCTCCACGATAAAATTTAATTATATATAATAATATTATAATATATTTGTAACAATTCTGTCAATGAAAAAATTGTGAATTATAAACACTAAGGTTTGAAAATCAATAAAAAATGTTTTAACAAAGTACTTGAAAAAATGTTAAAAATAAGTTAAAATAGAATAATAACTAATTTAGAATGGGGATATTATGGAAAGAATAGATATACTAGGTATAAATTTTGATAATATAACTTTAAATCAAGCTGTTAAAACAGCACTTGAATATATAGAAAATGACGAAAAAGGTTATGTTGTTACGCCAAATTCTGAAATTGTGCATATGTGCATGGAAGATGAGGCTTTAAAAAATATTGTAAACCGAGCAAATCTTATTTTGCCAGATGGTATAGGAATAATTTATGCTGGAAAAATTTTAAAAACTCCTTTAAAAGGCAAAGTAGCAGGCGTAGAATTTTCGGAAACTTTAGTCGCAAAAATGGAAGATAAATCCCTTTTTATATTAGGTGGGAAACCTGATGTTGCAAGAAAAGCTTGCGAAAATTTATCGAGCAAATACAAAAAACTACGTATAGCAGGATACAAAGACGGATACTTTAAAAATGATGAAGAAGCTCTTGATGAAATAAATAAACAAGAGGTAGATGTGCTTTTTGTGTGCCTTGGAGTTCCAAAACAAGAAAAGTTCATTTATGATAATTTAGAAAAAATCAACGCAAAAGTTATTTGTGCGATAGGTGGCTCAGCAGATGTTTTTGCAGGAGAGGTAAAAAGAGCTCCAAAAATTTTTATAAAACTTGGTTTAGAGTGGTTTTATAGACTTTTAAAACAGCCATCAAGAATAGGTAGAATGATTAGACTTCCGTTATTTATAATAGAGGTATTTAAATATAAAAAAGGACGTAAAATATGATAGTAGAATTAATTGCACATACAAATAATGCAGAAAAAATAGTATCGGCAGCAGCAAAAACTTGCTATAGTTCTGTAGCTCCAAGTGAAATTTTAGATAATTTAGACGATGAAAAAACAAGCAAATTTATAGATATGCTAATGGATTTAGGACATACAAGCACAATTGAGCATGTAAGTTTTACATTTAGCATAGAAGGCGTTTCACGTTCGCTTTTAGCACAGTTTACACGACATAGAATAGCATCTTTTAGTGTTCGTTCACAAAGATATGTAAGCGAAAAGGGGTTTGAATTTGTAGTTCCTCCTGCTATTTTAAAAAACGAAAAAGCACAAGAAATTTATCTAAAAGCTATGCAAGATGATGTTGATACATATAATAAGCTTGCAGATGCATTATATGAAGATGCATATAACGAACTTTTAGAACAAGGTGTAGATGAAAAAAAAGCAAAAGGCATTGCGAAAAAACGTGCGATAGAAGATGCAAGATATGTTTTGCCAAATTCTTGCAAAACGAATTTAGTCGCAACTTTTAATGCAAGGTCGCTTTATAATTTTTTCGAGCTACGTTGTTGCGAAAGAGCACAGTGGGAAATTCGTGAGCTTGCGTTTGAAATGTACAAGCTAGTACGTGAAGTTGCACCAACGCTTTTTTCAAAAGCAGGACCATCGTGTGTCTATGGAGCATGTGGCGAAGGAAATATGACTTGTGGAAAAGCAAGTTTAGTTCGTGAAAAATATAGAAATTGTTAGGAGAATATTTTGGAATTTTGTAGTATTAATGTTGAAGACAAATCAAAAATTAGTGAATATCTAAAAATGGAAAATCTAGGCATTTGCGAGCATTGTTTTACAGATATTTATATGTGGCAATCTCATTATCAAACGAAATTTTGTATAGAAGGTGATTTTTTATTCATAAAAACTGCGTCATACACAACGGAAGATGAATATTATATGTGTCCGATTGGTTCTGGAGATTTAAAAAAAGCTATCTTGAAAATAATGGACTATGCAAAAGAAAATGGTAAAATTTTTAATTTAGTGTCATTAACAGAACCGAAAAAAGAAGAAATAATGTCGATTATGCCAGACTGTTTTGAATACTTTGAAAATAGAGATTCGGCAGATTACATTTATCTTTCAGAAAAACTTATAACTTTATCTGGAAAAAAATTACACTCGAAAAGAAATTTTATAAATAGATTTAAAGCTGATTATGAGGGTAGATGGACATATGAATGTCTAAATGATGACAATAGACAAGAAGCGTGGGAGTTTCATAAAAAATGGCATAAAGACGCTGTTGATATAAGCGAAGAAGCATCTTTAGAAGCAGAAACTTGTGCTATAAAAAAAGTTTTAAACAACTATAAAGAACTAGATGTAAAAGGTGGACTTTTGCGTGTTGATAACGAAGTTGTAGCTTTTACACTTGCGACAAAAAGCACAGATGACTTATTTGTTATTCAAATAGAAAAAGGAAATGTAGAATATTCGGGGGTTTATCCTATGATAAATCAACAATTTGCAATAAGAAATTGCGAAGACGTAACTTATATAAACCGTGAAGAAGATTTAGGTATCGAGGGACTTCGAACAGCTAAACTTTCGTATAAGCCACACGAACTGCGTATGAAATATATGGCTAAAATTAAATGAGGTATAAATTATGATTTCTTATGCGAAGAGTGAAGATTTTTATGAGATAAAAGAGTTATTTATAGAATGTTTTCCAGAACATTCGGACTTTAACGAATATTTCTTTGAAAAACTGTATGAAAAAGAAAATTGTATACTAATAAAAGACAACGAAAAAATTGTGTCTATGCTACAAATGTTGAAATATAAATCATCTTATGGCGACGTGACGTATATTTTTGGTGTTGCAACATCAAAAAATCATAGAAAAAAAGGCTATGCAGAAAAACTTATGCAAAAATCTTTTGATATTTCAAAAAGTTTGGGACATAAATTTTCCGTGCTTATACCTGCGAAAGACTGGCTATATGATTTTTATGCAAAATATGGATATAAAGCGACATTTTCTTGCGATGTTGTATCTTGCAAAAACGAAAATGTTGAAAATATTTCGAGATTTATGCAAAAAGAAGATATTTGCGACGTGATACAGATATATAATAATGCAGACAAAGGCGATTTTTATATAAATCGTGATGAACGTTTTTTTGAAATACAAATGGATTTATACGGCGAGGGTGCAAAAGTTTATATAGAAAATTCACGCATTATAGGTTATTCTTTTGGATATTTTGAAGAAGATGTTTATATTATAGACGAGATATTTTCGGTTGATATATTAAAATGCGTAAAATCTTTTTCTAAAACAATTTATAAAACCTATGGTAAATCGGAAAAACTAGGGGTTATAAAATCTTTAGAAGAAGATGTGATGCCAAACGGATATTTGAATTTAATGTATAATTGAGGTATTATGATAAAAAACATAACGATAAAAAGCGAAATTAAGCAATTTATTAGCATAATATATACTATAATGATTATGTATTTAACTATTATTATAAGTAAAAATTATAGCTTTTCTAAATATAATTGGTATATTTTTTTAACGTTTTATGCTATAATAGGTTTCATAATTCCTACTTGCATTAATTTTAAAAATTTAAGACCTACCGAAAACAAGATAGACAAAAATTTACGTGCATTTACTATCAATTTTTCTATAGGTTATGCTCTAATTTTAGAAGTAATTATATATTATTTATACCAAAATAAATATAGAGAAATTGTAGAAAATTCATTAATATTGAATTTAGAATTTAATATTATTACAAATATATTTGTAGTGCTTGTTTTTATAGTAATTGTGTGCATATATTATATGAATGCAATACAGGTGCTACAGCAAAAATATTCTGGAACAAGCTGTATTGTAGCTTGCGTTTTAGCTTTTGCTATAACATATGACAACAACACTTTAAAGAATGTTTTTTTGGGGGTAGCAATATTTTATTTTTTAAGCTCATTTTCGCAAATTAAAATGGCAATCGCATTATTATCAGCAAGCACTTTAGCAGGGTTTGTATTAGAAAGTTTGTATCGAAGCTACGCAAATTTTGGAATAATGCATTATTTTGTTTTTATATATGTTGTTATAGGTTTTATATTTTTAATAAAAGCTATTAAGATAATGGAAACTGTAGTGCTTTATTATAGATTTAATCAAAAGAAAATTAAAAGAATTACATCAAAAGAGCTAGAAATTATATGGTTTTCGGTTTTACTACTGGGGATTTTCATAGCTACATATAACGGGAGGTTTTAATGGACGACAAAAAAATACCACAGAAAACTACTACGAGTAGTACAAATAAAACGGCGAGCGATAAAAAAACAACTTCGACAAGCAAGACGACACCGAAGACTGCAAGTACAACTAGTAAAGCTACTGCAAGCAAAAGAACTAGTGCTAAAAAGCCTGCACCAAAGGGAAACAATATAGTTCGTAAGAAAAAGCATGTTCGTAGTGGACTAGAAGTAATTAGAGCAACAGTTTTATATATAATGTTTGTTTTAGCAGTGTCTTCTCTGCTGTCTTTCATAGCTATAAAAGTAGCGAATGATATGTTCGCTTTTGTAAAAGATGATAAAGAAGTTATAGTAACTATACCAGATAATGCGACAATAAGCCAAGTTACAAGTATCGTAACAAAAGCTGGTATTGTAGAATATGGACCACTTTTTAATCTTTTTGTACAAATTTCGGCTAGTGGTAGCTCTTTTACAGAGGGAACTCACGAGCTAAACACAAATTTAGACTACCGAGGTCTTTTAAATGAACTTGCAAAAAATACTACAGAGTCACTAACGGTAGAAACTGTAAATGTTACAGTTCCAGAGGGGTATACTTTAGAGCAAATAGCAACATTGATGGAAGAAAAAGATGTTGTAACATATGATGAATTTATAGATACTGCAATAAATTATCCTTTTAGTCATACTTTTTTACAAGAACAAGACGATGTAATCTACCAACTAGAGGGGTATCTATTCCCAGACACATATGAGTTTTATGTAGGCGATAATCCTGTTTCTGTAATAAACAAAATGCTAAATAACTTTGATGATAAAACTTGGGAATTAAGCCTTGCTATAGAAAATGGCGAATTTGATTATACTTTGCATGAACTTATAACAATAGCATCACTTATTGAACGTGAAGCTGCAAAGGTAGATGAACAAGCAACAATATCAGGTGTTATACACAATCGTTTAGAAAGCTCTGCATATCCGTTTTTAAATATAGACGCATCTATCCAATATGCATCAGGACACCGTGAAGAAATTTTACAATCAGACCTTGATAAAGATGGTCCATATAATACCTACACAAGAACTGGACTACCAGCAGGACCTATTGCAAACGCAGGTATAGACGCTATTTTATCAGCTTTTGAACCTGAAAGTCATGGATATTACTTCTATGTTGCAAAAGATGATGGATACCATATTTTCACAAAAACTTTAGCAGAACATAATGCAGCAGTTGCAAGTGTTAGAAACTAGGAAGTAAATATATGAAACAAGAAATTTTAGCTCCAGCAGGAGATTTTGAAAAATTAAAATATGCTATAGAATATGGTGCTGACGCTGTTTATATGGCAGGAAAAGAATTTGGAATGAGAAAAGCGTCTAGCAATTTTTCTCAAGAGGAATTTATAAAAGCTGTAAAATATGCACATGATAGAAACGCAAAAGTTTATATTACAGCGAATATTTTAGCACACAATGAAATGATGGCTAAAGTGCCTGAGTACTTTGAATTTTTAAGTGATATAAAAGTTGACAGCATAATAATTGGAGATATAGGACTTTTACCATTTGCTAAAAAATATGCACCAAAAACAGATATTCACATAAGCACACAAACAAGTATTGTAAACTATGAATCGGCAAAAATGTGGCATGAACTTGGAGCAAAACGAGTTGTGCTTGCACGAGAACTTTCTTTCGAAGAAATTGCAGAAATACGTGCAAAAACTGACAAAGATTTAGAACTAGAAGCTTTTGTTCATGGTGCGATGTGTATGTCTTATTCAGGACGTTGCTTAATTTCAAACTACCTAACAGGTCGTGATGCAAACCAAGGCGAATGTGCTCAACCTTGCAGATGGAAATATAGCGTTGTAGAAGAAACTAGACCTAATGAATATATGCCGATAGAACAAGACGAGCATGGAACATATTTGTTTAACTCGAAAGATTTATGTACTATAGACTATATTCCAGAGCTAGTAAAATCAGGTATAGATTCTTTTAAAATAGAAGGTCGAGCGAAAACAGCATACTACGCAGCGGGAATTACATCTGCTTATAAAAAAGCATTAACAGCATATTTAAAAGACCCAGAAAACTACGTATTACCTCAGTCTTGCAAAGATGAAATTATGAAAGTTTCGCACAGAAATTATTTCACAGGTTTTTATCATGGAAGACAAGACACAAGCGAGTTTTACGAGGGTGCTCACTACATTCGTGAATGGGATATTATAGGACTTTTAGTATCTTGCGATGATGAAGGAAATGCTGTATTTTCGCAAAAAAATCGCTTTTATAAAGGCGATATGGTAGAACTTGTGCAACCAAATCAGGAGCCATATGCTTTTGAAATTGATGAAATGAAAAACGAAAAAGATGAGATTATTGACGTAGCACAACACGCTACAATGATATTTAAACTTAAACTTCCGTTTAAAGCACATGAATTTGCAATTTTACGCAGACCACGTAAACAAGAGGATTAAACCTAAAAGGCATATAAAAAAACAATTAGATTTATTTTTAAAAGAAGTATTACAATATAAGGGGAATTTTTATGAAATACATGGGACTTAACGAAATTCGAGAAAAATTCTTGAGTTTCTTTGAAGAAAAAGAACATTTAAGAGCATCATCAGCACCACTTGTGCCTATTGGCGATAATTCGTTACTGCTTATAAACTCTGGTATGGCACCTTTAAAGCCATATTTTACAGGCGAAGTTGTACCTCCGAAAACAAGAATGACAACTTGCCAAAAATGTATTCGTACACCAGATATAGAAAGAGTTGGGAAAACTTCACGTCATGGTACTTATTTTGAAATGCTAGGTAATTTCTCTTTCGGAGATTATTTTAAAATAGATGCTACAAAATATGCGTGGGAATTTATAACGAAAGTTATGGAAATTCCAACTGATAAAATTTGGGTGTCTATTTATTTAGATGATGATGAGGCTCGTGATATTTGGATAAACGAAGTTGGCGTTGACCCTGACCGTATCGTGCGTTTAGGCAAAGCAGATAACTTTTGGGAAATTGGAGCAGGACCTTGTGGACCATGTTCGGAAATTTATTTCGATAGAGGCATAGACCCAAAATGTGATAACCCAGATTGTGCTGTAGGTTGCGACTGCGACAGATATGTTGAATTTTGGAATTTAGTTTTCACGCAATATAGTAACGATGGCGAAAATAACTATACAGAACTTGAGCAAAAAAACATAGATACAGGTATGGGACTTGAAAGACTAGCTTGTATTATGCAAGGCGTTGATTCGCTTTTTGATGTAGATACGGTTATGAATATAACTCAACATATTTCAAAAGTTGCAGGTAAAACTTATGGCGAAAACTACAAAACAGACGTTTCGCTTCGTGTAATTACAGACCATATTCGTAGCACAACTATGATGGTTTGCGACGGAGTTATTCCGTCAAACGAAGGCCGTGGATATGTTTTACGTAGACTTTTACGTCGTGCTTCTCGACATGGTAAACTTTTAGGTATAAAAAAACCGTTTTTATATGACGTTTGCGATACGGTTATAAAAGAAAGTGCAGGAGCATATCCAGAACTTTTAGAAAAAGAAAGCTACATTAAAAAAATTATTTCTGTAGAAGAACAAAAATTCGAACAAACGATTGACGCAGGTCTTAAAATTTTAGAGGACTTGATGGCAAATTCGAGCGATAAAAAAGTTTCAGGTGCAGATTGCTTTAAATTATATGATACTTATGGTTTCCCTATAGATTTAACACTAGAAATTCTTGAGGATAACGGTTTTACAACAGATACTACAGAATTTGACGAAGAAATGAAAGCTCAAAGAGAAAGAGCGAGAAAAGCTCGTGCAGAAATGGGTGATTTAGGCTGGGAACAAGAAGATTTAGGACTAGATAAATCTTTAACAACAGAGTTTGTTGGATATACTAACGAAAAAACCGATGCGAAAATTATTGCAATTGCTGTTGATGGAAAATTAGAAGATAGCATATTTGCAGGACAAAAAGCTACTATTATTACAGATAAAACTACTTTTTATGCAGAAAGTGGTGGGCAAATTTCGGACAAAGGTAAAATTTTAGCGAAAGATTTTGAGTTTAATGTATCATCTGTTATAAAAATGCCAGATGGAAAAGTTTTGCATGTTGGAGAAGTTTTAAAAGGTGTTTTAGACAAAAAAGACACTGTAAGTACAGAAATTGATGAAAATTTCCGTGCAAAAGTTTCAAGATCGCATTCAAGCGTGCATTTACTTCATAAAGCACTAAAAGAAGTTGTAGGCGAGCATGTAAATCAAGCTGGTTCGTATGTATTTGACGATGGTTTCCGTTTCGACTTTACACATTTTGAGCGTCTAACTGATGAAGAAATTCGTAAAGTAGAACTACTTGTAAACGAGCAAATTTTAGCTGGTTTAGCTATAAAAATGGAAGAAATGGCTATTGATAATGCGAGAGAGGCAGGAGCGACAGCTTTATTTGGAGAAAAATATGGCGATGTAGTTCGTGTTGTGTCTATGGGTGATTTCTCAATAGAGCTTTGTGGTGGTACACATATAGATACCACTGCAAAAATTGGTGCATTTAAAATTAAATCTGAAAGTTCGGTAGCTTCTGGTGTTCGTAGAATAGAAGCAGTTGTTGCTATGGCTGTTCTAAATTTAATTGATGAAAAAGAAGAAATAATCATAAAAACTGCTGAAGCTTTGAAAGCAACACCGAAAGATGTTGCACAAAAAGCACATTCTGCGATGGATAATATCAAGGAATTGCAACGCCAACTTCAAAGCGTTACATCAAAAATGGGTAATATTCAACTTGCATCTATGATAAATCTTTCAAAAGATGTTTGTGGAGTAAATGTTCTAGCTGTAAAAGTTGACGATGCAAATATGGACACGCTAAAATCAATGGCAGACACAATTAAAGAACAAGCACCAAATATGGTAGCTGTTTTGGCATCTGTTGTAGATGGAAAAATTAATTTTGTTGCTGTTTGTGGTAAAGATGCAATGCAAAAAGGTGCAAATGCAGGCAAAGTTATAAAAGAAGTAGCCACAATCACTGGTGGTGGAGGTGGTGGCAAACCAGATTTAGCCTCTGCTGGTGGTAAAGACCCATCAAAATTAGAACTTGCACTAGAAAGCGTTAATAATATTGTAGAAAAAATGTTGAGCTAGGAGGATTTTATGGATTGCTTATTTTGTAAAATTATAGATGGAAGTATTCCGTCTAAAAAAGTTTATGAAGACGAAAAAATCTATGCTTTTTTAGATATTGCTCCTGAAGCTCCAACGCATTTTTTAGTAATACCTAAAGAGCATATTGCAAGTGCTGATGATGTTAATGACGAAAATTCTAAGGTTATTGCACATATTTTTGCAAAAATACCTAAAATTTGTAAGGATTTAGGTGTTGAAAATGGTTATCGCATAGTAAATAATTGTGGGGCAGACGGTGGTCAAACAGTTTCGCATATGCATTTTCATGTTTTAGCTGGCAGAAATCTTTCTTGGCCTCCAGGTTAAGCTATGGAAGTTTGTGCATTTGCTGTCGCATATTTTCTAGCGATAGTTTTAAAGGTAAATAACTTAAATAATATATTGTATGTAGGGGTAGCCATTTTATTTGTGGCTATCCTTGTGTGCAGTGAGAAGATAGTTTTTAAAGCAATATTTGTAGGTATTACTTTAAGTACTATCATCTTCAATTTTTATGAAAATAGCGAGATTGAGCATACTTTGGCTAAGGAAACACACGATTTTTATGCCGTAGCTATAGAAATTGAAGAAAAATACGACACTTTTTCGTCTGTAATCGCAGATGTAACGATAGATGATATTAATTTTAAAAGTAAAATATATTTTCAAAATGAAGGGGAGTTAATACGTCCATCTGATGAAATTTCAGGTAATGCATATGTATATATTCCAACTTATAAAACTGGGTTTGATAGGGAAAATTATTATAAATCAGACAATATAAATGTTTTAATGAGTGCAAATTACATAGAAATAAATTATGTGGAAAATTTTACATTTTTACGATTTTTTAGCGATTTACAGTTGAAAATAAAGGGAAACTTAGAAAAAACTTTAAATTTTGAAACAAGTGCATTTGTAAAAGGTTTAGTTTTAGGCGATAAAAGTGATTTTGATGAGTATTTTTCGATAGATATAACAAAAATAGGAATTTCGCATATTTTAGCAGTTTCTGGAATGCATGTAGGTTTTTTAGCTAGCCTTTGCATGCTGATTTTTGGCAAACGCTATGGTTTTGCTTTTGCAGGAATTTTAGTAACGATGTTTTTGTTTGTTGTTGGTTTTAAAGCATCAATTTTACGTGCTGTAATTATGCAATATATGATAATTATTGCGTGGTTTATAGGCAGAGAAAATTCGAGTAAAATATCCGTATGGGTAGCTTTTGTGATACTTTTAGCATACGAACCATACATGATTTATGATATAGGCTTTGTGCTTTCGTTTTTGTCAAGTATTGGCATAATTTATCTCTATGAACCGATTTTTAGTGCAATAAAAACCAAATATATAAATAAATTCATATTATCATCAGTAACTGTGAGCATTTGTGTAACAATTATGACAACATTTGCATGTTTCTATTATTTTGGGTATATTTCAACTTTAACAGTGCTGTCGAATTTAATAATTCTACCAATAATTGCAGTGCTTTTTCCACTTTGTATCATCTACATACTTATTTCTTTGATAAATACGCAGATTTTGTTGCCACTTGCTGTAATAATAGAGTTTTTAGTGTTAATTACAACGAAAATTATAACATTTTTAGCTACTTTTAAATATGCATTATCAAGCAGTAATAATATACAAATTGTTGTATTACTTATTTTAATAACTGTTTGTACTATTAGTGTGTTTTTTAAAAAGTTTCAAAAAACTACAATATTTTTATCTGTAATAATATTTACTTTGGCTGGCATTTACGCTATAAATAAGGACATAAATTCGCTTAAAATCAATGTTTTGGCAGTTGGAGATGGGCAGTGCATTGTTGTGACGTATAAAAACGAAGTTACGCTGATAGATTGTGCTTCTACCGAATATTATTCTGCGTCAAAGGTTGTAAATGAGTTTTTATACAAATATTCGTATGAAAAAATTGATAATTTAATAATTACGTCGATAGATAGCACGCATTTGAGAGATGTTTTGACGCTTGATTATGATGTTTTAAATATTGTATATCCAGATCAAATGGTGCGAGCAGATGCAAATGAGATACTTTTGGAGTTTTTAGACGGCGAAAACATAGAAATTAATGGGAAATTACCAGATTATATCGAAATTTTTGATGATGTAGATAAAAAACTTGCAGTAAAAGTTTATGACACGCTGATTTTACACGCTTTTACAAATTTAATGCTTGAGCAATTTTTAGAAACGAATATGATTACAGCTGAAACTGTGGTTTTAGCAGACAAAACGATAGGCGAATACAGACGACTTGAGGCATCTTTGATGAAATTATCGGTGAGTGAGGTGATTTTGTCAAATGACTACGATATGTTATCACGAGTTTCAGGATTTCCTGCAAGAACTACAGTCGAATACAGTGATATTTTAATAAATTATGGAGAAAATTATGGAGAATAATGAATTTCAAACACTAAAAAATGATATAAAGAACAATAATCTGCACAATTTCTATGTATTTTACGGCGAAGAAAGCTTTATTAAAAATACTTATATGAAAAAAATTGAAGAAATGATTATTGGTGGTGGCTTTGCTGATTTTAATCTAGAAAAATTTGATGAAATGAATTTTAATTTAGAATATTTTAGCAATGCGATAGAGAGTTTGCCTGCTATGGCAGAAAAAAAGCTGATTTTAGTGCGTGATTTTGATTTATTTAGCATGAAAGCTGATATAAAAGACCAAATGATAGATATTTTGTGTGATTTGCCTGACTATGTGTGCATAATTTTCGACTATGCTACTATAGAATTTAAAGAAGATAAGCGACAAAAAATTAGCAAAGTTCTACACGAACACGGAAAATTAGTGAAATTTGAATATTTATCGCAAAGAGATGTTAATTTATGGATAAAAAAGAAATTTTCAGCTGAAAATATTGAAATTACCGATGAAGTATGCGAATATTTATCATTTATAGCCTCTGTTAGTCTTGCAAACCTTACAAACGAATGTGACAAATTAATAGTTCACTGCGAAGAAAAAGTTACAAAAAATGATATAGATAGCGTTTGCTCTAAAGTTTTAGAGGCGAAAATTTTCGAAATAACCGATAGAATTTTAGAAAATGACATACTTACAGCACAAAACTTGATAAATGACTTAATTTTATTAAAAACTAGCGAATTTTCTATTTTAGCTGTTATAAATTCGCAGTTTCAACGCTTATATTCGGCTAAATTGGGATTGGAACAAGGAAAAAATGATAAATTTTACATGGATTTATGGGGAACACGCTCAAGTTATGCTGTTAAAATGAGTTTGACACAAGCGAAAAAATATAATATTAAATTTTTGAGAGAGGCTTGTAATTTGTGCGTAAAAGCTTCTATTGATATGGTAAGCGTAAATATTGATAAAATTGAGATTTTAGAACTTTTAATGCTGAAATTGGGGACGATTAATGTTAAAAATTAATGAAATTATAATTGTAGAGGGTAAATATGATAAAAATAAGCTAAAACAATTCATAGATGGAGTGATAATTGAAACTAACGGATTTAGAATTTTTCGTGACAAGCAAAAGCAGAAAATGATTCGTGATTTAGGCATGAAAAATGGTGTAATTATCTTAACTGACAGCGATTCGGCAGGTTTTGTTATAAGAAATTTTTTGCAGTCTATTTTGCCTAAGGAAAAAATAAAAAATGTATATATTCCTGAAATTCTAGGAAAAGAAAAGCGAAAAAATTTGCCATCTAAAGAAAATTTATTAGGTGTTGAAGGTATGGAAGTGAAAATTTTAGAAAATATACTAAATTCGCTTAATAATACCGATAAAATGCAGGAAAATATACGAAAAGTACTGAAATCTGACTTTTTTCAAGATGGTTTAACTGGCGATGGAAGCTCAAAAAAACGTGAAAAACTTATAGCAAAACTTGGTGTGCCAAAACACATAACGGTTAAGGCTTTGCTTGAATATATCAATGCAACGATGAATTATGACGAATACAAGACAATTATTTGTGAAATAACCGAAAAATAAACATAAGTAAAGTGGATTGCCTTTACATAAATGTAGATTTGATTTAAAAGTTAATTTTGGTAAAATTTTAAACTTTGCGATAGTAAAAAGACATTTTTTAAGGAATATTTAAAGCTTTCTTTACAAAAATGTGGTTTTATGTTATAATACAAGGTGACACAAAAGGAGAAATTTAATGAAAGATAAAGAAAAAACGGTTGTTTCCCCATCTGATATAGACAGACAACGTGATTTTAGCGAAATTATAAAAAAAATTAATTTAGATAAATATATAGAATTTGGTAGACCGATGTATGCATATGCAGACACTTATGGTTGCCAGCAAAATGTTGCAGATACGCAAAAACTCATGGGAACTATGGTCGAAATGGGGTATACAATCACCGAAGATATAAAGATTGCTGATATAATAATTGTAAATACTTGTGCTGTTCGTGAGCATGCAGAAGAAAAAATCTTAGGAATAATTGGCGAATATAAACGTTTAAAGACTGAAAATCCTAATTTAACTATAGTAATTTGTGGTTGCATGGTTCAACAAGAACATATGGTAGAGCGAATTAAAAAAAGCTATAAACATATAGATTTGCTACTTGGAACAAACGCAACTTGGCGTTTTCCAGAGCTTTTGCTTAAAACTTTGACAGAAAAAAATAGAATTTTCGATATAGGTGGAGAAGATTCTGTAGCAGAGGGGATTACGATTTATCGTGAGGGCAAAGTTAAGGCTTTTGTATCGATAATGTATGGTTGTAACAATTTTTGCACATATTGTATTGTTCCGTATGTGCGTGGTCGAGAGCGTTCTCGTGTTCCTGAAGATGTTTTGAAAGAATTTGCAGAATTAATTAAAGAAGGATACAAAGATATTACGCTTTTAGGGCAAAATGTTAACTCTTACGGTAAAGATTTAGAAAATAATGTCGATTTTTCGGATTTATTAGAAATGTTGGCTAAAGTCGATGGGGAATTTAAAATTCGTTTTATGACAAGTCACCCAAAAGATGCAACATTTAAAATGATAGATGTTATGAAAAAATACGATAATATTGCAAAACAACTGCATTTACCATTCCAATCTGGAGATAACAAGGTGTTAAAAGAGATGAATCGTGGATATACACGTGAAAAATACCTTGAACTTATAAATTATGCAAAAAAAGAAATTCCGAATTTAGTTATAACATCTGACGTTATAGTAGGTTTTCCTGGGGAAACTGATGAAGAATTTGAAAATACACTAGATTTAGTGGAAAAAATTAATTTTAATGCACTGTTTACGTTTATTTATTCGAAAAGAAGTGGTACGCCAGCTGCATTAATGGAAGATGTTGCAACAAAAAAAGAAAAACAAGTACGTTTTGATAAATTACTAAATTTGCAAAATAATATAGCTTTACAGCATAATTTAGACACGATTGGGCAAAAAATGCGTGTTTTGATTGAAGATACTAGCAGAAATAGTGATTTTCCGTATGCAGGAAGAACCGAGGGGGGACGTTTAGTGAATGTTTCTGGGTGTGATGATTCTGATATAGGAAAATATATGAATATTGAAATTTTAGATGCAAATATGCGTTCTATGAGTGCGAAAGTTATAAATTAGGAGGAATTATGGCGAAATTTTCACCGATGATAACACAATACTTAGAAATTAAAGAAAATTATAAGGATTTTATACTTTTTTTTAGACTAGGCGATTTTTACGAAATGTTTTTTGATGATGCGATTTTAGCATCGAGCGAGCTTGACATAGCTCTAACGGGTCGTGACTGTGGTTTAGACGAAAAAGCACCTATGTGTGGTGTGCCGTTTCACAGCTCGGAAAGTTATATCGGCAAACTTATCGAAAAAGGTCATAAAGTTGCGATTTGTGAGCAAACTTCTAGTCCTTCGGAGTCAAAAGGTATTGTAAAACGTGAAGTTGTAAAAATCGTAACGGCTGGTACTGTAGTTGAAAGTAGCATGCTAGATGACACGAAAAACAACTTTATTTCAAGCATTTATATGGATAAAGACGCTGTAGGTTTGGCTTTTTGCGACATAACTATAGGCGTTATGTATGTAACGCAGATTATAGACGGCGATTTATCTCAAAAAGCTATAAGTGAAGTGGGTAAATATTCGCCTTCAGAGGTTATTTTAAACGATTTATCATCGGAAGATGTGAAAATTACGTGGTTTTTGCGAGAACGCTTAAATGCGTGTATCGAAAGTAATCAAGATTTTAGGTTTGACATTGAAAATGCAACGGAGCTTGTGCAAGAAGTATTTAATTATGACCTAGAAAAGTTAGAAATACATCAAATTTTAGCTATAGGTGGGCTTTTAAACTACTTAAAAGATACGAAAATTCAAAATTTATCCAATATGACAAATTTGCAGGTTTATGCAAAATCTCAATCTATGGAACTTGACATAAATGTTCGTAGAAATTTAGAAATTTGTGAAACTATGCGAGATAAAAGTAAAAAAGGTTCGCTTTTATGGGTATTAGATAAAACTAAAACGTCTATGGGAGCAAGGAATTTACGCAGAATTTTAGAAAAACCTTTAGTAAATCCTATAAATATTAACAAAAGACTGAATTTAACCGAGGAATTTATAGAAAATCCTATGATTTTAGATGAAATTTGCGATATTTTAAAACAAATTTCGGATATCGAACGTTTAATAGGTAAAGTAGTTTATCAAAATGCAGGGCCTCGTGACTTGCTAAGTATCGAAAATTCTATTGATAAATTACCTACGCTAAAGTCGCTTTGTATGGGCTTAAAATGCGATTTAGGAAAACAGATTTATACAAAACTTGATACTTTAGATGATATAAAAGAGCTGATTTCTGAAGCTATTGGCATAAATCCACCACTTTTAGCTCGTGATGGAGATTTTATTAAAAATGGATATAATGACGAGGTAGACGAGCTACGCAAACTTTCAGAAGGTGGAATGGAAAAACTTTTTGAAATAGAGGCTCGTGAGCGTGAACTTACTGGAATTAAAACCCTAAAAGTTGGATATAACAAGGTTTTTGGGTACTATTTAGAAGTTACAAAGTCTTTTATGGACAAAGTTCCTGCACATTATATTAGAAAACAAACGCTTGCAAATCAAGAGCGATATATTATAGAAGAACTAAAAACACACGAAGACACTGTAATTTCGGCAAAAGATAAACTTTTAAGACTTGAACAAGCGATTTTTATTGAACTTTTAGAAAAAATTGCAAAAGATGTTAAAAGAGTGCAAAATACAGCGTCTACAGTTGCTTTACTTGATGTAATTACGTCTTTTGCAAATGTTGCAATTACTAATAACTACACAAAACCACAAGTGAATTTAACGGACCGAATAGACATTAAAGACGGTAGACACCCAGTTGTCGATTTAATACTTAAAAATGGCGAATTTATACCAAATAATACGTTTTTAAACACAAAAGATAACAGAGTTGCTGTTATTACAGGACCGAATATGGCAGGTAAATCTACGTATATGCGTCAAGTTGCTTTAATTGCGATAATGGCACAAATTGGCTCGTTTGTACCTGCAAAATCAGCAGAAATTGGCATAATTGACAAGATTTTTACAAGAATTGGTGCATCAGATGATTTATCAACTGGACAGTCTACTTTTATGGTCGAGATGAACGAAGTGTCGGAAATTTTGTCTAATGCTACAAATAAAAGTCTTGTAATTTTAGATGAAATTGGCAGAGGTACTTCAACTTTTGATGGAATGAGTATTGCGAAATCTGTTACAGAATACATAGCAAATAAGCGAAAAATTGGTTGTAAAATGCTTTTTTCTACACATTATCACGAACTTACGGAAATGGAATTTGAGCTTGATGGTGTTAAAAACTACAATATCGAAGTTAAGAAAAACGGCGATGAAATTGTGTTCTTGCGAAAAATTGTGCAAGGTGGAACGGACGACAGCTATGGTATCGAGGTTGCAAAACTTGCAGGATTGCCAGATTTGGTTATCAAAAGAGCGAAAGAAATACTTAAAAATTTAGAAAATATGAATCCAAATACGGTTTATGTTAAAGAAAATCCACAAATTTCTTTTGAAAATACAGAAAATAGTAAAATTTTAAAAGAAATACAAGAAATTGATGTTGAAAAAATGTCAGAGCAAGAACTTAAAGAATTTATCTTAAAACTAAAAGAGAAGATATAAAAGAAAGGGACGAATATGCGACAAATTCGAGTTTTACCACCACATATTGCAGATTTAATAGCAGCTGGCGAAGTTGTTGAACGTCCCATGTCTGTTATAAAAGAGATTTTAGAAAATTCTATCGACGCACAAGCTACAGATATTACTGTAGAAATCGAAAACGGTGGCATTACGTATATGAGAATTACGGACAACGGTATCGGTATCTCAAAAAATGATGCTCCGATTATTTTTTTAAGACATGCAACTAGTAAAATTTACGAAGAAGATGATTTATTATCTATAAAAACGCTTGGATTTCGTGGAGAGGCACTCGCTGCAATTTCGGCTGTTGCAAAAATTGATTTATTTACGAAACGCAGAGAAGATAGCACAGCAACTTTTGTGAATATTCATGCTGGAGAAGTGCAGTCTATAAAAGAAGTTGGCTCGAATGATGGTACGACGATTATAATTCGTGATTTATTTTTTAACACGCCAGCTCGCATGAAATTTTTGAAAAAGGACTATACCGAGGCGTCTTATGTATTAAATGTAGTGCAGAATTTGGCGTTAGCTAACCCTAAAATTGCGTTTAAATTTATAAAAGATGGCAAAAAAATGTTTCAAACTACAGGAAAAGGTGATTTGAAATCCACGATATATTCTATTTTGGGGAAAGAAATTACAACAGATTTAATAGAAGTTGAGCCTTTAGAAATTGAGGGAGCAAAAGTTTTTGGGTTTATCTCAAAGCCACACACATCGAAAAAATCTCGTGCTATGCAACATTTTTATGTAAATAAAAGATACATAAAATCAAGGCTTATTATGTCGGCTTTAGAAGAAAGCTACAAAAACTCTATAATGCACGGAAAATTTCCGTATTGTATATTAAATATCGAGATAGACGAGCGAAAAATAGACGTAAATGTTCACCCAACGAAGATGGAAATTAAATTTGAGCGAGAAAAAGACATTTTTAATGCTGTATATGTTGCGTGCAAAAATGCTCTTGAAAACCAAAATATAATAGCAACTCCTACAAATATTAAACCTGTGATAAAGCCTATAGAGCCAGTATTTATACAAGAAGAAATTATGTATAAAGAGCCTGTGAAAGAAGAAAAAACACCGATAAATTATAAATCTACTAAATTTGATGAAAGTACATTGTCGTCGAGTACTACGGGATATATGACACGCACAAATACGTATTTAGGTGCAAAAAGTATTGATATTGAGTTTTCTGAAGACGATTTTTTAGAAAACTATGAGCAAAAAGAAGAACTATCGCAGGAAGTGGTGCAAGAAATAACAAAAATTGCTCCAAAAATCGAGCAAGAAGTTCAAGTACCTAAAGTGCAAATTGCTGTAGAAAAATCTATTGCAAAACCTATAAAAATTATTGGCGAATGCTTTAATACATATATTTTGTGTGAGTATGACGGTGAAATGGTTATAATAGATAAGCATGCAGCACACGAACGTCTAAATTTTAATAAACTTATGCAAAATGTTGGAAAAATTCAATCGCAAATGCTGTTATTACCTAAAAATGTGCAAATAGCACCTGAAAATTACGGTGTTTTTATTGAAAATCTACAAGAAATTAATAATTTAGGGTTTGAAATAGAAGAATTTTCGGAAAATAGCGTTGTAGTTCGTGCGATACCAGCTATTTTAGAAAAAGATGATATTAATGATGTTTTAGAAGAAATTGCAAGTAAACTTCGATATAACAAAAATGTAAAACTTGATAAAATTGACGATATTTTGCACACTGTAGCATGTAAAAGTGCTATAAAAGGCAATTTATATACAAATATGAAAGAACTTGAAAACTTAGCAAGCGACGTTTTGTTAAATTCTGATGCTAATTATTGTCCACATGGTAGACCTGTTAAGGTTGCACTGAGCAAAAAAGAATTTGAGAAGATGTTTAAAAGAATAGTTTAGGTGAAAATTAATGGACAATAAAATAATTTGCGTGGTAGGTCCAACGGCGAGTGGAAAAACTTCGTTAGCTATAGATATTGCAAAAAACATAAATGGCGAGATAATTTGTGCAGATTCGATGCAAATTTATAAATATTTAGATATTGGCACTGCAAAACCAACCAAAGAAGAGCGTTTAGAGGTAAAACATCATTTATGTGACTTTGTAGAGCCTTTAGAAGATTTTTCTGTAGCTCGATATGTAGAGCTTGCAGGTGAAACGATTTCTGATATAAAAAGTAGAGGAAAAGTGCCGATTATAGCAGGTGGAACAGGACTTTATATAGATTCTTTAATTAAAGGTAATGATTTTGCGAAAAATGATGACTCAAACGAGGAAATTCGCAAGGAATTATACGATTTAGCAGAAAAAAACGGAGTAGACTATGTTTTTGAGATATTGCGTAACGAGGACATAGAGAGTTATAATCGTTTGCACAAAAACGACCTAAAACGTGTTATTCGTGCAATAGAAGTGAAAAAAATTACTGGAAAAACTATTTCGGAGCATAATATAGAAACGAAAAAAATTCCACCAAAATATAATGCGTTGATGATTGGAATAAATCCTGTAGATAGGCAAGTTTTATACAACAGAATTGACAAAAGAGTGTTAGAAATGATGGATTTAGGCTTGATAGATGAACTTAAAATGCTAATTTCTAATAATTATCTAACAAAAACTGCAAGCCAAGCTATTGGATATAAAGAACTTTTAGGATATATCGAAGATACGGAAACTTTAGGTGTTTGTATCGAAAAAATACAGCAAGAAAGCAGAAGATATGCGAAAAGACAGATTACATGGTTTAAAAGAAACGAAAAAATCCATTGGCTTACTGATATTTTAGATAAGGAAAAACTGCTTTTTGATGCTCTAAACATAATAAGGGAAGAATTTTATGGCGAAAATTTATAAAATAAGCTTGAGTTGTTTGATACTTTTGATAATGCTTGTAGTACTTACAAATGTTACAAAATATGTTTTTACAAAAGAATATGACTATATCGAAACGCAAAAAGTAACTACAAATGATGATATAGAAAGTTTTGGGATTTTCATTCGTGAAGAAGAAATTGTAGAAAATTCTCAAGGAAATTATGTCCATATAGATATTACAAACGGTTCTCGTGTTAAAAAAGACCAAGTAATTGGGATAATATATAATGAGCTTAAATATCTTGAGCAAAGTTTAGAAATTAGTCAGCTTAGAAATAAACTCGCAGTTATCGACGGCGTTGCAACTATAACGCAGACGGTGAGTAACTCTTTAAAAACTGCTGTGCAGATAAACGAGGGGATAGCAGAACTTAGTCAAAATTTAGACCCAAACAACCTTTCAAGCGTTGACTACAGTCTTAGCGAAATCGAAACAATAGCATTAAATGGGGCTTATTCGCAAATGTCAAAGGCAGAACTTTTGCTAGAAAAAGAAATGATAGAGCTTGAAATTGCACAAAAACAAGCAGGAATTTCTGGAGCTATGGAAGTTGTAAAAGCAAGTGTACCAGGAAATTTTGTCGAAATGATAGACTCTTATGAAAATATTTCTGAAGTTTCGGTAGATATAATTCGTGAAATTGTCGATGAGGGTAATCGGAATTATGCAAATAGTACGCAAATCGGAAAAATTATTACTGATAACGAGTGGAAATTTGCGTGTGTTGTTGATACAGCTGATGTCGAGAGTATTTTAAGTGCCTCACGTCCGAAACTTATTTTCGAGTCTATGCCGTCTAATGAAATTTATGTAGAAATTAGCGAAGTTATAAACGAGGGCGAGCAGTCTATTATCATTTTTTCTGGAAAAACTACTAATGAAACATTGCTTGAAATGCGAAGTTCAAATGTGCAAATTGTTTTAAGGTCGTATACTGGGCTTAAAATTCCAAAACAAGCTGTTGTTGTTTATGATAATACAATCGGTGTGTATGTTTTAAGTGGAAGTAGGGTTTTATTCAAAGAAATAACTCCGATTTTTGAAAAAGATAATTATTATATCATAGAATTAAATAGCATGGCTACAAGTCAGGATATTATTGCTGGTGATAGAATGATTATAAATTCTACCTCGATAGTTTCAAAATAAATTATAATAAGGGTGGTTTATGACTAAATTTATAATAAATAGATTTGTGTTGAAAAACGATTTAAGCGATTTTGAATTAAGACAACGATATGCATATGTATCGAGCATTGTAGGGATTTTTTGTAATATATTGCTTAGTGTGCTAAAAATTGCATGTGGTGTCATTTTTAATACAATTTCTATTTTAGGCGATGGTTTAAATAATTTATCCGACGCAATTTCATCGGTTATAACGTTAGTCGGTTTTAAAATATCTGAAAAACCAGCAGATAAAAAACACCCATTTGGTCATGCTAGAATGGAGTATGTATCAGGTTTTACAATTTCTTTTTTGATAACTTTTGTAGGTTGCGAACTAATTTTATCAACGTTTAGAAACGATTTTAAACCAGTTTTTAGTACAATATCAATAGCTATTTTAATAATTTCTATAGTGAGCAAATTATGGTTATATGTTTTTAATAAAAAAATTGCAGAAACCATAAAATCAAAAACGATTTTAGCGACTGCAAAAGATTCTTTAAATGATGTTTTTATTACGTTTGGGGTTTTGGTAACTAGCGTTATATATGAGTTTTTAGAAATAAATTTAGACTCTATTGTAGCAATTATTTTAGGGGTTATCATAATTAAATTTGGTATAGAAATTATACGAGAAATGCTAAGTTTGCTAATAGGTGAAGCACCTGATAAAGACTTTATTAAATTTATTTATGAGGAAATATCAAAGTTTGATAATGTTTTATCGGCTCATGATTTAATCGTACACAGCTACGGATATTCTAAAAGTTTTGTGTCAATTCACATCGAAATGGACGTTGAATTTGGCTTTTTAGAAAGCCACGAGGTAGCAGAGCAGATAGAAAATTATTTTAAAGAAAAAGAAATAAATATTGTTATTCATGTAGACCCTGTTATTTTAAATTCTAAAGAAAATGACGAATATAAACAAATAGTACTAAATATACTAGAAAAAATTGATAGCAGGCTTACTATGCATGATTTTCGTGCAGTATTTAAAATATCGCAAAAGAAATTGAGTTTTGATGTTGTTTTACCAAATGATTTAGATATGACAGAAAATGAACTTACCCAGCAAATAAAAAGAGAGATTTTTAAAATAGATGATACGATTTATGTAGAAATACAAATAGATTGTAATTATAATGATTTATAAAGGAGATTTTTGTGAAAAAAATTAAACATATAATGCTTTTTATAGCTATACTCACGCTATGCAGTGGGTGTTTGTTTAAAACTGGCGACGAACTTTTGCAAGCACCTCGTGCATCGACGGACTACATTGCTTTGCAAAATGAACTTGACAAAGAAATTTCGAATGGTAGCGTATATGCTTCGGCTGAATTTGGTTCTAACCGTGCGACAATCCAGCTAATAGATATAGATGCAGACTCTGAAGAAGAAGTTGTAGCTTTTTTTCGTGAGTCTGCTTTAGCTGGTACTTTTAATATAGTTGTATACAAAAAAATCGGTAGCGAATATAAAGAAGTTGGTCGAATGAAAGGTTATGGAAACAGCATAGACGAAGTTGCATATCCAAAACTTTCACCTTTTGGAGCAGGAGGAATAGCTGTTTCTTGGCGTATTTCTAACCAAACGGAAAAAGGATTAACCATAGCGAAATTTGAAAACGGCTCGCTAGAAGTCGTTTTAGATACTCAGTATAGTTCGTATTTTTTATATGATATAGACTATGATGGAGTAGAAGAAGTTTTTATAATAAATCAAGAAAATTCTAGACATTATGTTAGAATGTACAAGATGATAAACGGAGAAATGATTTTAGTATCTACAGTTGAGCTATCAAAAGAAATAGACACAATAGCGAGAACAACGATGGGCGAACTGCTTTCTGGTGGGCGAGCAATAGCTCTTGATAGTCGTATAGAAGGCGAAATTGGATTAATTACAGACTTACTGACGTTATCATATGACGGAAATCTAATAAATCTAACAATAGACCCTGAAACGAAATCAGGTATGGGAAATTATCGTTTGATAAGCACATATACGGCGAATTTAAACACGATAAATAATCTGTATGTTCCAACACTTACGCCGATGATTTTGTCTAAAGCTGATACAAGCAACACGTTAAACTGGATTACAACGTGGCATATGTATGATGTTCATAACGACATGAAAAGCGATATATATACGTATCATAACAGTGCAGAAGGTTGGTACTACGAATTGACTAAAGATGTAATTTCTAATATTACAACGAATAGAACAACAGCGTCGAACACGAAAATAACGCAGTTTAGATATGCTACAAGTGCATATGACACAATAGCTCTGTTTGAAATTTATACAGTGCCTAATGATGATTATTCTGAAAGCTCGTTTGGAGAAGAATATATAAAACTAGGGAAAACTACGACAAACGTGTATCTTGGCAAAAATTTAAATCCACAAAGTATTGTACGAGTGACAGACCAAGAAATTATAGATAATTTCAATGTTATTAGTGGAAATTAGGGGTGATATATTGGAAAAAAAGATTTTAGTTTTAGAAGATGAAGAAGGAATTAGAACATTTATTGTATTTAATCTTAAAAAAGAAGGATACACAGTTTTAGAGGCTGATTGTGGCGAAAAAGCAATAGAAATATATGCAGAAAATCCAGATATTTCGATAGCTATTTTAGATGTAATGCTACCAGGGATAGACGGCTTTGAGGTTTGTCGTCACCTTAGAGTATCTGGTTTTGAAGGTGGAATTATTATGCTTACAGCTCGTGGCATGGAAAATGACAAGATAGACGGCTTTATGAATGGTGCAGACGATTATGTTACAAAACCTTTTTCGGTGGCAGAACTCGGATTTCGAGTAAAAGCACTAGACCGTAGACTATCTGTAAATAAGCCACAAAATGAAGATATAATAATGTCTGGAGTTTTCGAAATAAATATTGCACGACGAGAAGTGCTGAAAAATAATAATAGGCTAGACCTTACGCATGTAGAATTTGATATTTTAAAAGCTTTGATACAAAATCGAGAAAAAGCACTAACGAGAAATGAGCTTTTGCAATTAGTGTGGGGCAAGGAAAAAATAGAAGATTTGAAAATTATTGATGTAAATATTAGACGTTTAAGAATTAAAATTGAGGAAGACCCTGCAGAACCTAAGCATATTTCTGCTGTGCGTGGTGTAGGATACAGATGGGAAGGCTAAATGAAAGCTAAAGAATTAGATAAAAAAATACAAAGAATTTTGCCAAAAGTGCAAAAACCTGCTAGATATGCTGGTGGCGAATATAACGCAGTGTATAAAGATTTAGAAAAAGTGGAAATTCGTGCAATTTTCGCACTACCAGATACTTATGAAGTTGGTATGAGCCATTTAGGTTCTAGAATATTATACGGACTGTATAATAGTTTGGACTATGTATGGTGCGAGCGTGCTTTTGCACCGTGGATTGATATGGAAGAGCAAATGCGTAAAGAAAATATCCCTCTTTATGGCATTGAAAGTGGAGATTCTATCGCAGAATTTGATGTGCTTGCTTTTACATTGCAATACGAATTAACATACACAAATATACTTAATATGCTAAATTTAGGTGGTATTCCACTGCTGTCAAGTCAAAGGACTTCACTAAAACATATGGTAATAGTCGGTGGACCTTGTGCTTATAATCCAGAACCTATAACGGATTTTGTAGATGTTGTTATGCTTGGTGAAGGCGAAGAAATGTCGGTAGAATTTTTTAAGCTTTACCGTGAAGCTTTACGTGGCGACTGGAGCAAAGATGAATTTTTACGCAAACTTTGTGCTATTGATGGCATGTATGTGCCGAAATTTTACACGCCTGTGTATAATGAAGATGGCACGCTGAAAGAAATGCAACACGAAGATTTTGCTCCTAAGGAAATTCAAAAGCGTATAGTTCAAGACCTTGACAGCATGTATTTTCCAGAAAAATTGGTTGTTCCGTCAACGGATATTGTCTTTGACAGAGCTATGGTTGAGATTTTTCGTGGGTGTACTCGTGGTTGCAGATTTTGTCAAGCAGGGCATACTTATCGTCCAGTGCGAGAAAAAAGTGCTGAAACTTTGCTAAAACAAGCAAAAGCACTTATCGAAAGTTCAGGTTATGAAGAAATTTCGCTTTCTTCGCTATCGACAAGCGACTATCGTAGCTTAGAAGTTTTGTGCGATGATATGCTAGACTACTGTACACCGAAAAACGTATCACTAGCACTTCCATCACTTCGTGCTGATAATTTTAGTGTAGAACTTATGGAAAAAGTACAAAAAGTTAGAAAATCTGGCTTAACTTTTGCTCCAGAGGCAGGTTCGCAACGATTAAGAGATGTTATAAATAAAAATATACAAGAAAAAGACCTCCTAAATGCTTGCGACATAGCTTTTAAAGGGGGCTGGAATAATGTTAAATTATACTTTATGCTAGGGCTTCCAACAGAAACTTTTGAGGATTTAGACGGTATAGCAGATTTAGCAAAAAAAGTTGTTTGGACTTGGAGAAATTCAGGTGCGAACAGACAAAGAGGGGTTAAAGTTACTGTTAGTACATCTTGTTTTGTGCCAAAGCCAGGAACTCCGTTTCAGTGGGACAAACAAGCGACTAGAGAAGAATTAATTGCAAAACAAGACCACCTAAAATCAGTTATGCGTATAAAAAATGTGAATTATAGCTGGCATGACGCACAAAGTTCGTTTTTAGAGGGAGTTTTAGCTCGTGGAGATAGACGACTTAATAAAGTTATACTAAAAGCTTATGAAAAAGGCTGTATATTTGATGGCTGGGACATCTGTTTTAAACTAGACTTATGGCTCGAAGCATTTTCGGAATGTGGAATAGACCCTAATTTTTATGTTTACCGTGATTTCAAACTCGACGAAGTATTCCCTTGGGACCACCTTTTAGCTGGTACGAAAAAATCGCATTTACTAAAAGAACGTGAACTATCACGACAAGCTATTACGACACCAGAGTGTAGCAAAAAATGTGCAAATTGTGGTGCATCAGAGTTAATTTTGGAGGGTCATTGTCATGTTTAAAGCAAGAATGTTATTTAAAAAAGAGGGCAGAGCGAAATATATCTCACACCTTGACAATATGCAGGCTATCCAACGTTCGATAGCTCGTGCGAAGCTTCCAATTTGGCATACAGAGGGGTTCAATCCTCATGCGTATATATCAATTGCGTTGCCGTTATCAACTGGTTTTTCTAGCGAATACGAGTTACTTGATTTTAATTTTTTAACAGAAGATGTGCCAGAAAATGCTATAAAAGATTTGAATATGGCGTTGCCGAGTGGTTTTGAGGTGCTTGATATTTACAAGACGGAACGCAAGGCAAAAGAAATGAAATTTTCGCAGTATGACATAACTTATGATTTTGATGACGGTAGAGACGCAGATTTTATAAAAAAAGTGCAGGATTTATTTAATCAAGATGAAGTTATCGTAGTAAAAAGAACAAAACGTTCGGAAAAAGAAGTTAATATTAAAGAATTTATCGCAAAACTAGAAATTTTTGATATTGATGAGAACACAAGCAAAATTACTGTAATCACTTGTGCAGGTGACCCAAATTTAAGTCCGGAATACATAACAAAAGCTATTGAAAAATATTTGCCAGAGATTAAAATTGATGGTGCATATTATCACAGAACTTGTATTTTTGACAAAGATTTAGTTATTTTTAAATAAAAAAAGCCTATACCGACTATAAAAAGTGGTATAGGCTATATTTTTTTATTTATTTACTGATTTGTATAATTCACGAATTCCAGCTTCTCCACGAGGTTCTAAAGTACCAACTGTTAGTGTACCTTGTAATGAACATGAATTTGCAAGCTTATCAAGTTCTTCGTCTGTTACAACTCTGCCGATTAATTCTTTAATTGTAATAGGCATGTCGATTGATTTGAAGAATGCAAGAGTTGCATCAATAGCTTGTTTTGCAATAGCAACATCTTCGCCCTCAAAACCAAATACGTTTCTTGCATATCTAGCAAAACGTTCTGGGTGTTTTGCGTAAGTTGAAGAAGCAAAAGCGTTCCAAGTTGTTGCAAGTGCAGCACCGTGAGTTGCATCATAGAAAGCACTTAGCTCATGGCTTAATTTGTGTGGAGTCCAGTCGCCTGGAGAACCAAGACCAGTAAGACCTACATGAGATAAGCTACCTGCCCACATAATTTCACTTGTTGCTTGAGCATCAGCAGGGTTTTCATAAACTGTTTTACCATATTTTAAAACAACACGAAGTAAAGCTTCTGCGATTTGGTCAGTCATTTCGTTATTATCACTAACAGCAAAATATCTGTCCATTGTGTGCATCATAATGTCTACAACACCACATGCAACTTGGAATTTTGGAAGTGTATGTGTGAATTCTGGATTTAAGATACAGAATGCAGGACGGTTTAAGTCACAGCTAAGACCTCTTTTTTCCTTAGTTTCTTCTTTTGTTAAAACAGCAGAATTTGAAGTTTCAGAACCAGCAGCTGCAATTGTTAAAATATTAGCATGAGGTAATGCTTTTGTTGCAGGTGTTTTGTTAGTCCAAATAGACCATAGGTCCATATCAGGGTTTGCAACACCGATAGCAACACCTTTTGCTGTATCAATTACAGAACCACCACCTACAGCTAAAACAAAGTCTACGCCTTGTTTGATAGCTTCGTCACGAGCTTCTAAAGCAAAGCTTAAAAGTGGGTTTGGTTGAACTCCACCTTTTGTGTAGTA
Source organism: Clostridia bacterium (assembly GCA_044426355.1). Lineage (GTDB taxonomy): Bacteria > Bacillota > Clostridia > Oscillospirales > Butyricicoccaceae > CAYJLC01. Next base: position 859 of record JAWXUO010000009.1, on the reverse strand, counting down.
AGCGAAATTCTCAGCATCTAAAACTTTAGTTACTTTTTCAAGAACTCCAGATTTAACAACACTTCCTCCACCATATAAAACTAGAATTTTTTTTGGTGAATACGCTTTAAGTTGAGTGCTAAGATGATTTAGGGCATCTGTGCCATAGATTATTCTTGTTGGTGCATATTGATTGAAACTTTTCATAAAAATACTCCTTATAAAATTAAATTAATTACAATATTATTGTAACATAAATTAACAAACTTTGTAAACATCATTTTATTAAATTTTTTAAATTATGCATAATATACAAAAAAATGATGTATATATGAACATGATAAAATATAAGGAGGTTTAAAATATGGACAACGTAGTCGATAAAATTTTAGAAATTTATATTAAGAGAGGTGTGAATTTAGATATTGCAATAAAAATTTTTCAAAATGAAAATAAAATTTACATAGAAGATGAAATATACGATTTTTTGCTACAAACTGTAGGAAATACTTAAAAAGTGCATAAAATAAGACTGTCTAAAATTTATTTTTGACAGTCTTAATATGGGATAACCCTTGTTTATTTACTTATAATTTGGTCACGAGCAGGGCCATTTCCTACGATTTTTACAGGACAATCTATCATTTTTTCTAAAGCTTCGATATAAATTTTTACATTTTTTGGAAGTTCTTCATAAGTTTTGCAAGTAGAAATATCTTCTGTAAAGCCTTCAAATTCTTCATAAATTGGAGTGCAAAATTCTAAATCAGAAAAGTCAGCTGGGAAATCTTCAATTCGCTTACCTTTAAAATCGTAAGCTACGCAAACTTTTAGTTTGTCTATGCCACAAAGTGGGTCGATTTTGTTTATACCATTTCAG
>JAWXUO010000008.1:0-43973 GCA_044426355.1 Clostridia bacterium | reverse complement strand
CTAAACAACTTGCCGTTCACAATAAATACTCTAATAACAGACCTATGCGTCCTCTTGCTTGGCTTTCCCCTTTGGAATTTTTTTCTGAGAAATTTGTCCAATATGTTTGACAAACTTACATGTGTAAGTGTTAAAAAACACTTTTAAAAATAAAAAAATGGATAAGTTTTAGAAAAATTATAAAATTAAACTAAATTCAATTAGTTTTTTATGAAATTCTGATATTTTCTGAAAAATAAAGTTCATTTTGATGTTATATATCAATTTTTTCGTTAAAATTTATTAAAACATATAAAAATAGTTTTTTAATAAATTTTGAATAAATGTTTATTTGAAATTAAATTGTACAAAATATCATTTGTGTATATTAGATAAAATTACTGGAAAATATTTCTAAAAACTATACAAACAAACAAAATAAAATTTTCTTTGTTAAAACATTGACAATTTGCGAAAAATACGTTAAAATAATAACAATGAAATAAAAATTATTTGATGGAGGTTTTAAATTTTATGAAAACAAACTATGAAATCGTAGACGGTGTTGAAGCTTTAGATAAAGCTTTAGCTAGAGTTCGTGAAGCTCAAAAAATCTTTTCAACTTACACACAAGAACAGGTTGATAAAATCTTTTTAGCTGCTGCAACAGCAGGTAACAGAGAGCGTTTGCCTCTTGCAAAAATGGCAGTTGAAGAAACTGGCATGGGTATTGTAGAAGATAAAGTTATTAAAAATAACTACGCTTCTGAATACATCTATAATGCATACAAAGATACTAAAACTTGTGGTGTTATAGCAGAAGACAAAGCAAACGGTATTATTAAAATTGCAGACCCAATTGGTGTTATAGGTGCAGTTATTCCTACAACAAACCCAACGTCAACAGCAATTTTTAAAATTCTTATATCTTTAAAAACAAGAAATGGTATCATTATTTCTCCACACCCTCGTGCTAAAAAATCAACTATAGCTGCTGCAAAACTTCTTTTAGAAGCTGCTGTAGAAGCTGGTGCACCAGAAGGAATTGTTGCATGGATTGATGAACCTTCTTTAGAAATGACAAATATCGTAATGCAAGAAACAGATACAATTCTTGCTACTGGTGGTCCTGCAATGGTTAAAGCTGCATACTCTAGTGGTAAACCTGCTTTAGGTGTTGGTGCTGGTAATGTTCCTGCTGTAATCGATGATTCTGCTGATATTTTACTTGCTGTAAACTCAATCATTCACTCAAAAACTTTTGATAATGGTATGATTTGTGCATCTGAACAATCTGTTGTTGTTTTAGATAGCATTTACAACAAAGTTAAAAAAGAATTTGCAGACCGTGGTTGTTATTTCTTAAATGATGCAGAAACTGAAAAAGTTCGTAAAACAATCATTATAAATGGTGCTTTAAATGCGAAAATCGTTGGACAATCTGCTTTTACAATTGCAGAACTTGCAGGCGTTAAAGTTCCTGATACTACAAAAATATTAATAGGTGAAGTTGAAAGTGTTGAACTTTCTGAAGAATTTGCACACGAAAAACTTTCTCCAGTTTTAGCTATGTATAAAGTAAAAACTTTTAAAGAAGCTTTAGACAAAGCAGATAGACTAGTTGAAGATGGTGGTTTTGGACATACTGCTTCATTATATGTAAACACTATTACACAAAAAGATAAAATCGCTGAGTTCGGTGCTAGAATGAAAGCTGGTCGTATTCTTGTAAATACTCCTTCGGCTCAAGGTGGTATAGGTGATTTATACAACTTTAAAATGGCTCCTTCATTAACTTTAGGTTGTGGTTCTTGGGGTGGAAACTCTGTTTCTGAAAACGTTGGTGTAAAACATCTTATAAATGTAAAAACTGTAGCTGAAAGGAGAGAAAATATGCTTTGGTTTAGAACCCCTGAAAAAGTTTATATTAAAAAAGGTTGTCTATCAACTGCTCTTAACGAACTTGATAATGTATTAAATAAAAAGAAAGTATTTATCGTTACAGATAATTTCTTATATCAAAATGGATATACAAAAGCTATTACTGACCAATTAGAAGAAATGAACATTAAATATACAATTTTCTTCGATGTTGAACCAGACCCATCTTTACAATGTGCTAAAGCTGGTGCAAAAGCTATGACTGCATTCGAACCAGATTGTATAATTACTCTTGGTGGTGGTTCAGCAATGGACGCTGCAAAAATTATGTGGGTTATGTATGAACACCCAGAAGCAGACTTTATGGATATGGCTATGCGTTTCATGGACATCAGAAAACGTGTATATACTTTCCCTAAAATGGGCGAAAAAGCATACTTTATTGCAATTCCAACAACTGCAGGTACTGGTTCTGAGGTTACTCCTTTCGCAGTTATTACTGACGAAACTACAGGTGTTAAATATCCTCTTGCAGACTACGAATTAATGCCTGATATGGCTATAGTTGACCCATATCTAATGATGGACGCTCCAAAAGGATTAACTTCTGCATCTGGTATAGATGCTGTAACGCACGCATTAGAAGCTTATGCATCTATTCTTGCAACTGACTATACTGATGGTTTAGCTCTTCGTGCATTAAAAGTAATTTTCGAATACCTTCCTCGTGCATACGATGATGGTCAAAACGATATAGATGCTCGTGAAAAAATGGCTAATGGTGCTACTATGGCTGGTATGGCGTTTGCTAACGCATTCTTAGGTGTTTGTCACTCAATGGCTCATAAGCTAGGTGCTTTCCACCACTTACCACACGGTGTTGCTAATGCATTATTAATCAACGAAGTTATCAAATTCAACTCTAGTGCTACTCCTACAAAAATGGGTACATTCTCTCAATATGACCACCCACATGCAGAAGCTAGATATGCTGAAATTGCAGAACACTTAGGTTTAAAAGGTAAAACAGATGCTGAAAAAGTTGAAAAACTAATCGGTATGATTAATGAACTTAAAGAAAAAATTGGTATCAAAGAAAGCATAAAAGCTTATGGCGTTGACGAAAAAGATTTCTTAGATCGTTTAGACGACATGGTAGAACAAGCGTTTGATGACCAATGTACTGGTGCAAATCCAAGATACCCTCTAATGAGAGAACTTAAACAAATGTATCTAAATGCTTACTACGGTAACTAATTAAATATAATTACTTGACAGCTGTTTTTTAGCAGTTGTCAAGTTTTTAATTTGACTTTTAATGTAAAAAATGTTAAAATTAATATAAAACTATGATAAGCAAGATATTTTTAATATTCTAGACATAATTAAATTAGTAAAATTAGTCATGAGGAATTATCTAACTAAGGAGGTTTTATATGGGATTAATTATGGTGCCGATTTTATTATTAGGACCACTTTTATATGTTTATTTAATAAAACAACAAATTATATATTCTAGAAAACATCGTAAAGGAGCTTATTTTCTTCCTATATGTTCGCTAGTTATGCCAATAGATTATTTTTTTATATTTCTTTTAGTAGACAGAGATGTGTATCATATTTTTCAAGCACTGAATGTAGTGCTATTTTTTTCATTACCATATTTTTCAATTTTAATATTTTATAAGATAAATAAACGAATAGAAGATAGGGAACGAGAAATATTGCAATATTTAAGAAAACTTAGAATTGCAAAAGTAGACAGACTTTTAATACCGACTATAGAAGAAATTTTGTCAGAAAATATTGATGATAAACTAAACGAAATGCTAGAAGCAGAAGATTTTGAAATTAAAAAAAGCACCGAAAAAGAACGAATTGAACAAATGGAAGATGAACTTCTAGCGAATATTGCTAAATTACAATTAGAATGTATCGAAGAAAATAACAAAAAAACATTAACTGTAGACGATAATATTCTAGAAAATATGATTATAAAAAAACAAAGTTAACAAAACTTTCTACAAATATATAGAATATAATAAAACTAAAAGACTGGTAAAAACCAGTCTTTTTTGCATATATTTAATTAACTTTCTAGGGGTTCGTCTACTTTAGGCACTTTTCTAAAGAAGTAGAATACACAGCACATATGACAAAACGCTGTTAAACCCCATGTGATAGGGAAGCATATGTAAATTGTTTGTATTGTTTTATACATTTCAAATATAGTATAAACCCAAGCTATACGTATAACGCACACGCCTAAAAGCGTGATTATCATAGCGAGCATAGAGCGACCCATTGCTTGAAGTTGTCCTGCTCCGATATGCATTAAAGCACATACGAAATTAAATGATGCCATAAAACTTAATCTTAATACTCCATATTCTAAAACATCAAGTTCGTTTGTGTATAAACCAATAAAAGTTTCGCTAAACATTATAAACGTAGTGCTTATAAAAAAGTTTATGACAAGAACTAAACCAACACAGCAAGCAAAACCTTTTCTTAACCTAGAATATTTTTTTGCACCGACATTTTGGCTATAAAATGTTATATTAGACTGATTTAAAGAATTTACTGCGATGTATAAAAATGTTTCTACACTGTTTGATGCTGTATTTCCTGCCATTACAACTGTTCCAAAAAAGTTTACAGAAGACTGAATTAAAACATTTGATAACGAAAATAAACAGCCTTGTATTCCAGCAGGTAGACCGAATTTTATAAGCATTATCATTTTATCTTTATGAAAACGAATTTTTTTAGGTTCAAGTTTTACAGCAGTATCACCTAAAATTAAACATTTGAATACCAAAAACATTGAAACTGCTTGAGAAATAATAGTTGCAAAGCCAACACCTGCAACGCCCATGTTAAAGACAATTACAAAAATTAAATTTAAAACAACGTTAATAATACCAGCTATTGTTAAAAATTTTAAAGGTCTTTTTGTATCGCCAACAGCTCTTAAAAGTGCCGAACCATAGTTATATCCCATGTTAAAAATCATTCCACTAAAGAATATTTTAAGATATAATACAGACCCCTCGATAACATCTAAAGGTGTATCCATTAAAACTAACATAGGACGAGCAAAAACCCAACCTACTATTGTTAAAATAAATCCTGCAAAAATAGATAATGCGATAGCTGTATGAACAGTTTGCGACAAACCCTCTTTGTCTTCAGAGCCAAAATATCGAGAGGCAACAACGCTCGCACCTAAAGATAATCCATTAAATACATTTATAAATAAATTTATCAGTGCGTTTGTCGAGCCTACAGCAGACAAAGCTTCTTTACCTGCAAATCTACCAACAACAACCATATCAACAGCTGTATATAGCAATTGCAACAGCCCTGTGAGCATTAAAGGAACTGCAAACATTAGTATTTTTTTTATTATAGGACCGTGATAAAGCTCGTTTGCTGTGGAAATTTTTTCTTCTTTCATAAAAAATCCTCTCTTCAAATCGTTTTTACACTTCTAATGGTTTTTCTAGTGGTTCATCGTGTTTTGGGAGTTTGCGTAAAAAATAAATAATAAACATTAAATGTACAAAAGCTGTAAGTCCCCAAGAAACTGCATATGCAGTATATAATACTTTAAGCGTTTTAAAATATTCAAAAACTGTTAAAATCCATACAATTCTAAATAGGCACGCTCCACACAAAGAAGTCACCATCGCTATAAAAGAATGTCCTAAAGACTGCATTTGTCCTGCAAAAACATTCATAAACATACACAGACATTGAAAAGATGCAATAAACACAAGTTTTTCTACACCGTAAGCTATAACGTCAGGTTCATTATTATAAAGGCTGATAAGTGGCTCACTAAAATATATAACGATAGAGCCAAAAAATATAGTAGCTACAAAAGCTATAGAAGTAGCTGTAAAAAATGATTTACGCACTCTTGTATATTGTTTTGCACCTATATTTTGACTAACAAAAGCAATATTCGCTTGGTTAAAAGAAGTAGATATTATAGAAAGGAAACTATCAACATTACCTGCTGCTGTATTTCCTGCAATTGCTGCTGTTCCAAATATATTAATAGAAGATTGCACTAAAACATTTGAAAAAGCGAAAAGAGAAGCTTGAATACCTGCTGGTAAACCAAAACTTATAAGTTTTATCAATTTATCTTTATGAAAAGTTATTTTTCTTAAATCTAATCGAATAGGTCCATCACTATGCATTAAGCAATTTATTACCAAAACCATCGAAATTATTTGAGAAGCAACTGTAGCTAAGGCAACTCCTGCAACGCCCATATTAAAAGCGATTACAAAAATTAAATTTAAAACAACATTTACCAAACCTGCTATTGTTAAAAATGCTAGTGGTCTTTTAGTATCTCCAACAGCTCTAAGGAGTGCTGCACCATATGTATAACCCATATTAAAAATCATTCCACAGAAAATTATTTTAATATATATAACAGCACCCTCTAAAACATCTTCTGGTGTTGCCATCATAATTAAAACTGGTCTTGCAACTATGCAACCGATAACAGATACAACTAGTCCTGCACATAAAGAAAGAGCAATTGCAGTATGTACAGTTTGCGAAAGTCCTTCGTCGTCGTTTGCTCCAAAATATCGAGAGGCAACAACGCTCGCACCTAGTGATAATCCTGTAAAAAGGTTTATAAAAAGATTTACAAGCTGGCTTGTAGCTCCAACAGCAGACAAAGCCGAAGAACCTGCGTATCTTCCTACAACAATCATGTCTACAGCATTATAGAGTAATTGCAAAATTCCTGTAAGCATAAGGGGTATTGCGAATAAAATCATCTTCTTAGGTATAGAACCCGTGTATAACTCATTTGAGTACGTTTTTTGTTTAATAAAAATACACCTCTTTAAAAATATTCATAAAAACTATTATTTATATTATAATACTTCTATATCATATAAAAGTCAATACAATATTTTAAATATTTTGTAGTATTGTTCATAGTTACTACAAGATTATAAATATATTATTCATATATACTGCATTGACTTTATCTAATTAGTATAATATAATATTAAATAGATAAAATAAGGCAAAAGGGGAATTTTATGAATGCAACTATGATGGCACTTAGTATTTCAGGATTTATGATATGTTTAGGTATGATTATTCGAACAAAATCTAAGACTTTGGGAAAACTTTTGATACCGGTAAATGTTATAGCTGGTATATTAGGTTTAATTTATATGAACACTATAAATAATTTTTTAACACCTTTAATAACAGAAAATGAGTTTAACAGCATTGTAAATCAAATGTTTACATTTTCTTTTATTTCGATAGGACTTGCAAGCGTTTCTGATAAAAAAGAAAAAATCGAAAAAAATTCTGGTGGCTCGACAATTACAAAAGGTTCATTCGGAATGGGATTACAATGGAGTTTATTGTTCGGTTTAACTGCTGTAATAGGGGTTTTAGTAATTTATGTTATCGGTGGTCTTTTTGGAATGGACCCTATGTATGGTATTTTAATTCCTTATGCATTTTGTCAAGGCCCTGGACAAGCAGCTGTTATGGGTGAAATTTTCGAAGAGTTTTACGGAATGCAAAATGCTCAAATGGTAGGCATTACATTTGCAGTAACTGGATTTATTTCTGCTTTTGCTATAGGTGTTCCTATTGCAAAATATGGACTTAGAAAAAAATTACAAGTATCAAATGCAAGTATTAGCGAAACTGTAGAGCGTGGTTTTTATTATCCAGAAGAACAACAAGAATCAATGGGAAAAGTAACAACACACAGTGGAAACCTCGAAACGTTGTCTTTTCATGTAGCTTTAATGGGCATATGTTATATAATAGCTGTTATACTAGGCGAACTTTGCTACTATATACCAGAAATTGGACCTGCTTTTGGCAATATGCTATTTATTTGGGGAATGGTAGGGGGTTCTATAGTTAAAAAAGTTTTAGCAAAACTTGATGTCGAATATTTATTAAATAAACCACTTCAAAATAAGATAACAGGTTTTACTTCTGATTTTCTTGTAGTTTGTGCTTTTATGGCTATTAAAGTATCTACTGTTTTAGAGTGGATTATTCCAATAATTATAGTAAGTATCGTAATTGCAATTTTAACAGCTGTTGTTTGTTTTTATTTCACATCAAGGCTCGGAAGTGACCACGATTTTGAACGTAGCCTTGGAATGTATGGAATGTGTACAGGAACAACACCTACAGGAATCGCACTAGTTCGTATAGTAGACCCAAAACTTCAAACAGCAACTGCCACAGAGCTAGGTATGACCAATTTATTCATGATGACCGTAACCCCAGTAACTTTAGCAGTAACGTTTTTAGGAGCTGGAACTATAGAATTAAGTTCAGCTTTATTGATTATTTTATGTTGCTGTGTGGTATATTTAGCAATACTGAAAATTTGCAAATTTTGCAACAAACCAACATTTAATTTAATAAAAGGCGAGAAATACCCAATAAAATAAATTATGTAAAGTATATTAGCTTTATAAAGTTTATAACCTTTACATAAGTGGAAATAAGTATAATATTAATTATTGATAGGAGTATATTATGAGCAAACTTTATTATAACGGAAATATCATAACAATGGAAAATATCGACGATAATATCGAGGCTGTATTAGTTGTTGATGATAAAATTTACAAGGTAGGTTCACTTGAATACGCAAAAAGTTTCGCTGATGAAAATACCGAAATGATAGACCTACAAGAAAAAACTCTAATGCCATCTTTCATAGACGGACACGGACATATTTCGATGTATGGGCAAATGATTGATGCATGTAATTTGAGCGACTGCGAAAGTTTTGAGGAAATAGTAGAAACTTTGCAAAACTATATTAAAAACAGCCCACACACTTTTACAAAAGATGATATAATTTTCGCTTTTGGATATGACCACAATTTTTTACCAGACGAAAAACACCCTACAAAAGAATATCTAAACCAAGTATCTACAGAAATACCTATTTTTGCTATGCATACATCTGCTCACATGGGTTGTGTTAACGATAAAATGCTCGAAATTGCATCTATAACAGAATCTACTGAAAATCCACAAGGTGGCTTAATTGGACGCATAGAGGGCAAACAAGAGCCAAACGGATATTTAGAAGAAAATGCAATGTTTGGTGCTATGGGTGTTATTAAAGACCGTTTAAAAGTAGATATTTTTGAAAGCATGAAAAAAACTCAGTTAGAATATCTTAAAAATGGCATAACTACAGCACAAGATGGTGCATCAACAAACGAAGTAATCGGAATGCTTAGTATGCTTGCAAAACAAGAGAAATTAATGCTAGATATTGTAGCTTATCCTATGATAGGTGGTGATATGTCCGATACTTCTGTAAATGTTTTTGAGCAATTTGCTGACTATGCAAATAAATACAACAACAAATTTAAAATCGGTGGATATAAAGCAGTACTTGATGGTTCGCCACAAGGAAAAACGGCGTGGCTTACAGAACCTTACGAAAATTCTGATGGAAATTGTGCGTATCCATGGTTTAAAGAACCACAAGTAGAGGCTTTTATGACAAAAGCAATAGCAGAAAATCAGCAAATTTTAGTTCACTGTAATGGTGACGCTTCTGGCGACCAATTTTTAAGAAATTATGTTAAAGCTTATCATAAAAGTACAAACGAAAACAAAGCGAATTTACGCCCTGTCATGATTCATTGCCAAACAGCACGAGAAGACCAACTAGATATTATGGAAAAATACGATATGATTCCTTCAATTTTCACAGGGCATGTGTATTTTTGGGGAGATGTTCATGTTAAAAATTTAGGAAAACACCGTGGAGAAAATATCAGCCCTGTTCAACGTGCTTTAGATAGAGGGCTTGTAGTTAATTTCCATCAAGACCCACCTGTAACAAAACCAAAACCGTTATTTTCTGTTTGGTGTGCAGTAAATCGTATAACTCGTTTAGGTAAATTAATAGGGGAACATCAACGTTGTAATGTATATGACGGACTTAAAGCAATTACGATAAACGGAGCGTATTCGTACTTTGAAGAAGAAATAAAAGGTAGTATAAAAGAAGGAAAATTTGCAGATTTAGTTATTTTAAATGAAAATCCTTTAAAAATAGACCCAATGCTGATAAAAGATATAAAAATATTAGAAACTATCAAAGAAGGCGTATCTTACGTTTGGTAGAATAAAAAAAAAGACTGTCAAAAAAGTTTTTGGCAGTCTTTTTTTTTGCAAAAAATTAATAGAAGCGTATCATCTAAAAATCTTAACCACATAACATCGACAAAATTATAATCTAACTAAAAAAGATAAAGAGCCATCTTTCGAAAGCTCTTTTTTTATATTAAAATTTGCATTTTAGACGTATTGTTTTTCGTCCATAAAGTCAATTTCGCCAGTTTCTGTATTATAAATTGCACCGATAAGTATAACTTTTTCTTCTTCTATAAGTTTTGATACTATCTCGCTTTTAGCAATTTCTTTTAAGCTGTTTTCTACGTTTAATATTTCAGCATTTGCAGGGTCTTCTTCGTTATGTAAACACGAACATATAGACTCTGTAATAGTTGCAATATTACCATGACCTGCGTGGTTTATAGCTGCACTAACAGCACCACAATGCGTATGACCTAAAACAATTACAACCTTAGCTCCTAAATGTTCTATACCATATTCAACACTTCCTAAAACAACATTATCAACTACATTTCCAGCATTGATAATTGTAAAAAGTTCGCCTATGCCTGCCATGAAAATATGCTCAGGAACAACACGGCTATCAGAACATGTTAAAACAACAGCATAAGGTGACTGACCATTTTCTACAGTTTGATTCATAATTATCGGAGAAATATTACCGTCGTTAAAAGCTGATTTTTGAAATTTTATATTTTGCTGTGTTAAAAAATCCAAAGTCTTTTGTGGGGTGTCCAATGTATCATGATTTACATCTTGCTTATACAATAATTTTGTTAGCCATTTCGATAGCAAAGAAATTAGCATTTTTTTCATTATTAATTTTCTCCTTTATAATCCTAATTAATAAAACTATATCATATTTATATAAATATGTCTATTGACAAAAGTTCTAAATTTAGGGTAGGGGACATAAAAAAAATGTAGCAATATTTAATCACTACATTTTTTAATTTTTAGTCTTTTTTGATATACCATTCGTCTAATCTTAAATCAGAACGTAAACGTACATTACCAAACACCATATCATCAGGTACAGATACACGACTTGCGTCTATATAAGCTGCATCTCTTGTAGATACTAAAGGTATTTTATACATTGTTTCAGCATCTAATGTTTGTACTTGTGTTAAAATATTATTATACTCAGAAACTGATGTACTTGCACCTAAAGCAATGATTAAATCATCAAATTGGGTAGTTCCAATAACGTTATATAACGAAGTATTAGTTGATAAATATTCGTTATACCAGTCTACTGGTTTACTTGCAGAATATGCTTTTAAGAATAAATCGTATTCTATTGTTTCGTAATATTCTACTGTATTATATAAACGTTTAATATTTACGGTAAAACCAATTTCTTCTAAGTAGCCTTTAACACGGTTTAACATAGCTATAGAGTTTGAGTCACTATGATAATGACCTATAGTTAACGGTCTGCTTAAATCATATCCAGATTCTTCTAATAAACGTTTTGCCTCTGTTACATTTTGGCCAGAAAGAAAACTTGAATAAGAGCTGTTACCAGTTGATGCAAAATCATATGTTGCAGTATTTAAGTAAATGTCTTTTGCAAGTGCTTCACGGTCGATAGCTAAGCTAATAGCTTGGCGAACTTTAATGTCCTGCATAGGGTAGTTCACTTCTCTTGTATCATCATATTCTACAACAGCTTCTACTAAAACAACTTCTCCATCAGCATCTAAAACTTCGTTTCCGTCTTCATCTAATTCAGGAACCATTTCTGGCTGTTCGTATCCAGCGTTAAGGTTAACAACAAGGTAACGATACCATTCAGCTTCTGTGTAGTATTCTTCAAATCCAGTCATCGCACGATATGAAGTCATTTCTATTAAATTGTTAGAAGAGTAGTATCCAAGGTTTACATTTTGATAATCAGTATACATAACTATACTTTCTATATCAGAAAATTCTCTACAATAATATTCGTTTTTAACTAAAAACATATCTTCGTTTTCGTTAATGCTTTCAACTTTATACATACCACTACAAACAGGCATTTGCATAAACTCAACATAGTAATCTGTTGCGTTATTTACAATTAAAATTGGGTCATAGTCTGTAAAACAATGTTTTGGATAAATAACAAATTGCGTTAAAGCAAGGCTAAATGAACTATAAGGATTGTCTAGTTTTATTGTTATAGTATTTCCACTAGAAGATAATCCAGCTAGACTAGCCGAACCACTATTTAACCAGTTATCATGACCTATTTCTTGCCATTCTTCTACACCAGTAATATAATTAAATGCTGTAGTAATAAAAGTTGATGTGCTTGTATTTAAAAGAAAAGCTTCAATACTCCATACAACATCATCTACTGTAAGTGGAGTTCCATCTGACCATTTTAAATCATCTTTTAAAGTGATAGTGTAAGTTAAGCCATCTGCCGACACATCAAGTTTTTCTGCAAGAAAAGAGTTTACTTCTGTAAATGTAGTATCTGTTTCAAAAAGGGTTGCCCATGTAAGTTGTGATATAAAAGAGTCACTTCTCCATGGAGAACCAGTAGTTGCAGTACCAGTTCTTGCAATTGCAAGTTCGTTTCCACCTATGTAATCAAGTTGTGAATCTGAATACCATTTGTAGGCGAATGCACCTCCAACAACTAACAGAACAATACTAATAATTATAGCTGTATTTCTTGTTTGTGCTTTTTTGAATTTTCTTTGAATATCGTCTGCTGTTGCAATAGGGTCTAACACATCAGGTTGAGATGCAAGTTCATCTGCTAATGCTTCTTCAAGCGTAGTTTCTTTTAAGTTGTTGTCTTCACTCATCTTGCATCTACCTCCTTATCGTAATCAGGATTTTTGGCTCTTTTTTTACTTTCTTTATCAACATACATCGCCTCGTCGGCTTTGTCGAAAAGTTGTCTTGTTGTTAATTGGTCAGAAGTATTATCCGATTGATACGCATAACCTACAGCGTATGAAATTTGGAATCTTACTTCGTCATTATTAGCTTCTTGTGTTAAAAAAGCAAGTTCTTTTAAGTATATTTTAATTTCACCTTCGTTTAAAATATCTTCATAATAAACTATAAATTCGTCCCCACCGTATCTACCGATAAATGGAGGTGTTACAAGTGCATCAGAAGCGTTTTTAAGTACGTTTGCAAATCCTTGGATTAATTCATCACCAACACGGTGTCCTAATGTGTCATTTGTCTTTTTAAGGTCATTTAAGTCCATAACTAAGATTGCAGGACGTTTTTTGTTAGACGAAGATGACGTGTAGTTTTTGAATAATTCTTGACATTTAGAACGGTTATAAAGACCAGTTGCTGTGTCAATTTGTGCTGTTTGAGCTAGTGCTTTACTATGTTGTAGCTCTGTATGTGTACGCATAATGTTATTTAACATAACGATAGCTACAGCAAAGAACAAAACAAAAATCATCGCTTGATATTGCGAAATACTTTGATTTAATTCAGAAGTATGTGATGTGATTTCGTTTGTAATATCAGTCATTGCACTAAAGTGCTTATCACGAGCAATAGATAGCTCGCCTATGTCTGCAGTATTACCTTCAATTACTTCTTGGAAAATCACTTCTAGAGTGTTCCAACTTGAAATAACCTCACGAGAAAGCGACAACATATACATATCAGTTAATACTGATAAAGTTTCTGATTGACCTACTTCTAGTGCGTTTTTTGTGCTTTCGTCAATAGAGAACACGTCCCTTTGCATAAGCTGATTGTTTTGTGCTAAGTTTACTAGCCTTTGAGTACTTGAACTGATATACTCAATGTTATGCAAATCTAAGTATGCATCATTCAAAGCGTTCATATCTTTTATAAATAATACTGATACACCGAGTATAGCTATTATTAATACTGATATTATAGCGATGAATATCTTGTTTTTTTGTGTTTGGTCACCCAAAATTAGCACCTCCGTTTGTAATGAAATTCTCATATACAACATTATAAATTTTATCGTTGTTTTTTTTATAGCTATTTAAAAATAGGCATTAAATTCACTTACAACAATAATACTAAATTAGAATACCACATAAACCATAACTTGTCAATAATTTACAAAATATTTGTTAATAAAACTGTAAATATACATTTACAGTTTTATTTAGAGCTGTTATATATAGGATTTTATATTGACGTTTTTTTTGAAATATGGTATCATATTTTATATGTTTATTTTAAAAGGAGAAAAAAACGTGGATAAAAAAATTAATTCAAAAGAAAACTGGTCGTTGATTATTATATCAATACTTCTATTGTTTACTTTTGCGTCAGGTACTTTAAGTGATACTTTAAAACCAAAAACAATGGCTTTGTTTTTTATAGTGTCGGCTCTGGTTTATATTGTATTTAAAAGAAAAGTAGAAAATTGCTTAAATTTAGTAACAATTTCAACTAGTGCATACGTTCTATGGTTTGGTATATCTACTTTATACGCAAACTCTGGAAAATTTGCAATCGCTGAATATGTAAATATTCTTACAGGTTTTACAATATTTATTTTCATTGTTTTTCGAGATAAAATATCTCTTGAAAAAACTTTGTGGGCAATTACTTCCGTTTCTGGATTTATTGCATTTTTATCATTAGAAGGTGCTTTTATAAGAATTTTATATAGTGTCTACGAAACTATTATATATGAAATTCCTTCAAGCACACTAGCTACTTTTGACGGAAGTCGTTTAAATGGTATTTACGGTGTTACAAACGTTTTTGCTACTCTTTTAGGTACTGTTTTGTTTTTATCATTATATATGTTTATAAATGCAAAAGACAAAAAAACTAAATATATCCAAGGATTTTTCCTTATTTTATTTGCAACTTGTGTGTTGCTTACAACAAGTCTTGGTGGGATTTTCTCATTAGGTGTTGCTGTTTTAGCATTTTTATTGTTCTCAAACGAAGAAATACGTGCAAAAGGTCTTATCGTTATTTTAGAAACTGTTTTTATAGCTTTAATATGTGTTAGTGTAACCCTTGTAACTTACGAAATTTATCAAGATGCATCAATGAATGTATTTCCAGTTTTAGCTGTTTTTGCAGGTTCGGCGTTGCTTGTTTTAGCTGATAGATTTATAAACGAAAAATTATTTACTACTTTAGTAAAATACGTTAAATATACTTTTAGTTTTATAGTTGCCTTAATTTTAGTAGGGCTTAGCTTAGTAGCTTTTTTACTATCACAAACTACAAGTCTTAATATACCTACAAATACATTATATGTAAGAACTGTATATCTCGACGAAGGAACTTATAAACTAGATGCTTTGTTAAATCAAGACTTATCTAGTGCGAATATTTCTGTATATACAAGAGATGAAATAGGGGTTATTATAAATGAAGATGTTCTTATTTTTAGCGAAGATGTAACTAACGCATCATCTGATTTATATTTTGATATTCCAGAGGGGACTAGAGAAGTAAATATTTATATCAAAAATACTTCAGATAGTTCTATAACATTAAACAGCATAAGCGTTATCGGTTCAGACGATGTAAAAAATGTTGCTTTAGCTTATAAATATATTCCAATTAATATCACAAACAGAATACAAGGTCTTGCGACAAACGACAGCTTAATGACACGTTTGCAATATATTGACGCAAGTATTAAATTATTTTTACAAAAACCTATAGGTGGACACGGTTTAGGTGGTTTTGAAAATGCATTGCAAAGTGTTCAATCTTATCAATTCGAAACAAAATATGCACATAACCATTTCTTCCAAACTCTTGTAGATGGTGGTATCATAGGATTTGTATTGTATGTTACAGTTTTAGGAGCTTGTATATATAGTCTTTTTAAAGCACGTAAAGAAAGTATCATAGCACCTATGCTTTTTGCTTCACTTGTTATGATTTTCTTCCATGGTGCAAATGAATTTTCTTTATCTATCCCGTTTTTCATACCTTTCTATTTTGCTGTATTCGCTTTAATTGCAACAGAATGTAGCAAACCTATAGAAAAATTAGATGAAAATAAAGATGAATGTTTAATTGGTTTAATCGTAAGTGTATCTGTTTTTGCATGTTTACTTACAGGTAATTTAATCGCAAGATTAAATCTACAATCAGAAAATTTAAGTTTAGATATTTTAGAAACTAATATGAATTTAGACGTTTATGAAACAAATGACTATTATTTAACATATGTTACAGCTACTTATACAGTAACCGACCCCGAAATTGTAAAAAATGCTGAAAAATATGCAGAAAAATTAGAAAAAGCACAATCTAATATCATAAGTATGTATCTTACTGAATATTACGTATATAAAGATAACCCTCAAAAATGTTTAGAGCTACTAGAAAGATATATAAATTATTCTATAAACGACCCTTCTACTTGGAATAATGCTATAAGCACTTATATAACAGCTCTTTTAAATTCTGATAATTTACCAAAAATTATGGATTATAAAGATGAGCATGTAAGTAATATAAAAAATTTACTTGATAAACATTATACTGCTGATATGAATTCTATCACAAAAATATCACTTAGTGATAAATCAAAATCACTTGTAAGTATTATATTAGCTTTAGAAAATATGTCAACTTTAGATGAATTTTATAGTTATGCTGGAAGTTTAGCGTATGACTCTGACTATGATTTAGACCTAAATTATGATGGTTGGTACGATTCAATGGCTGTTTCAGATGAGTATGTAAATATTTTAGAAAACCCAAAAGTTTCAAATGGAGATGAAGTAAGATTTACTATTCCTTACAATGTAAATAGCATTCACCAAATAACATATTTAGACGATAATATCGAATCAATTAAATCTCAAAACGAAGAGCTACTTTTTTCTGTAGCAAACGGAGAAACAAGGGCTTTAATTGATATGTCAAATTCATCATCTGGATATATTGATTTAGTAATAACTTTTAATGGAAGTGCGACAGATTTTTCTAGATTAATCGTTACTGCTGTTTCTTAAATTAAATAAAAATCGACTGTAAAAAGTCGATTTTATTTTTTTCTTGACATAAACACTTTGTTGATGTATTATAATTATATACACATAACGTGTAGAAAGAAAGGAGAAACTATGAACTATACAAAAAATTATAATTTAAGTATGCCTGAAAATAGCGATATTGTTGATATTAATGTTTTAAGTCAAAACTTTGAAACAATAGATGAAACTTTAGGTAACACACAAGAAACCATTCAAAACTTTGGCAAAAATGCCTATTATAGAGATAATCTTCTAGTAGATGGAGGTATTCAAGTATGGCTAGATAACGAAAATATAAGTTTTGCCGACGAACTTGTATATGGACCTACCATATGGAAAAATGCATTCGAGGGAGAATGGAGTATTTCTAAAATAGACACTGGAGGTATTTATATATTTGGTGAAAATATTTCTGGAGGTATTACACAAGAACTCGGAGATGCTTATTATTTCACTGGTGAAAAAATGATGCTTTCAATGAAAGTTAATGCACTTCAAAGCGTTGTAGCTAGTGCAAAAATTGTAATTTCTGATGAAATCCAAGGAGAAGGAATTACTCTTGTAGCAAGCGAACAAGAAATACTAGTAGGAGAACAAGACGTTTTATTTAGTTTTGATACAAGTGATATAATTGGTAGTAAATATATTGCAATTACTATATTAGATACAAATTTATTTACAGGGTCTATAAGTATAAAACAATCAAAACTTGAATTTGGAGAAACGGTAACACCATTTAATACAGAAACTTACTCACAAGCTAAATATGCAGTTGAAAGGTATTACGAACAAACGTGGAATGATGTGTGGGAGGCTGATACACAAAATTTTTCAAATGCTATTTACGGACATGCATATAGCCGAGATTTAATATATTTTAATAGTGAAAAAAGAATTGTTCCTACAATTAAAACCTATATTCCTTATAGTAAAATTGGAGGTGTTTACAACAATTCAGGTTACTCACAAACTGCGTCTGTAGTAGGCACTGGTACAAAAATGTTTTTTTTAAACTATGTAATTGTTTCAACATATAACCATTCAAATGAAATAAAATATTTCCATTTTACAGCAGACGCAAGACTATATTAAGGAGGTAATGCAATATGACAAAAGTTTTAATAAAAATTAATGATGAAAACGAAATTATTCAAATATCATCTTCTATTTTCGAAAAAGATTTAACCGATTTTATAGAAATTGATAGGGGTGTTGGCGATAAATTTACTCATGCTCAAAATCTGTATCTCGAAAAATCTATCATAGATGATTTTAATAGATATAATTATAAATATATCAACGAGATGATACAAGAAGTTACACACGCAGAATTTACAGAAACGGATACAATAAATACTGATGAAGTTTTAAGAAATCTATTGGGGGTAGAATAATGACAAATTTAAATTATATAGCAAGTCAAATGCATTTAGTTGTGCAAAAAGCTTTAAAAGACATGCAACTTAGTGAATCTGAATGTATGGAAATGGCTGATATTTATCCATCTTGGCAAAGTAAACTAGATAAATCTACAACATTAGAAATAGATGATATTGTTAAATTTGGCGAAAATTCAGATGGTGAAACGCAATTATATACAGTTTTATCAAAACATATCCCACAAGCTGATTGGACGCCTGATATAAGTACTTCTCTTTTTAAAAAAATTGGATTTACTTATGGTGGTATATCTATTTGGACGCAACCTTTAGGTCAAAGCGATGCGTATCAAAAAGGCGATGTGGTATCTTTTGAAAATATCTTATATGTTAGTGATATAGATAATAATGTATGGCAACCTTTTGTATATGGTTGGAGTTTACACGAATAAATTTTCACTTTATTATAAAAAAACCGTCACGTGAGTGACGGTTTTAGCTTGCCTTAACACATAAAATTTCATAAATATTTTTAATACACAAACATCAAACTAATTTTGACAAAAAGAAAACACTAATATTGCCATACCTTATAATTGTTATATCTAACTTTTAAGGTTGTGCATTTATTAGTGTTTGTTATTTAATTTAAGGTGTAAAACAGGGGATATGCAAGATTTTTTATATAATTTTTTCAAAAGACATTCTTTTTAAACCTCTTACATAAACTATCCCACAATACTCAAATCCATTTTTTTGAAGAACATGTTGCATTTTTTTGTTATCCTCGTGAGTATCAATACGCATAGACAAAACACCTTGTGCTTTTCCTATTTCGCAAGCTAATTTAAAAATATTTTCGCTTAAACCTTTGCCACGATGTTTGCCAGACATTGCAACTCTGTGCAACGAGCCATAGTTACCATCATTTTTCCAAGCACCCTCTATAACATTATAATCAGGGTCTATATCGAAATCTATATATACATATGCTAAAATATCATCACCATCTACTAAAACGTAGCCCTTAGATATATTAAAATCTTGCTCTATAGTTTCTTCGTTTGGATAAACTTGTTGCCATTGATTAATACCTTGGTCTTTTAAATGCTTTTTTGCAGAATTAATAATTTCCATTATTTTAGGAAAATCTGCTTTTGTTGATTTTATTAATTTCATAATAAACCTTCTTTATTAAGAATTTTGTTTAGCTAAAATATTGTTGTCTATCGTTTCAAATAAAACTTCACGGAGTTTTTCAGAATTATTTTGCTCTTTTGATAACTGTATAAGGTTTTCTAAATTTTTATCAAAACTTTCTAAATCTATAGCATTATCACGCATTATAAATATTTTTTCGTGTGATGTATTATCTACCGTTTCCGTGTCTAGCATTAGTTCTTCGTATAATTTTTCGCCAGGACGCAAACCAGTAAATTTAATATCTATATCTTTAAAAGGAGTATATCCAGAAAGTCTAATTAAATTTATAGCAAGGTCTAATATTTTAACAGGTTTTCCCATGTCTAAAACAAAAAGTTCGCCACCTTGTGCAAAACTACCTGCTGTTAAAACTAAAGACACTGCTTCTTTTATTGTCATAAAATATCGTGTCATTTCTTTATCTGTAACCGTAACAGGCCCTCCTGCTTGTATTTGTTTTTTAAATATTGGAATAACAGAACCATTAGAGCCTAAAACATTACCAAAACGCACAGCAACCATCTCGGTTTCTTTGCTGTTATATGTTTTTATAATAAGTTCACAAACACGCTTTGTAGCTCCCATAACATTAGTAGGGTTTACAGCTTTATCTGTCGAAATTAAAATAAGCTTTTCACACGAAAGAGCTTTTGCTTGCTTTGCAATATTTAAAGTTCCTGAAATGTTATTTTTAACAGCTTCGAAAGG
Organism: Clostridia bacterium; assembly: GCA_044426355.1. GTDB lineage: Bacteria > Bacillota > Clostridia > Oscillospirales > Butyricicoccaceae > CAYJLC01. The sequence goes on along the minus strand of JAWXUO010000008.1, from coordinate 23,659 downwards.
ATTTATTTCCATCATAGGAACATGCTTATGAGCTGCTGCGTGGATTACTATTTGAGGTTTATGCGTTTCAAAAATATCTTGCATACGTTTTTCGTCACGCACAGAGCCAAGACATACTTGATACTTATCTATATACATATTTTTTAGTTCTTCATTTATTTCAAACAAACCATTTTCGTGTATATCGCAAATAATTAATTTTTTACAGCCATTTTCTAAAACTTGTCTGCAAAGTTCAGAGCCTATCGAGCCTGCTCCACCTGTTACAAGGATAACTTTGTTTTCTATAAGACCTCTGTTATCCGAATATATCGGCTTTCTAAACAGTAAATCTTCGATACTTATTTCTTTTAGAGAATTTTTGTCGCCGTTGTTATAGTTTTCTATATCTACAGCTGATTGAAAAATCTTAGTAGGCAAATTTGCATCAGATACTTTTTCGAAAATATATTGCAGTTCTTCTTTGTTACAAGAGGGAATAGCAATTAAAATTTCATCAGCACAAAGCTCTTTTGCATATAAACTTGCATTGTCTATATTTCCCAAAACTCGTATTCCTGCAATTTTTTGCCCATGTTTATGTATATCATCATCTAATATACACACAGGCACAGAATCGTTACCATAATCGTCAAGCATTTGTTTTACAACAATAGCTCCAGCACTTCCAGCTCCGATTATAATAACTTTTTTGTTGTTCGAGCGATTTATTACGCTTTTTGTAAATAGATATTTTTGAAATCTTGGCGTTCCACGAACAGCACTTGAAAACAGAAAATATACAATAGCGAAAAGCACTGCAACAGAACCTGCAATAAAAACATTTGTAGTATATTTTATCATCATTAATGCAAAAAATACCATCGTTGATATGATAAATTGCTTAAATAGTTCAGAAAATCCAAAATATAACAAAATACTATTATACGACCCAAAAATCAAACTAAAAACTACAGTAAAAACTGTAGCTATTAGAGCAAATTGACTTACATTTTGATAATAACTTGCAGGTACTACAAAATCAAAACGCAAAAGAAATGCTATTTCGGTCGATATTAAAACTATAGCTATATCTAAAAGTATAAAAAAATTTCTTTTCATAATTTACGTCCTTTAAAAAGTGTTAAATATATTAAACATTCTATCATATTTTGTAGATAAAGTCAATAAAAGCTAGTAATTTAGAATATATTAATTCCAAAATTCACAAATTGTTAAAGCATATGCTTTTTCTTCTAAAGCAAAGCTCACACTTTTATAGTTTTTATTAAGGATTCTTTGTAAAATATTTTTAGTAAAACTAGGATTTCTAACTAAAATAGGACCAAGTTGCCATGTCGCAATCAAGTTTTTATATAGATTACCTTCATTTTGACCTAAAAGTTTACCTTTTTCTACAGAAAACAAAGGATATGTATCATTATTTATAAGCTCGCCAGTTCTATTTATAAAACCATAAACCTTTATACTTTCGTCAAAAACAGGAGAAGAGATAACATCTGTTGTATAAACTGATTTGTTTTCTTTTCCTTGATAGTTAAACAAACCGATACCTTGTGTAACTTCACCATTCCAAGTTTCGAATTTTTCACCTAGTAAAAATCTAGAATTTCCAACGATTAAAAAAACTTTTTCAAGCTCTACAGCTTTTTTAAAACTTTCTTGATTTTTTATTAAATGCTCTACTGCAGGCACAAGACAAGATGCCTTTCCGTGTCCCATATAAGTTACGTCATATTCTGTAAAATCTATATCGTCACTTATTGATTTTTTATAAATATTACATACATATCCCATTTCTTGAATTTTTTGCTGAATAAATTTTATATTAAAAAAATCGCCATATAAATCTAGCAAATCATGGTATACATGAAGAATTTTTATTTCCATTTTTTCAAAACCTCCAAAATTTCGTCATCACCACCAAAAGCCGATGCTGTTAATAAATATATATCTCCACTAGTTTCACTTAGTGTTTCTTGTAAATTTTCTAGTGATTTTTGTATTTTTAAATCTTCTAATTTAAAACCTGCACAAGTAAACCTAACAGCTACATCAAAAGCTCTTTCGCCTAAACACACAATATTTTCAACATTTCCTAAAAGTCTTTCTATAGTTACATCATATAGCCACGAAACATCTTTATTTTCTGTATAAAAAATATTATTAACATATAATACGACGGTTTTTTTACCTTCTTGAGCCAAAGTATACGAAATAGACTGGTCTAAAGAAACCGAATTTTGTTTTGTTAAAATTGATGTTGCTTTTCTGTCGCCAACAGTGAAAACGTCAAATCTATCGCTTGGTACTTCAAAATTTGCTATAGATTTTTCAATGTCTTCGTCTTTTAATCCAAGCTCTTTACAAACTGCAAAAGCAGACGTTGTATTTAAAAAATTAAAGCTTGTTTTGTATTTAACATTTAAAGTTTTTTCGTTTATTTTAAAATTACCAGTTTCTAAATCAATATCGTGTGCTAAATAATCTATCGTCGGAGTTTTATATTCGCAACTGCTACATGCAAATTTACCAATATGGTTATAATGATAATATTCATAGTTTAAAGAAGAGAAACATTTTGGGCAAACCTTAGCATCGTTGCTTATAAACACTGAAGTATCTAAGCTTTGAGCATTTTTTTCCATACCATAGTAAATACGTTTGTTGTTAATTGCTAAATTTTGACTAATAGGGTCGTTTGCATTTAAAATCATACATACATTTTCTGTAATTCCACTATTAATTTTATCAAAAATAACGTCTGGGTGACCATTTCTAACAACTTGGTCACGCACAAGATTTGTAACTATAAAATAATCTGGAGAAAAATTTTTAAAAATAAGAGGTGAATATCTTTCGTCTACCTCTAAAACAACAAAGTCAGCTTTTACAAACCCTTTATAATCACAATGCGATAGCATAGTAGACGCAACACCTGTTGTTAAATTTGCTCCTTCTAAATTGCTTGCAACATCATATCCATTATCTTTTAATATATGTGCAATTAAATTTGAAGTAGTTGTTTTTCCATTTGACCCAGTAACAGCAATTATCTTGCCTTTAAATTTCATTGTTTTAAGAAAATTTGGGCATATTTTAAGTGCAAATTTTCCTGGTAAATTCGTTGACCTACCAGAAAAAGAGCCTATAAATTTTATAATTCGTCCTACAGCTAAAGCTAAAATAAATTTCATTTAATTCTCCTATTATATTTTCTATATTATATCATATAAATTCGCTTTTTTCAACAAAAAACAACTCGTTTTTGGCAAGTTGTTTAAAATTTTAAAATAATTCCTATCAAAGCTGATATAGCGATGTAGAAAACAGGGTGCTTTTTATATTTTATGATTGCTACATACATCACAGCAAACAAAGCAACTTTTTTTAAATCTACTAAATCAAAAAATGACATTGTTTCTTTAAAAAGTGTAAGGTTTAGCATAGAAATATTAATCAAACTATAGCACGCAGCTCCAATTAATCCTGTTACAGCAGGTCGCATACCATAAAATGCATCTTTTACATAAGTGTTACCTGTTAGTTTTTCTAAAGACTTTGAAAAAAGTATAACTATTATAATAGATGGTAAAATTTCGCCAAAAGTAGCTACTATTCCACCCAAAACACCTGCTACATTATATCCAACATACGTTGCCATATTAATTCCGATAGGCCCTGGTGTAGACTCCGAAATTGCTATCATATCGCTTATCAAACTTTGGTCAAACCAACCTGTATCTTCGCCTAAACGTTGTAAAAAAGGTATCGTTGCAAGCCCACCACCGATAGCAAACAAGCCTATTTTAAAAAATTCTATAAATAAATTTAAATAAATCATAACGCACCTCTTTTTTTAATAGATTGTGCTAAAATTCCACTTATAGCCGAAATTATTACTAATAAAATAGGGGAAATATCGGTAAAAACTACGCATAAAAACATAATACCAAAAAGTGCTATTCCAAATTTATCGCAAACACCTTTTTTCCACATAGCAACAACCGAATCAAGTATCAAAGCACTAACACATACAGAAATGCTACTTAGAGCATATGATACATATATATTATCTTGAAACCCTACTAAAACAGACGCAATTATTGATATTATAATGATACACGGCGTAACAATTCCAAAAGCTCCTGCTATAGCACCTAATGCTTTTTTTCTAGCACATCCAATAAAAACCGAAACATTTATAGCTATAATACCTGGTAAACCTTGACTGATTGCGTAAAAATCCATAATTTCTTCTTCTGTAAGCCAATTATATCGTTCTACTATTTCTTTTCGCAAGATAGGTAACATTGCATATCCACCACCAAATGTTACAGCACCCATTTTAAAAAAAATAGCATAAATTTTCCATAATTCTTTCAAATTCATTCTCCTTAAATCATTAATTTTCAATAATAATGTTAACATAAAAATCATATTTATTCAATATTAAATATTGACTTTTTAAATAAAAAGTGTTATAATTGGTAAAAGCATAAAACAATTCATTCACAATCAAAAAACTTTGGAGGTAATTTTTATGAAAGAAAAATTCAGCATTACAAAAGAACAACTAAAAGCAGTTCCGTTTAAAGAAACAGGTTCATCTATGACCGATTTTTGCAGAGAAATTAATCGTGTTGTAAATAACGAAAATATGGAACTTTTTGACATGAAACAATGTTTAGCATGGTTTGACGAAAAAGGCTACTTAGTTGCAACTGGCGACACTGCAAAACCAACAGAATTTGGTCTTGCAAACGGTATTCGTTTAGACTATCGCAACAATGAACAAAGAGGGGATTATGTAATCAATCTTTATGACACAACATTACAACAACTAATTTTAGATAACATTGACGAAATTCTAAAATGTAAATATTAAAAACATAACTCGTGTAAATTTTAAAATTTAACACGAGTTTTTTTATGAAAAAAGCACCACTTACGTGATACTTTAGGCAATTCCTCACAACTATAATAGTTGAAATTTTCAGGAATTTTGTTGTTAGTTTAATTATGCAGTAATACTTTCGTCTTACAAGTGATTTTTTGTGTAAAATAACGGAAAATTTACAAAAAAGTTGACGGTTTCAGCGTTAGACGTTAGTCCAAAGGTATTGCCTTTATATAGTAAAATTTTATTCTTCAATTGGTACTTGTATTTCTGTTATATAGCATTTTGAATATTTTTTAAAAAAACTTTTTTTAATTTTTTCTTGGTGTATAACTCGCAAAGGTAGTTTTGTTTGTAAATTATTAGCTGTTATATATTCTGTAAGCTCTAAAAAAACCTTATCTAAATCGTCATAATCGCCTTTATGCATTATGCTAACTACGCTAGTTCTTGGTAAAACATCAAAAATATATCGACTTTTATCTATATCAAAAAAAGCATTTCTAATTGGGAAACAAGGTCTTATAATACATTCACTTTTAATATTAGAACTTAATGTATTATTATACACTAAATTTATTATACTTTTATAACTTGCTTCCTTCGCTTCGTCATAAAGAAGATGAGCTTCTTCTTCTAAATTTATAAAATTAATTTGCCCACAAGTTGTTAATACTTTAATAGGTGCAACGTTTTTAATTGATATAGTTTTATTCATAAGACATAAGTTCTTTCTTGTTTTTTGATAATTTACTTTATAAATTGTAGCATATTTAATTTGTAAAATCAAGTACAAATGTATATACATATGTAAATATTTTGTAAATTTGAATTGTTAGATTATTATTTATTAAAATATATTAAAACTAAAGTAAATTTTCAATATTAATAACATTTTCAAAATAGAAAAAGAACGCCTATAATAGACGTTCTTTTTTTGTAAAACTCTAAACCCAAACTGTAATGGCAAAGCCACTTTTAAAGTAGTACGGGTTCGTTTTTTCACTTTGTGGTGGAGATGACGAGAATTGAACTCGTGTCCGAAAACATATCCACTTAAATTTCTACGAGTGTAGTTAATCATTAAAATTCCCTTCGCTTATCGAAGATTAACACCCAATAAGTTACAGTAGCTTCATAATTCATGGATTGCTCAAAGCTTTGCAAACGCACGTTCACTGCTAATTGACGCCCAATTTAAAGTCGCAGTATTCTCTAAGTGGACGAGCTACGCTTAGGCAGCTAATAAAGTTTTGTTATTGTTATTTAATTTATAAATAAGTTGAGATTTTTATAGTAGACCCTCACTACTACTCGCTTATCAAGATTCAACATTCCCGTCGAAACCATTGCATCCCCAAGGTAATGTAATTTTTCACAATCATATAAAATATTTATATTTTAAAAATTTACGCTGTTCACATTTTAGACCAATACTTGTGTAACTTCGCTAAATATCCCTTGTGAAAAGTTATCTTTATATCATTATAACTAAAGTATAGCTAAAAGTCAATATTTTTATGCATAATTGATATATCAAACTATATTGACTTTAGTATACTTATATTGTATAGTTTAATCATAAGGTACTAACAATAGAAAAGAGGAGCAAAAAATGAATTATTCAAAAGGTTTTAAACCAGGTGTCTGGGAAGAAGAAATTAATGTTGCAAACTTTATTAAAGAAAACTATACTCTATATATAGGTGATGATTCTTTTTTAGAAGGTCCAACCGAAAGAACACTTAAAATTCGTGATATATTAGATGATTATCTTGTTAAAGAAAGAGAAAACGATGGTTGTTATAAAGTAGATAACCGTGTAGTAACTGGAATTTTAGCTTTCGAAAACGGATATGTAGATAAAGATTTAGACTTAATCGTAGGTCTACAAACAGACGAGCCTCTAAAAAGAGCTATAAATCCATTCGGTGGACTTCGTATGACATCAGATGCTTTAAAAGCTTATGGCTCAGAACTTGACCCAGCAGTTTTACAAGAATTCAAATACAGAAAAACACATAACGATGGCGTTTTTTCAGCATATAACCCAGAAATGCGTGCTGCACGTTCGGCAGGTATCCTTACAGGTTTACCAGATGCTTATGGACGTGGACGTATTATAGGTGACTATCGTAGAATAGCACTTTATGGTATAGATACTCTAATCGAATGCCGTGAGCAAGATAGAATTAAACTACAATCTCAAAATATGAACGCAAATACAATTTTAGATGTAGAAGAAAATTATCACCAAATTGCTGCACTAAAATCAATAAAACAACTTGCACAAAATTATGGTTATGATATATCAAACCCTGCAACAAACGCAAGAGAAGCTATTCAATGGCTATACTTTGGCTACCTTGCAGCTATCAAACAACAAAATGGGGCAGCTATGAGCCTTGGACGCACAAGCACTTTCCTTGATATTTATATCGAAAGAGATATTCAAAACGGCATTTTAACAGAATCTCAAGCTCAAGAACTTATGGACGATTTCACTGTTAAACTTCGTTTAGCTCGTCACCTAAGAACACCTGAATATAACGAATTATTCGGTGGTGACCCTATGTGGATTACAGAATGTATCGGTGGTATGACAGTAGAAGGCAAACCATTAGTTACAAAAAATTCTTTTAGAATGTTGCACTGTCTATATAATTTACACGAATCAGCAGAGCCTAATTTAACAGTTTTATGGTCTTTACAACTTCCAGAAAACTTTAAAAAATACTGTGCAAAAGTTTCTTGTGATACAGATGCTATCCAATACGAAAACGATGATGTTATGCGTCCAAAATTTGACGATGACTATGCTATCGCTTGTTGCGTTTCTGCGATGAGAGTTGGTAAAGATATGCAATTCTTTGGAGCTAGAACAAACCTTGCAAAACTTCTTTTAATGTCTTTAAACGGTGGACGTGACGAAAAAACTGGTAAACAAGTAGGTCCTGTTCGTGAATCATATAAAGGCGATGTACTAGATTACGATACAGTTATGGAAGCATTTGAATTCTATCGTTCGTGGATTGCTAATTTATATGTAAACACAATGAATGTTATTCACTTTATGCACGACAAATATGCTTATGAAAGTGCACAAATGTCACTTCATGATGCAGAAGTTAGACGTTTAATGGCGTTTGGTATCGCAGGACTTTCAGTTTTAACTGACTCACTTTCTGCTATTAAATATGCAAAAGTTAAACCTATAAGAAACGAAGATGGCATTATTGTAGACTTTGAAACAGATGGCGAATTCCCATGCTATGGTAATGATGATGACAGAGTTGACTTAATCGCTAAAGAACAAGCAGAACTTTTCTACAAAGAACTTTGCAAAACAGAAACTTACAGAGGTGCTATCCACACATTATCACTTTTAACTATTACTTCAAATGTAATGTATGGTAAAAAAACTGGTTCTACTCCTGATGGACGTAAACTAGGCGAGCCTTTTGCTCCAGGTGCAAACCCTATGCATAATAGAGAGAAAAACGGTGCTTTAGCTTCGCTAAACTCTGTTGCAAAAATCTCTTACGATTGTTGTATGGACGGTGTTTCTAATACTTTTTCTATCATTCCAGAAGCTTTAGGTAATAACGATGACGACAGATTTACAAATCTAGTTGCTATGATGGACGGCTATTTCTCACAAATGGCTCACCACTTAAATGTTAATGTTTTAAATCGTGAAACTCTACAAAAAGCATACGAAGAACCAGAAAAATATCCAAATTTAACTGTTCGTGTATCAGGTTATGCTGTTAATTTCTATAAATTATCAAAAGCACACCAACTAGAAGTTATTTCTAGAACATTCCATGACAAACAATAAATTAAAAGTAAACTCATTTTTAAGTATGGGTGGCTCAGATGGACCAGGGGTTCGAACCGTTGTTTTTTTACAAGGTTGCCCTTTAAGGTGTGACTATTGTCACAATCCAGAAACTTGGGATTTTTCGAAAGAAGATGGCGAAGAAATTTCATCTTTAGTAAAAAAAATCGTTCGTTACAAACCGTATTATAAAGATAATGGGGGAGTTACAATTTCTGGTGGCGAACCTTTGTGCCAACAAAAATCACTCATAAACCTTTTAAAAAGTCTTAAAGAAAATTCTATTCACACCTGCATTGATACTAGTGCAGGTGTAGAAATAGACGAGGAACTTATAGTCTATACCGATTTAATTTTATGCGATATTAAATTTTTAAGTGGCGATGAATATTTAAAACATACAGGTCTTGATATTTTCGAAAATGTTATAAAATTGCTTGAGGTTACAAAAAAACACAATATTCCTATATGGATTAGGCACGTTTTGTATCCTAATATAACAGATAACGAAGAATATATTCTAAGATTAAAAGATTTTTGCAAAAATTATCCAAATATCGAAAGAATAGAACTTTTACCTTTTAAAAATATTTGTCAAACAAAATACGATAATTTAAACCTTGATTTCAAAATGAAAGATACCCCTCTTACTCCTTTTGAAAAAGTTGAATTATTAAAAAATTTAGTTAAAAGATAGCTCTAATTTGTGCAAATTGTACGAGTTAGGGCTATTTGCATAATTTAGGACTTTACCTATTGATAAATGTTAAAAAATAATGTATAATATATTAATATGGCTGTTTAATTTGTATATTTTTTAACAAAGAATTATAAGCTATATAGCAAAATTGGCAATATTATGAAAGAGGTAAGACAATGAACATTTACGAACTAGACCCAAAATTATTAGAAACACACAAAGAAACTATTGATGGTATTCGTCAAAAAACTATGGATTTTGTAAAAGATTTCCAAGATGACCCATCAAAAATGAGCGACTGGGGACACAAATATTTTTGTCCTGAAGACGGTAGCCGTTTAATTTTCGACTTAAAAAAACCACATGCACACGAATGTCCATCTTGTGGTAAAACTTTTCAATCTGAAATTTTTGATAACACTTGGACGAACTTATACAGAGGTGTTGTTTTTGATATAGTTGTAAATCTTGCTATTTTATATAAATTAGAAGATAAAGAAGTATACATGACCGAATATAAAAGAATTTTATCTTTCTATGCTGATAATTACGATAAATTTGTATACCATTCAAAACACGTTGTATGTCCAAATCCACCAATCGTAAATGGTGTATTACTAGATGCTGGTAAAATTATGCCACAAGCACTAGGTGAGTCAGACGTTATGAGTAGAATTATTATTTCTCTTGAAATTTTAAAAGACGATATAGAAAAAGAATTCGTTGATTATCTACTAGAAAAAATGTTTAGACCTGCAATTGAATATGTATTAAAACCTCAAATAACACAAGTACATAACAAACCTTGCCTTGATAACTGTACAATCGCAATGATTGGTTTATATACTAATACACCAGAATTTGTAGACTACGCAATTGATGGGGAATGGGGCTTAAACACTCAACTTAAACAAGGTGTTACAGATGCTAAATTCTGGTATGAAGGTTCAATCCACTACCACTATTTCTTATTAAACGGTCTTTCTAAAATTCTTGCTTTCTCTAAAATTTATAATAAAGATTTTGAAGGAGCTCAAATTATTCACGATATGCTAACAGCTGGATATTATTACGCTTTTGATAATAACTATTTTCCAAATCCAAACGATGGCTGGCCTGACCGTATGTTAATGACTTACGAAAATACATATGCTCTTGCTGCGAAAGCTTTAGGAGAGGGTAGCGAAGTTTATAATATTTATAAATCTTTCCTTGCAGACCATATCGGCAAAAAAGATTCAGACGGACCAGTTTATCACTTAGATAATCCAAGCACAAACCATATTTTATGTTTCCCTTATTTAGATGTTTCAAATCCAACACCTATCGAAAGAAAATCAACTTGTTTTGAATCTTCAGGTTTTGTAACTCTTAAAAACAAAAACGTAAATGTTTTCTTAAAATACGGTCATCTTACACCTTCGCATGCACATGCTGATAAAATGAACGTAGAAGTTACTTTCAAAAATAAATTCTTAACAAAAGACCTTTCAAATCCTGGTTATGCAGCAGAACTTTATGATGTATGGTATAGACGTTCGGTAGCTCACAATACTGTTATTGTTGATGGTGTAGACCACGAGTCTATTATCATGGGTAAAGTTTTAGCGTTTAACGAAAATCTTTGTAGAACAGAAGTAAAAGAAGCTTACGCAGGCATAGACTACAAACGTGATGTTGCACTTTTAGAAAATGGATATACAGATTTATTTGAAGTTGTGTCTAAAGATAGCCATAATTACGATTATATTTATCACTGCGAAGGCGAACTTTTAACAAAACTTGATACATCAAACGCTGATTTAGGCTACAAAGCAAACGGTTATGAATGTATAAGCGACGTTCTAAAAGTTAACTGCTCTGATAACACAATAACATTAAAATGGCTTGTAGAAGACTTAAATGTTGAAAGTACAATAGACATTAAAGGTAAAGAGCTTTACATCGTAAAAACATATGATAACCCAGCTTCTAACCTTAGAACATCAATTTTATTAAGAGAAAAAACAGATACAACAAAATTCTCTATAGAATGGAAAATGGTATAATAAAAAAAGCCGACTTTCGTCGACATTTTAGACTGTCAATAATATTTTGGCAGTCTTTTTTTGTTTGTATTTGAATTTTTTAAAATTAAAAGGGGAGTTTCTCTGTTTTAACAGCGATTTAAGACTTCAGTCTTAAGGCAACACCTCACAACTAACGCCTAACGCCTTAGCAGTCAACTTTTTCATAGAATTTCCGTCACTATGCACAAAAATCACTTGTAATACGAAAGTATTACAGCGTAATTTTAGCATATATTGATAAAAATTTTTCTAAAAAATTTAACTACTATAGTTATGAGGTGTTGCCTTAAAAATCTTGATTTTCTTCCGTGGACATATTTTTAACAATCAACGACACGAAAAAATGTTCTCTACTTTCTATTTATCTAAAAAATTGACTTTTTTACAAACTAAAACGCCGACTTACGTCGACGTTTTTATTAAATTAAGCTAAAATCTCATTAATCAACTCAGTTGCTTCGTCATATTCATAGCTATTTACAAATTCTTTAACTTTACAAAGTTTTGATAATCTGTCTTTATCCCAGTGGTGTTTGCAAAGAAATTCTAAAATTGCATCACAATTATTTATATCAATAATATCTAAAGCATCTCTTAACTCTTTTAGTTTTTCATAATATATTTCATCTGTTCCATGTATTCTTTCGCTAGGTTTAACTTCGTTTATAATACCTTTTAAATTATCTCTAATATTTTCTAGCAAAATATTAAAATCATCTATAAATTCGATAGTGTTTTGATTAATATAAACCCAGTTTTCTTTTATAGCAGATTCTTCTAAAAGTTTAGCTTTTTCAGAAATATCCAAAGCACCAACCGATGCAGATGCACTTTTAAGTGCATGAACTTCTATTTTGAACTCTAAAAGTTTCTTATCGTCAAAAAATTCTCTTATAGATGGAATGCGTTTTAAACCGTCTTTATAATACATATTTAGAATATCAATATATGCATCATAATTTCCACCTGTACGTTTTATTCCAAGATTTGTATCTATATTTGGAATATCTAATTGATTTTTAACTTCTTTTTTAGAAACAACTTTGACATCTCCAACGATTTGCTTATTACTAGGTAACCATTTAACTAAAATATCGTTTAATGCAGAAATTTTTATAGGTTTTGCAAGAAAATCATTCATACCTTCTTTTATAAACATTTCTTTCGTACCAATAATAGCATTCGCTGTAAGTGCGATAATAGGTAGGTTTTTATAATAATCTCCCTCTAAAGCACGCACTGCAATAGTTGCATCTATACCGTCCATTACAGGCATCATATGGTCCATAAATACCATATCATATTTGTTCTTTTTAATTTTATTAACAGCTTCTTCTCCATTTTCAGCAGTCGCTATTTCAAATTGATAAGGTTTCATCAAACCTTGAGCAACTTTAATATTTACAAGATTATCATCTACAACTAAAACTTTACACTCAGGAGCAATAAAGTTTATTAAAGTGTCCATTCCATCTTCTATAGTAGTTTTTCCATTAAGTGCATTCGCAATAGATATTGAGTTTGCAGGAAGTAGGATAGTTGTACCTTCGTGTTTAGTTTTAATGTCCATATTATCAGCTAAAAGTACTAGTTTAGCGTCTAAATTTAGATTTAAAATCATTTCTTGTAATTTTAATAGATACATAGAAGATGTGAAAATATAATCGAATTTACTTTCTGCTAATGCTTCGCTAAGTTCTGACTGCAACGCACAACAAACAACTTTTTCTAATTTTAATTTAGAACAAGCATCTGCTAAAGAATTTCTATATAAATCTCTTGATTCAAAAATAAGTACTGATTTTGGTTCTTCAGCTTCTGCTATAGGTTGATAATCTGTATATTTTTGTACAATATTTACCTCAAAAGTTGTTCCAACACCAATTTCGCTAGTAACTGAAATGCTACCGTTCATCATTTCGCAAAGTCTTTTTGATATAGCAAGCCCTAAGCCTGTTCCTTCTATATTTCTATTTTTGGTAGTATTAACACGCTCAAAGTTTTTAAATAATTTATCAGCATCTTCTTGGCTTATACCGATGCCAGTATCTGTAACAGAAAATTTAAGTTTTAATTCGCCATTATCAAAGCTACCACTAACATCAAACGAAATATGTCCCGAATGTGTAAATTTAATAGCATTATTAAGTATATTTACCATAATTTGTTTAACACGAATATCATCACCGATAAGTTTATCTGGTAAATCGCTTTGGAAATTCGTTATAAACATAAGGTCTTTTAGTTCTAAACGATTAGTTGCGATAGTTAAAACATCTTTTAAAATACCTGACAGCGTATACTCGCTTTCAACAATTTCAAGTTTTCCTGATTCTATTTTAGAAATATCTAAAACATCGTTTATAATTGCAAGCAAAGTATCACAAGCTCTTTTGATATTCGTTGCGTTTTCTGTTATTTCAAAATCGTTCGTTTCTCTTAAAATTATATCCGTCATACCAGAAATTGCATTCATTGGCGTGCGTATTTCATGGCTCATATTAGCTAAGAAATTACTTTTTGCTTGCGAAGAAAGAATTGCTTCTTCGTGTGCTTGGCGTAATTCTTCTTGTGTATTTTCAATATTATTCATAAGAGCTTTAAACTCACGCAAATCACGTATATATCCAGAAATCATATAAGATTTACGATAAGGAATTTTTACTAAAGTTACTTCGCAAGGAATCATTTCTCCTTCTAGTGTTCTATGTATCCACTCAAATCTACAATATCCATTCTCTGTAGCCTCATCAAGACGTTCTTTTACTAAATCAGACGAGCGACCTCCACACGGTTGATACTCTGGTGACAATCTATGGAAATTCTTTATATATTCTTCTTTAGAATCCATTTTGAAAAGTCTAGTAGATTCATCGTTTGTTTCGATAGTTTTTCCATCTAACCATAAATTACAACCAAGAGGCATAGCATTAAGCATTAAATTATGATGTTCTATATTTTCTTTCGAAATCATTTCTATTTCGTTTTTATGTACTGCTTGTGCAAAAATTGAACCTACAAGTTTTACCAATTTTTCGTCTTCTTTAGGTGATAAAATTTCATTACGATTATACATAAGTATAAAGCCCCATAATTGATTATTAACATTAACAGGGGCCGCAATAATTGATTTTATTCCCTGAATTTGTGTAAAAATAAACTCTTGTGGGTGCATATCTTTTGCTAGAGCATTAAGTATTTCGTTTTTATGAATATATTCATATATTGTAGGCATAGAAAATTTATAATCTATATTTTGATAGTCAGTTGAATTTGCAATATTAAGCAAATAAGCACAAAATTCATCTCTTTGTGAATCTTGGAACATACCACCTGATGCAAAGCTTGGTGATACATCGTTAAAAGCTAATTTAATATCTTCTAGAGTAAAAGATGTTTTAAATTTATTATTTTTATTTGCAACATAACAAAAAGGTTCACCGTTTACACTTTTATTTCTAAAAAAAACTAAACTTTCGCTTTCATCTATAGTTGTAAAATGTTCTAAACATTCATATGCTTTTTCTTCATAATCAGGACCAGATGGAATTGCCATTAATTTTTGTGAAATTGTATTAATTTCAAACAAAATTTTATCTTGACGTAAAATAGCTTGGTTTCTTTGCGAAATTTGTTCTTCTAAATCATTTTGATACTGCTTTAATTTGATATTAGCGTTTTCAAAATCGTTAATATCCATTCTACCACCAACGATTTTAGTAGGTTTTCCGTTTTCGTCATATTCTGTAATTTCGGCAATATCACGAACCCAAATATATTCGCCATTACCTTTTCTAATTCTCAAGACGTGGTTATAGTCATCTTTCTCGCCAATCAAATATTTAGCTATATTGTCTTTTACTTTCATAAAATCATCTGGGTGTACGATAGACGACCAATTCGTCGGACAACACCCACATATTTCACCATCATATCCTAAAATAGATGCGTATTCATCTCCATAATTTAACGTATTTTCTATTATATTCCATTCAAATACTGTAAAACCTGCAAATTTCATCGCAAGTTTTAGTTTTTCTTCTTCTTCATTTAGTTTTTGTTGAACATTTTTTCTTAAAGTTATGTCACGAGTAACACCAGCCATATGCGTAGGGTTTCCATCTTCATCAAACTCCGAAAAATTACCAGTATCTATAACCCAAACTTCTGTACCATCTTTTTTTATTATACGACATTCTACAACATAATTATTGATAATGCCATTTTTATAATCCATTAAAGCTTTTGTTGCATATTCTTTATCGTCTGGGTGCAAAATTGTAAACCATAAATCCATATTACCATCAAGCTCACCAGTATCATATCCTGTAGTTTCAATAAAAGCATTGTTATAATACATTTTATCTGTTTTTAAGTCCCATACCCATAAAGCTACTGATATATCATTTAATAATTTACTTTGTAATTCTACCGATTTAAAAGTTTCATCGTTTTTATACATCTTATCCTCCTATTAATACAAATCGCCTGTAGAAATTTCTACAGCATCTTGATATTTATCCGAAATTTCCTTAAATTCTAAATGAACTGAACGAAATACGTCCATTAAAACTGGGTCAAAATGAGTTCCATCACCATCATACATAATTTTAATAGTTTGTTCGTGAGTAAAAGCAGGCTTGTATGAACGAACAGAAATCAAAGCATCATATACATCAACAATCGCCATTAATCTGCCACAAATAGGTATATCTTCGCCTTTTAGTCCACGAGGGTAGCCAGTTCCGTTCCATTTTTCGTGGTGAGCCCCTATAAAATCAGCTGCAACATTTAAAAAAGCAGAATCGTCTATAATATCCATAGCTCGTTTTATAGCTTCTTCGCCAACTGTTGTATGTGTTTTCATTATTTGAAATTCATAGTCTGTAAGTTTTCCAGCTTTTAGTAAAATAACATCAGGAATAGAAATTTTTCCTATATCATGAAGTTGAGAAGCTTGTGCATATTCTTGAATAGGAGCATCGTTTAGCTCTCCTTCATATACATTAAGCTCTTTTGCTTTTTTAAGTAATATTTTTAAATATTCGCTAGTACGAATAAGATGTGCTCCAGTTGATCCATCTCTTTGTTCTACCATATCTGCTAGAACGTGAACTATAGCATATTGTAATTTTTGAATAGTTTCTATTTGGTCAGATACCATAGTTTCTAAATTTGTGCTATAATTTTGTAATTCTTTTTGCTGAGAGGCAAGTTTTAAATGAATCTCAACTCTTTTTAAAAGCAAAGGAAAAGAAAACGGTTTTATAACATAGTCTACAGCACCTAAATTGAGTCCTTCATATTCGCTAGAAGTATCATCTTTTGCTGTTACAAAAATTATTGGAATTTCATCATAAGGCGAACCTAATTCTTTAATTTTTACTATAACATCAAAACCATTCATATCTGGCATTTCAACATCTAGTAATATAAGATGTGGATTTACTTTTTCTAATATTTTAAGAGCCTTTTCACCACTGTTTATAGGGAATACATCATATTCATCTTCAAGTGCTTTTCGTGCTACATTTAGATTTGTGACATTATCGTCAACAACCATAATTTTTTTCTTTGACATTCTATATGCTCCTTATTTTATATAAAATTTACTCTTCATATAATCAATATTTTAATTATAACATTTTTAAAATATTTTTTCAATAGAAAAGGTATTAAAAATATAAAAAATCCCCTTATTTTTTTCTAAAATAAGGGGAGATTGTTGTTATACTATTTTCCAGTCTAATGTAAATGATGTTGCTTTTGTTTTTGCTCTTAATAAAATAGCCGTTCTAAGTTTAGAAGCTGGATTATCATAAGTTTTGATTATGAATAATTCTTTATCTAAAACATTTATAACACTTTCTACAGCAATTCCATCAAGGTTCCATTTTAAAGTAATTTCATTACCTTGTGTATTTACTTTTTTAACATCTTTAAAGCAATCGTAACCATCTGTATTAAATCCAATATCAGCATCTTTCATATCAACATCAGATACAAGTTCTGCTTCAGAGTGGAAGATATAATCATAAGTATGTTCGTCGCTAGATACAACTTTAAAAACATCGTTATAACCATTTTCGCTTAATACAATATCACGTCCAAAGTCAACACCAGTATAAGCACCTTTAGACTCTGTTCTACAAACGCTATCGCTAAATTCTAAAACATCACCAAAAGTAATAAATTCATGGTCTTTACCATCTACAACAACTGTGTTATGCGAAATAGTACGTTTATACCATTTTGCATATAAATCAGATGCATAACCAGGGTTTGATAAATCTCTTGAAAGTGATTTGTTTTTAAGATTTACTTCTATGTTCATTTTATCAGGGTGCGAGTGTGATGGAGATGCATGAGCATATTTTAAGAAAACATTTACATTTTGGTTTTTAATGTTTGCAAAATATGATGCTTTAAAGCATATAGATTTTCTTTCTATTGGCGTTCTTGTATTAATATCTAAATTAGGGAAGCAGATTAAGTGGTTTAAGCTAAGACCACCATCTGTTAAAAATACATTTTTAAGATTTTCATCTTCTTCAACAGCATCAGCTAAAATATTTTTATACATATTTCCAATATCGCTATCTTCGCCAAAAGCTTTTGCAGCAAGTGCATATGTATTATCATAAGTTTTAAGTCCGATATTTGGCCAACCATCGTTTGGATTTGGGAAAACATCGTTATCAAAAGCGTAGTGGTAAGCTACCATAATCATATCGTGGATAATTTGTTCGCCTCTAAAAGATTTATTATAAACTTTTGCAAAAGCTAAAACATTAACCAAACCTTCTAGTAGGAAGTGGTGGTAATGTATAGAACCTTCATGCCAGAATTTATCAGCAGTTACGCCATCTTCTAATTGACGATTTATACCCCATTCGCCATCGAAAGCATAGTCGATAAGCTCTTGTTTGTTATAAAACAGACCTATCATACCAATACAACAATCTTGTAGACAAGGTTTATTATGAACTTTTACAATTTGTACTTTTAAAACTTGTTCTACAGCAGGGTAGAAAATTTTATCATATATTTTATCTAAAAATTCTTGGTCTAAATCATCTTTTAAAATTTCTAAAGCAGTAATCGTTTTAACCATCATATCAGCTTCATTTAGAGCTTGTGGCATAACTTTACCAGCATCTAGTAAAACATTGTTTACAACAGGTGGGTAAGGGCAGATTACGTGTTTTGAGTGATACACGAAAGAATCATAATTATCTGCATAAAAATTAAGCATTTTTTTAAATTCTTCTATGTAAAATTCGTTTTTATCAAGTTTATATAATATAGCAAGTTTTTTAAGTGTTTCAAAAACAACACGTCTATAAAGATATACCCAAGTATTATCAAATTCTTCTGTATGGAATGTTTTTTTACATTCTGAACAGTAGTGATCTTTTGGTTTATCTAAGTCGAAAATTAAACGGCTACCATCATCAGGACAAAAGTATTTGTGTCCCCAGTCGCTTAATTGTTCAGGAGAATCGCTAAAGTTTTTAGCAAAATCTAAAGCTTCCTCACGCATTTTAGAAATCATATCACTATGTGTTTCTAAAAGTTTAGTATCAATGTCATAAATATTCATGTTTTGTACCTCTCTTATCAAAATTTATATTCATATTTTATAGTATACATCATATTTCATATAAAATCAATGTATATAATAACTAAATTTTTACACTTTTTTTTATTACAAAAAACAAAAAACTTTTTGTGCTTTTTCGTAATTTATGTTATAATATATTAAATAAAACGTTAGGAAATAGGTGCGTATGAACCATAAATCGCAAGAAAACATAGTTACAAACAGTACAGTCGCTATATTATTTGTACACGGAATTTTAGGCACGCCTTGTCATTTTTCTAAATTTATAGAAATTTTACCTAAAAATTTTACTTATTATAATATACTTCTTGATGGTCACGGATTAAGCGTGTCGGATTTTTCAAACACAAATATGACCAAATGGAAAAATCAAGTAGAAGAAATATTTTTAAAAATCGACTGCGAAAATATAATTATAGTAGCACACTCAATGGGAACTCTTTTCGCTATAGATTTAGCTATTAAATACAATAAAAAAATAAAGCAACTTTTTTTGCTTGCACCACCTTTAAACATAACTTTAAAACCATCTATTGTAATAAAAGCTCTAAAAATGCTATATTCTTCTAAACCTCAGGAAATTCAAAAATCATATAGCATAGAAATAGACCGAAATTTATCTAAATACATAAAATGGATACCTAATTATATTTCACTTTTTAAAGAAATAAGCTACATAAAAAAGCATATACATTTATTAAACGTACCCACTACAGCTTTTTTTAGTGAAAATGATGAATTAGTTTTAAAAAAATCTAAAAAACATTTAGAAATACTACCTTGTGCAGAAGTTTTTTTGCTAAAAAATTCATCGCATTTTCATTATGAAGAACAAGATTTTAAACTTATATTAAAAAATTTTAACAAAAATAATTATATTAAGGAGGATTTTTAAATGAAAATTTCAGACGTAAAAGTTATTCAGGCAAGGCATTATCTCTTTGTAAAAGTCTATACAGACGAGGGTATCGCAGGGCTTGGCGAAGCGGGAAATTGGAGCTATCTTGCAGGCACAAAAGCTACTATAGAAAGTTTTATCCCATATCTTATAGGTAAAGACCCTATGAAAATAGAGGATATTAACCAAAATTTATATCGTGCAACGCATTTTCGTGGCTCTGTTATAATGAGTGCTATTTCTGCTATAGATATTGCTTTGTGGGACATTAAAGGTAAAAAACTCGGCGTACCTGTATATGAACTTTTAGGTGGGTTAACAAGAAATAAAATTCGTGTATATGCATCTCCTATGTCAAAAGAACACGACGTTGATACTCTTATAAAAAGTTACAAAGACCTTAAAAAACAAGGTTTTACAGCTGCTAAAGTTTTTGTAAATGGCCCTATAGCTTCCGAATGTGATGGACGTGATGAGTTTTTTGCAAACAAAATCGAACTCGAAGTAGAAAAAATCCGAAAAATCCGTGAAGCAGTAGGTTATGATTTTGACTTAATTTTAGAAGCACACCGTGCGATGTCTTTAGCCGAAGCTATAACTTTTGGAAAAGCTGTAGAAAAATATAGACCATATGCACTAGAAGACCCAATATCTCCTGATAATATCGACGCTATGGCACAAGTCGCAAGACAAGTTCCTGTAAATATTTCAACAGGCGAAAGATTTATAAACTTAAAAGAATTTCAAATGCTACTTTCTCGAGAGGGTGCAACTTATGTTCGACCTGACGCTTGTGCTGTTGGTGGTATCACAACTGCTAAAAAAATATGTGCTTTAGCTGAGGCGTATAACGTGCAAGTTATTCCACACAATCCACTAGGACCTGTGTCAACGGCTACTTGTTTGCAAATAGGGGCTTGTATTCCAAATCTTGGTATTCAAGAACTCCCTGAGTTTTGTTTAGACGGTGCAGAAGATGCTATGGTTTTAGAACCACTTAAATTTAAAGATGGTTTTATGGTGATACCAACTGGCAACGGAATAGGTATCGAGCTTGCTGATAATATCGAAGAATTATTCCCAGCACAAGGTAGGGGTTCTACAATAGCTAAAAGACTATATGACGGTTCTGTAAAAGATTGGTAATAAATAAAAGACACAAAGATTTTCTGAAATTTTTGTGTCTTTAAATTTCTTTTATCATCAAATAAATATTTGTAATTTGTATTAATTTGTAGTTTTTTGAAATTTACACTTTACATTCAACCTTTTTTATGGTACAATAAGTTGTAAATTTTTTTAATTTTAGATATTTTTTTAAAAGGAGTAAATTATGAGAATAAAAGATATTCAAATAGGCTATATTTCTCTACCTTTAAGACACCCATTTAAAACGGCACTTAGAACGGTAAATAGCGTAGAAGACCTTGTTGTTAAAATAATTGGCGACGATGGTCAAGTAGGTTATGGAGAAGCTCCACCAACAGCCGTTATAACTGGCGAAACTTTAGGCTCTATAGAATGTGCTATCATGAATTTCATCAAACCTGCTATAGTAGGTATGGAAATAACAGAACTTGATACCATTATGAAAAAAATGCATAAATGCATCGTAAAAAACACATCAGCTAAAGCTTGTGTTGATATGGCAATTTATGATTTATATGGAAAAGCACTAAAAGCTCCTGTTTATAAATTACTAGGTGGTTCAAAAAACACTATAAACACTGATATTACAATCTCTGTAAACCCTGTAGAACAAATGGTTTTAGATAGTATAGAAGCAAAAAATAGGGGATATGACATTTTAAAAGTTAAAGTTGGTAAAGACGGCTTAAAAGATGTCGAAAGCATTAAAGCTATCCGAGATGCTGTAGGACCTGATGTTGTAATTAGAGTAGATGCAAATCAAGGCTGGACTGCAAAACAATCTGTAGCTATTATTTCTGCTATGGAAGATGCAGGCTTAGACATAGAACTTGTAGAACAACCTGTAACTGCTCATGACCTTGAGGGCATGAAATACATCACGAAAAATGTTCAAACAAAAATTTTAGCAGATGAATCTGTTTTTTCTGCCGAAGATGCTATACATATAATACAAACGCAAGCTGCCGACCTAATTAATATTAAACTTATGAAAACAGGTGGAATTCACAAAGCTTTAGAAATTTGTGCAGTTGCTAATATTTATAATGTAGAATGTATGATAGGTTGTATGCTAGAATCAAGACTTTCTGTTTCTGCTGGCGTACATCTTGGTGCAGGACAAAGCATTATAACTTTAGCTGATTTAGATGGACCTTCACTTTGCAGTGTAGACCCATTTACAGGAGGTCCTATCTTTAACGAAAACATCATTACAATGAGTGATGACTTCGGAATAGGTGTTGACAATATACCATGCAGTAAATGGTTTTAACAAAACCGTTTAAATATACAAGAGGACAAAAGGAGAAACAATGAAAACTTCAACCAAAAAAGCGTTAGCTACTAGTGTGTTAATGGCACTAACGCTAAATTTAGTTGCTTGTGGAAGTAGTGATACTACAAACACAAACACTAATACAAACACAAACACTAACACAAACGTATCAACTGACGGTGTAACAGATACTACATTTACTTTACTTTATGCAAGTGAAGTAAGTACATTTAATTATCTTTACACAACAAATGCTGCTGATTTAGATTTACCAGCAAACTCTGTAGATTGCTTAGTAGAATATGATAATTACGGTATTGTACAACCTTCTTTAGCTGAAAGTTGGTCATCAAATGATGATTTTACTGAATGGACTTTTAATATCCGTGAAGGTGTTAAATGGGTTGACTACACAGGTGCAGAAATCGCTGACGTTACAGCTCACGACTGGGTTACTTCTGCAGAATGGGTAAACAATGCAGTAAATTCAGCAGGTGCTAGATATTTATACAGCGACATTATACTTAATGCTTCAGAATACTACAACTACACAGTATCTGTTGTAGATGGAGCACCTACAGATGTTGTAGATTTTTCAGAAGTTGGCGTTACAGCTACTGATGACTATACTTTAGTTTACACAATGAACGAACCTTGTCCTTACTTTGTGTCTGTTTTAAGCTATTCTTGTTACATGCCTGTAAATGCTGAATGGATAGAACAACAAGGTACGAACTTTGGTATCGACCACACAACTTTACTTTATAATGGTGCTTACATAATCTCTGATTATCAACCACAAAACCAACGTATTTTAACTAAAAACGCTTCTTACTGGGACGCTGAAAATGTATTTATCGAAGAAATCGAATATTTATATAATGCAACAGCTTCTACAATAGGTGCAGAAATGTTCTTACGTGGCGAAGTTGACTATGCAACTTTAGATACTTCTATCTTAGGCACATGGCTTACAGATGTAGGTGGAAAACGTGACATGGTATCAAGTTCTATTGCATCTCCAGCTTATTCTTATTTCTATGCGTTCAACTTTGAACCTCGTTTTGATGATGCTTTTGAACCAGAAAACTGGAACATTGCAGTAAATAACGAAAACTTCCGTCAATCTATCATGTCAGCTTTAGACAGAGTTAATGCTGTAAGTGTTATTGACCCACAATATCCAGAAAACATTATCACAA
>JAWXUO010000058.1:0-10779 GCA_044426355.1 Clostridia bacterium | reverse complement strand
TTTCCTATAATTTTTCATAATTTAGCATGTCCACTGACAGTTTTTGCAGAAAAATATGGATATACGAAATATATTCCTTATCTTTGTAATTTTGATTATGTTATGTTTGAAGCGTTTTTTGTGCCGTTTTATCGAGAAAAAATTTGTGCATATGGTGATGGATATTGTGATTTTAAAATAAAGCCGAAAGCATCAATTGTTCCATCGTGGCCGTGTCATTCACTTGATGAAAACGACCCTTTAAATTGATAATATTGACAAAAAATAATATATATGATAAAATAAATTTACGAAGTTAGTCACTGCTAACTAAAGGAGGATATAATGAAAAAACTAAAAACAAAAGATTTAATATATGCAGGTGCATTCGCAGCAATTTATATAGTGGTAATGTTTGTGGCAGTTATGCTACTTGGCTTCGTACCGTTTTTATACCTTTTTGCATCGCCGTTTGTGGTAGGTGTTATCGGGGCAATAGTATACACTATGTATGTTTTAAAAATAAAAAAATTCGGTGGAATAACTATACTAGGAGTGTTATTTGGATTAGTTACAACAACTGGTGGACACCCATATTCTATAATGTTTGCGATACCTATAGGCATAGTAGCAGATTTAATTGCAAAAACAGGTAAATTCGAGTCAAAAAAACTAATATCAATATCATATATGGTGTTTAATTTAACAATGATAGGACCATTTATGACATTATTTGTAGCAAAAGACGCTTTTGTGCAATCTTGCATTGATTATTACGGACAAAGTTATGGTGATGCGATTGCAAGCTTAGCTACAGATTGGTTAATTTTTGCACAAGGTGGGCTTGCAGTAGCTGGTGCTTTTGTTGGAACAATATTAGCATCAAAATTACTTAAAACTCATTTTGAAAAAGCAGGTATAGTTTAATAAAATTTAGCCCTAACTTTTTAGTTGGGGTTATGTTTACATAAGGAGAAATTATGAAAAACCTAAAGACAAAAGATTTAATATACTCAGGTACATTCGCTGTTTTATATATGATAGTTGCGATGATTACATCTATGATTGTAGGAATTGTGCCTTTTTTATCAATTTATGGCTATCAAGTTGTCGTAGGAATAGCTTGTTCTACAATATATTTTATGTTTGTAATGAAACTTAAAAAATTTGGTGCTATAACTATTTTAGCGACACTAATTGGAATAATGGGAGCAGGAAGTGGTCATATTTTTACATTATTTTTAGCATTTCCAATAGGTTTAATTGCTGATTTTGTATGCAAAATAGGTAAATATGAATCAAAAACTATGTATAATTTGTCTTATATAATATTTAATTTGTTATCAGTGACACCAACTTTAACTTTTATTACAGCAAAAGATGCAACTATTCAGCTATGCATAGACTATTATGGTCAAGATTATGGTGATGCAATCGAGTTGCTTATCACTAACTATATGCTTTATGTGCAGATAGTTTTAGCGATTATTGGTGGAATTTTAGGTGTTATATTTGCACAAAAAATGCTTAAAAAACATTTTAGCAAAGTGGGTATGGGTTGATGAAAAATAAGCTAGACCCGAGAACAAAACTGTTTGTATTTTTAGTTACTTGCGTAGTTGTGATGAACACTCCAAACAGTCTATTTACCATAATCCAAACAACTTTTATAATGTTTTTAGGGCTGTATTTAGGCGAATTTAAAGCAATAAAAAACAAGTATATAACGCTTGTAGTATCTTTAATAATAGAGCAAATTTTGATATTAGTGCCAGAAAGTGCATCGACTATATTTTTGCTAATTGTAATTGTTTTAATAAAAATTTACATACCAATTTTGATGGCGTTTCACATAGTTTATAAAACTACAACGATAAGCGAATTTATGGCAAGTTTTGCAAAAATGAAACTCCCACCAGCGTTTATAATTCCATTTGCTGTAATGTTTCGATTTATTCCAACTGTCGAGGAAGAATGGGACGGAATACGTCATGCGATGGGATTTCGAGGCATTGGAATACGCTTTAAAACAGCGTTTTTTCACCCTATGCAAACGTGCGAATACATAATTGTGCCACTGTTATTTAGCTGTGTAAATGTGATGGACGAATTAGTTTCAGCATCACTCGCAAGAGGTTTAGACAGCTCTAAACCAAGAACATGTGTTGCAAAAGTAAAACTCGTAGCTTTAGACTATTTTATAATGATAATTACAATTTTACTGCTTATTTACGCAATAATGCTGTAGTTTAAAGTATTATTTTAACACTAAAGTTTTAATCAATTTTTCACAGAAATTGTTTGTGTGGCTAAGTCCACGAAAGTCATAAAAAAGGAGAAATTATGATAAAAATTAAAAATGTTAGTTTTTCTTATGATAAAAACGAAAAAAGTATAGATAATTTATCACTTGACATAAAAAAAGGCGAATTTGTGGTACTATGTGGCAAAAGTGGCTGTGGAAAAACTACAGTTACCCGTCTAATAAATGGTCTTATTCCACATTTTCACGAGGGTATTTTTGAGGGCGAAGTTATCGTTGATGAAAAAAATATTGCTAAAATCGAACTTTCCGATTTATCTAGCACTTGTGGGAGTATGTTCCAAAATCCGAAAAGTCAGTTTTTTAATATAGATACAACTAGTGAACTTGCTTTCGGTTGCGAAAATTTAGCACTTTCTAACGATGAAATCATAGATAGAATAACAAATACCACCGACGAACTGGAACTTTCGAAACTTATAGATAGAAATATTTTTGAGCTTTCTGGTGGCGAAAAACAACAAATCGCAATGGGAAGTATTCATTCAGCAAGCCCTGAAATTTATATTTTAGACGAACCTTCGTCGAATATGGACGTAAAATCCATCGAAAGACTTAGAAAAATACTTGAAAAACTTAAAAATCAAGGCAAAACCATCGTGATTTCTGAGCATAGACTGTATTTTTTGCTAGATTTAGCCGATAGATTTATATATTTTAAAGACGGAAAGATAGAACGTGAGTTTTTAGGCAAAGAATTTTCAAAGCTAAGTAACGAAAATTTGCATGATTTAGGTTTAAGACATACAAACCTTGAAGATATAAAAAGTATTGATTATACTTTTAAAAAACATAAAAAAGGCTTGGACATTAGAAGTTTATCTTGTTTTCGTGGCGAAAAACATACTTTATCTATAAAAGATTTAGCGTTTAAAGAAAATTCCGTTGTTGCACTTATCGGCGAAAATGGTGCTGGAAAAAGCACTTTTATTGACTGCGTGAGTGGTTTTTTGCCATCTCGTAACGAAATTTACCTTGGCAACAGAAATATGAACGAAAAAGATAGACTAAATAAAAGTTTTGTCGTTATGCAAGATGTTAATCGTCAGCTTTTTTGTTCAAGTGTTTTAGATGAAATTTCTTTAAAATCTGAAAAAAGTGAGCAAGAAATCGAAAAATTAATGAAAGATTTAGACATTTATGACTTAAAAGACCGTCACCCAGCGTCACTTTCTGGTGGTCAAAAGCAAAGAGTAGCTATTTGTTCGGCATTTGCGTCAAATACCGAGCTTATGTTTTACGATGAGCCGACAAGTGGGCTGGATTTTACAGGAATGAAGAGTTTTTGTAAATTAGTTTGTGAAAACTATGAAAATCACAAGATAACTTTCATAATTACCCACGATTTAGAACTGATTTTAGGGTGCTGTACCCATGTTTTGCACCTTGAAAAAGGTCAACATCTAGAAAGTTATGCTTTAGATGAAAATGGAAAAAACAAACTTTCAGATTTTTTTATAAGGAGAAAAAGTAAAATGGATAGTATAAATGAACTTAAACGAAAAAAACAGCCACTTTTAAAAAGTTTGCTTGCATATTCAGGAAATTACAAACCGTTTATGTATTTAGGTTTAGTTTTATCAGGGATTAGTGCTATTTTAGCACTTTTACCAGTGGTTTTCATATGGCTTGGTGTTAGCGAAATTTTTGAGATGTATCCAAATTTTGAGCTTTCGCAAAATCTCTTAAACTACGCATATCTTGCCGTAGGGTCGGCAGTTAGTGGGATTTTTGTATATGGTTGTGGTTTGATGTGCACTCACGCAGTAGCTTTTCGAGTTGCTAGAAACATGAAATCAAACTCCATAAAAAAACTTATGGATTTGCCTTTGGGATACTTTAATTCCACAGGAAGTGGGAAAATTAAGCGTACTTTAAGCGAAACTATCGCAAAAACAGAAAGCTATTTAGCACATCAAATGCCAGATATGATAGGTGCATTTGTAACGCCTTTAGCTGTGCTATATTTCGTGTTTACATACAACTGGAAGCTTGGTTTAATCAGTATAATTCCACTTGCTCTTTCATGTGGTGCGATGATGCTTATGATGAATTCTGGGACGGCTGAAAGACTGCGTCAGTACCAAACTTCGCTTGATAAAATGAACAACGAAGCTGTTGAGTATGTTCGAGGTATTTCTGTCGTAAAAACTTTTGGACAAAGTATATTTTCTTTCGAAAAATTTCATAAAACCATCTTAGAATACAAAGAATTTGTTGTAGGATACACAATAATGTGCAGAAATCCAATGGTAGCGTTCCAAACTTTGCTTGCGTGCGTGTCATTATTTTTAGTTTTCGGTGCAATTGCGATTTTTTCTGTTACAGACGACACAAAAACGTTTATGCTAGACTTTTTGTTTTACCTATTTTTCACGCCGATTTATAGCTTTATGATGATGCGACTTATGTGGGTTTCGCAAAATACTCAACTTGCGTCAGACGCTTTAGACAGAACCGAAGATTTGATAAACGAGAGAACGCTTATTTATAAAAATCAAACGCAAAAACCACAAAATTTTGATATTTTATTTAAAAATGTATCGTTTACTTATCCTAATGCTATGAAAAACGCTTTAGAAAATGTAAATTTAGAAATAAAACAAGGACAAACTGTTGCTCTAGTCGGTGGCTCGGGTGGTGGTAAATCAACCCTTGCGACGCTAATTCCAAGATTTTGGGACGTAAGCGAAGGCTCGGTGTCGATAGGTGGTATTGACGTTCGAGATATGAGCGAAAGTGATATTATGGACAGCATTTCTTTTGTTTTTCAAAATACTAATTTATACAAAATGAGCATTTTAGACAATGTTCGAGAAGGTAAGCCAAATGCGAGTGAAATCGAGGTTTTAGAGGCTTTAAAACTTGCTCGATGTGAGGAAATTATCGAAAAACTTCCTAATGGAATTTATACCGAAGTAGGGAAAAATGGAGTGTACTTATCAGGCGGAGAGGCTCAAAGAATTGCTATTGCAAGAGCTATTTTAAAAAATTCACCGATAATTTTACTAGATGAGGCGACGGCTTTTACCGACCCTGAAAACGAACACGAAATTCAACTTGCTATGGAAAAACTTGCACAAAATAAAACTGTGTTAATGATAGCTCACAGGCTATCAACCGTACAAAATGCTGATAAAATTTATCATATAGACAACGCAAAAATCATCGAACAAGGCACACATGGGGAACTTTTAGAGCAAAAAGGTAAATTTTTCGATATGTGGCAAGAATATAACAACGCATTTTTATGGAATGAAAGCGAGGTGCGTGGATAATGAAAAATTACTTAAAAAATGCATTAAGTCTAAGTGAAAATGGTGCAAAAGACTTAGTTTTGGCGAGTTTTTGGGCAACTGTTGTAAATATTTTATTAATGAGCACGAGTGGAATTTTGTATTTATTTATATTCGACAGTTTAGACAACTCTTTAAACTCAAATAAACCAACTTTTAATTTAGTCTTATACATAATATACACTTTTATTGTGGTAATTGGCATTATTATAGCTTATTATTTTGCATATAACACAAGCTACACGTCGGCTTATGAAGAAAGTGCAACAAAACGAATTACGCTTGCAGAAACTTTGAGAAAACTTCCGTTATCGTTTTTTGGAAAAAAAGCTTTAAGCGATTTAACAACCACGATAATGGCAGACGCAACGGAACTCGAACACGCATTTTCGCATTTTATACCAGTGTTTATAGGCTCGGTTTCGTCTACTATTTTAATAAGTTTTGGGCTGTTTGCATTTAATTTTAAAATGGCACTTGCGACACTTTGGGTAGTTCCTATATCATTTGCTTTGTGTGTTTTTACCAAAAATTTTCAAGGTAAATTTAGCCAAAAAAATATGAAAAATAAGCTTGATTATGATAGTAAAATTACGGAATGTATCGAAAATATTAAGGATATTAAAGCGAATAATAGAAAATCTGCTCATCAAGATGACCTTGAAATTAAGCTAAAAGACAGCGAAAAACACCTTTTAATCGCAGAACTCGGGGTTGGTATTCCTGTATCAATCGCTCAAATGATTTTAAAAGTTGGCGTTGCAACATCAATGCTTATGGGTGTGACGTTACTTTCTAAAAATGAGATTGATTTGATGACGTTTTTAGTGTTTATGGTGGTTGTAACAAGGGTTTTTGGACCAATTTCAGGTGCTTTGATAAATCTAGCAGGGACTTTTCACTCACTTGTGAGTATCGACAGAATGAAAAAGCTTGAAGCTACTGAAATTCAAACAGGAAAAGAAGTTTTTGAGCCAAAAGGATACGATATTTGCTTTGAAAATGTTAGTTTTGCATATAACAATGATGAAAATGTTATAAATAATGCGAGTTTTACAGCAAAACAAGGTGAAATCACAGCTTTAGTAGGACCGTCTGGTGGTGGTAAATCTACAACTTTAAAACTTTGTGCAAGATTTTGGGACGTAACTTCTGGTAAAATCAAAATAGGTTTAGAAGATATTTCTAAAATCGAGCCAGAAACGCTACTTAAAAGCATTTCAATCGTGTTTCAAGATGTAACTCTTTTTGATAATTCGGTGCTTGAAAATGTACGAATTGGTAAGAAAAACGCCACTGATGAGGAAGTTTTAGAAGCTTTAAAAGACGCTCATTGTATGGAATTTGTAGAAAAATTACCTGAAGGCATTAATACTTTTATTGGCGAAAATGGAGCGTCGCTTTCTGGTGGCGAACGTCAAAGATTGTCAATTGCAAGGGCGTTGCTTAAAAATGCACCGATTGTGTTACTTGACGAAGCTACTTCTTCTCTTGATATTCAAAGCGAATCGGCTGTTCAGTCTGCTATAAAAAGATTAACACAAGACAAAACCGTTATCGTAATTGCTCATAGAATGCGAACTATCGCAGGTGCTGATAAAATTATTTTACTAAAAGACGGGAAAGTCTGCGAAGAAGGAAAACATCAAGAACTTATGGATTTGGGTCAAAATTACGCAAATATGGTAAATTTACAGGTTAAAAGTATGAATTGGAAGTTAAAATAGGATAGTTTTACGAATTTTTATATTAAGTTCAAAATCGTAGATGTTAGTTATACAACTATACAAAAAGTTAGATATTTTAGCTTTTGCAGTTTCTTTTATTTCTTTTTTAGTTAATATTATAAAAACTCGCTGTATTTATTGCGTATATTGCTGTAATTATCGTCTTGTTACTCAATAATAATTTGATTTTTCAAATGAAAAAGCACTTACTTTTTAGTAAGTGCTTTTTGTTAGTTTGTTGGGTATTAATCTCACTTTATTCAATGATTAAACTCCAATCAGAATCATCATCATTAGGGTCATGTATTTTACCGTAAACTCGCTTGCCAATCAACGTTCTTAGAGCTTTTATATCATCTAGCTCACTTGATGCAAATTCTTGATAACAAGTAACTTCACTTTTAGCGTTTAATTCTTCATAGAAATCACTCACCCAAACCATAAATTCATCAAGTATTGCTTCAAATGGAAATTGCGTAATATTTTGTGGTGATGGATTTTCGCCATCATAACCATCTGTAGATTCCATTTCAAAAGTTAACGATGTAACATATTTGTCTTCAACCTTTGACCTATAAATACTATTTTCGATAAATTCATAATTTTCATCTTTATACTTTTTCGAATCGTAATTTGCAAAGTTTTTCATTTAATTCTCTCCTAAAATAAATATAAACAATCTTTCCTAAATCATACCATACCTAACCATAAAAAACAAGATTCTTTACAAAAATTCATAAAATATAGGACTTTCTTCTCCCCTGCCATGAAATATGAGTTTTTTCGTGTGAAAAAGTCTGCGTAAGTGGTACAATTTTACTTGACTAGAACAATTTCACCTTATAAAAAGAATGGATTTTAATATATTTTTACTTTATATACTTTTCATAAAATTCATCACTAGGGATTGGTCTTGAATAGAAATAACCTTGTCCATAAGGAGAGCCAAACTCTTTTAGACAATTTGCTTGTTCCTCTGTTTCGATACCCTCTGCAAGAGTTACAGTTTTTGAATCCATTGAATTTACCATACTGATTATATGGTTTACAGTTACATTATTTCTTTTGCTTGTTAATACGTGGTCAACCAAACTTTTATCAATTTTCACTTCGTCGAAAACAACGTCTACTAATGTTATAATATTAGAATATGCACAACCAAAATCATCAAGAGATAGTTTAAATCCTCTTTCTTGAAAGTCTGTTACTAATTTAGATTGCACATGATTTTCTACTATCCCAACTCGTTCGGTAAGTTCAACAACTATATATTTATAGTCAATGCCATATTTATCACAAATTTCTACAAAAGTATCTACTATATTATTTTCTAATAAAGTTACTCGACTTAAATTTACTGATATTGTAAAATCTTCATCTTTAATATCCCATTTTTGCAAAAGTTTACATACAGTTTCTAGCACAAAAATATCAACGTGACGAATTATTGAATTTGTTTCATACTTTGCAATAAACTGGTCTGGGAAAATCATTTTATTATTTTTCTTGTCAAACCTACGAATTAATGCTTCAGCACCTTTTATTTTTCCTGTTTCGAGATTAACTTTAGGTTGTAAATACACTAAAAACTCATCATTTTCTATACCAAACAGTAAATCTTGCAAAAGTTTATTTGTAATTTCTTTATATTTATTATTATCTTTACTATAAAAAGCTTGCTTATTAATATACATTATAGCATCAGCTTCTGAAACTAAACTTGCTATTTTTGTAATTTTCGGTGTCCATATTTGTCCTAAAGTTAGAACTGTATTATTAGTTTTATTTGATTTTCTTACAAAACTTTCAACTTTATTATAAAATTCTACTTCATCATCTTGTTTTACTAAACAAATAAACTCCGTGCCACTTATTCTATACCAATCTTCCGAAAATAATTCTCTTAGCATAACAGATGCTTGTTGTATTTTAGAATCTCCTGCCTCATAGCCGAAGTATTCATTTGTTCTACCAAGTCCATTGATACTTGCAAAAACTACACCTAATCCACCTTTATAATTTTTTTCTAATTCTTGTGAATCAGCAACATATTTATTGCTATTATAAAACTCTGTTAATATATCTTTATCGAGCAATGTATTAATTTCAAGGTCTTTTGCCTCGTTTTTTATATTATCTTGGATAAATTTCTTAATAGAATTAAACAAACGAAATTCGTTTACAGTAGCTTTTATATTAAATAGTGCAACAAAGCCTATGATAGTATTAGTTCTATCACGAATTTGAGATATTACTAAATTATCAATTTTTCTTCTTTCTAAAAACTCTTTAAGTATAGCATTATCTAGCTTAGTTATTTTTTTGTTTTCAAATATAGAAATGCCCATAACTTCATACTTTTCTATCATCTCAGCTATTAAAGATACTCTATCATCATTTTCTAAATTTGGCAATATTTCTATATTATCATCTACTGTCCATGTATTTCTTGCTGAAATGCTATCGGTTGAACTATCTAAATTAAATATTGTAACATTATCACAACAATAATATTTACCTAATATGTCAATGTAGCTATTATATGTACTTTCAATATCATCATTGCTAATAATTTTTGTGCACTCGCTCATTGCTTCTTCTATTGTCATTCCAGTTGGTAAATGATTATTGTATGTTAGTCTATAATTATTCTTACGTTCACTAAAATATTTACAGTAATAAACTTCACTACCATCAATGTGAAAAAGTCTACTTTGTACACGATATGATTTACCGTTTATTTCACTTTGTATTTTTACTTCATTAAATTTTTCGTCATTCGTTCCACCTAAGACACAATGTTCACAAGGGGTACTTCTTCTATGTATTACTTCATAACAAAATTTATCATCATAATCTAAAATTTGATGTGTAAGCTTTGACATTACGTGATTAATATATAATAATTTGTAATTTGTTGCATCTATATAACAACAGGGATTTGGACAATCGTTTGAGTGTATCTCAAAAAATGATAAGTCTTTATTCATAATTTTCTCACTTTCTTTTTCTTTTTACAAATCTGTAAAATTATGTAATATTATAACATACCTTGCTACAAAATTCAACATTTTAAATATTAAATTTATATCAATTTTTGTCATTAAACACAAAAAAAGCTACAATAAATTTTCTTATCGTAGCTTTAATTTTAAAATTTGTGCATATATCCCCTTTTAAACAAATCGAAACGACCTAGTAAAATCTAGGTCGTTTCGTGTGGGGTGTGGGGTGTGGGGTATAAATTTAATTGATTAATTAAAATGTTTTTTAATCATCAGAAGTTGTTAAAAGTGTAGAAAGTAACTCGCTTGTGTCATCTGTGTCATCTGTGTCATCTGTTTCATCTACGCTAGTTTCTTTTGGTGGAGGTCCTGATGGTTTACTACCACCTGCTTTACCACCACCTTCTGGTGGAGGTCCTGATGGTTTACTACCACCTGCTTTACCACCA
>JAWXUO010000057.1:0-11151 GCA_044426355.1 Clostridia bacterium | reverse complement strand
CGAAGAAGAGCACGTACATGACGAAACTTGTGACCATGACCACGAAGAAGAACACGAATGTGACGAAACTTGCGACCATGACCACGAAGTAGATGAACATATATGGCTTTCAATCACTAATGCGATAAAAGTATGTCAAGAAATTTCAAATATTTTTGCAGGCATAGACACAGAAAATAAAGCGAATTTTGAATTAAATTTTGAAAATTACAAAGTAGAACTTTTACAATTAGATACATTATATAAAGAAGTTGTAGCAGAAGCTAAAAGTGATACTTTAATATTTGGCGACCGTTTTCCATTTGCGTATTTTGTAAAAGATTATAATTTAAACTATTTCTCAGCGTTTAGCTCATGTACGGCAGAAACAGAAGCAAGCTTTGAAACTATATTGTTATTAACAGAAAAAATTAACGAACTAAACGTTTCGGCTGTTCTTACGATTGAAAATCCACAACATAAAATAGCAGAAACATTAGTAGAAAATTCAAACTATAAAGATACACAAATTTTAGTTTTACACTCATTACAAGGCATAACAACAGCAGAAATTAATAATGGATTAACATATCTATCTGTAATGACTGAAAATTTAGAAGTTATTAAAGAGGCTTTAAATTAAATGAAAAAAATATTAGAGCTAAAAGGTGTAACGTTTGGATATGATGGAATACCTGTCGTATCTAACTTAAACTTTAATGTATCAAATGGTGATTATCTTTGTATTTTGGGCGAAAACGGAGCAGGAAAAAGCACACTTATGAAAGGTATTCTAGGACTTTTGAAGCCTATAAGTGGGGAAATGACATTTGAAGATGGTTTCTCAAAACGTGATATAGGCTACCTAACGCAACAAAGTCAAGTTCAAAGGGATTTTCCTGCAAGTGTACGTGAGGTAGTTTTGCAAGGTTGTCAAAGTAGAATGGGTTTAAGACCTTTTTATAACAAAAACGACAAAGAACTAGCACAAAAAAGCATGCAAAAACTTGGCATTGAAAATCTTTCTAAGAGATGTTATAGAGAGCTTTCTGGAGGACAACAACAGAGAGTTTTACTTGCACGAGCTCTCTGCTCAACGCAAAAGATTTTGTTTTTAGACGAACCTGCTACAGGGCTTGACCCAAATGTTGTAAGTGAGTTTTATTCTATAATAGAACAATTAAATAAAACTGAGAAAATAACTATTATAATGATTTCTCATGATATTCAATCATCTTTAAAATACGCAACACATATTTTACACATAGGAACAAAACATTTTTTTGGAACTAAGGAAGAATATGAAAAAAGTAACGATGTGAACAAATTTTACAATGATACGGAGGGCGAATAGATGATAGAAAAATTAACGATGTATTTTCAACATCAATTCGTTATAAATGCGTTTATAGTTGGAATATTAGTTGCATTATGTTCTGCACTTTTAGGTGTAACATTAGTGCTAAAACGTTTTTCATATATCGGAGATGGACTTTCTCACGTAGCTTTTGGTGCGATGGCTGTAGCTAGTGTTGCAAATTTTACAAATAGCATGCCGTTTATTTTAATTATCACGTCTATAAGTGCCGTTATTCTTCTTTGTGGAGGACAAAATACAAAGATAAAAGGCGATGCATCTATCGCTATGATGTCGGTAGGAACACTTGCTGTAGGATACTTAATATTAAATATTTTTTCGACTTCTGCAAATCTTGCAGGCGATGTTTGTACAACTCTTTTTGGTTCTGCGTCGATTTTAACTTTGTCTACATCAGACGTAAATTTTTGTTTAATGCTTTCACTGGTAGTAGTATCTATTTTTATTTTATTTTATAATAAAATATTTTCGGTTACTTTCGATGAAACGTTTTCAGTTGCAACTGGTATGAATGTAACGTTTTATAATTTGGTAATTGCAATAATAACTGCTGGAGTAATAGTAATTGCAATGCGACTTGTAGGCTCGTTATTAATAACAGCTTTAATGGTTTTTCCAGCAATTTCTTCAATGCGAGTTTTCAAAAGTTTTAAATCTGTGATAATTTCCTCGGCAATTTTTGGAGTTTTTGGGGTTTTAGTAGGACTTGTTATATCAATACTTGAAGGCACTCCAGTTGGTTCTACCGTAGTTGCTGTAGATATTGTACTGTTTTTTATATTTACTTTTATAGCAAAAATAAAAAATAAAGCATAATTTAATAAAATTAATAATATATTAGCGAGGTATCAGAAAATGGTACTTCGCTTTTTTTAGAAAAAATTAAAAAAATTTAAAAAAAGTATTCCAAAATTTCGTTGAATGTGATATAATATTAAGAAGTTTACACAGTTGTAAAGAAAAAATTTATGAAATGCTAATTTATAATAATCAAAATTGATATAAAAGGGGAACTTTAGACCATGAAAAAACTATTAACAAGGCTAGATATTCAAGTAATTATGATAACAGGTATATTTGTTTTAGTAACTTCTATTATCGTAACATCAATATATTGGAATGCTATGTTTGATATTGTATTAGATGTATATAGAGATAGAGCACTTGCTATATACAATACAACTGAAAGCAAGATAGACCCTAAAATGTTTATAGATATTAACTCGCCAGAGGATATGGAAACAGATTTATACAAAGAAAGTTTGGATTTATTACTACTTCTTAAAAATAATGCTGGTGTTTTATACCTTTATACTGCAAAACTAAATACAGAAGGCGAACTTGTATATGTCATAGATGGACTAGAGCAAGACCAAGATTTTAGATACCCAAATGACATTATAGAAGAGTCTATAAGCCAAGAAATGCTAGAAGCACTAAACGGCGAAGCTGTAATGCCAAGCGAGATTAAAGAAACTTATTGGGGCGATATTTTAGTAGCATATGTTCCGTTTCAAGGAAAAAATGACGAAGTTTTAGGCGTAGTTGGAATTGAATTTGATGTTGCAGAAATTAGCAAAGCTTATACAAACTTAAAAATAGCTCAAGCGTGTATTGTAATAATAGTAACTGTAATCGCAGTAATTATTTCTAAAAATATGTTTAAAAGAATATCAAATCCTTTATACATAGATAAAAATACCGAAGATGCTTTAACTGGCTTAAAAAATAGAAACGCATACGAAGTTGATATTAATAACATAATTGCAAGAGGGCATTCAAAAGGAACGGGCATTATAGTTGCAGATATTAATGGTTTGAAAAATGTAAACGATAGATTAGGACACTCAGCTGGTGATGAATACATAAAAATAGTATCTAATGCTATAAAATCAACAAAATCAAGCCATATGGTTGCCTACAGAACTGGTGGCGACGAGTTTGTTATAATGATGCACGATGCAACAGAAAAAGCACTTGAAAAATTTATAAATGATTGTACAATAAAAGTAAAAGAGCAAAAAGAGTTTGAAGACATGCGTTGTTCGCTTGCTTGTGGATACGGAATTTGCGACTTAGAATCAGATTACAGCCTAGAAGAAACATATCATAAAGCAGACGTGCTTATGTATCAAGAAAAACGTAGACAAAAGGAAAATAATATTAGATAAAAAATATTAAAAATATCTTGATTTCTTACAAAAAATGTGTTATAATATTCAAAGATTAAACAATTTGTTATTATTAAATAAATCTTAAAAATAACTTTGGATATTAGAAAGGAGCAAAAAAATGAAAAAAAGACTGTTTAATACCTCATTTACTGTCGTAATATTCATATTAATGCTAAATATTATGTTTGTTAGTGGTCAAAAGACTACTGTACCTGAAATTCCGAATTTTGAGGAAAATATGAAAACCTTAACGTTGCTTGAGCAATATGACTATGCTAAAAATTATGTTTTAGACACTGGCGAAGTAGGTTTTGATATAGGTACAGATGTTTATCCTTATATTATTTCTAATGTTTCTCAGTTAATGGAATTTGCAAATCTTATTAATAATTTAACAGAACCTTTTAAAGAGAGCGATGTGCATTATAAATTAGTGCAAAATATAAACTTAAATGGCGTGGAGTGGATACCAGTAGGTAACTCATCACTTAGCTCATTTAATGGTGTTTTTGATGGTAATTATCAAGTTATTAGTGGATTAACTATAACTACAGATTACAGTTATCAAGGATTTTTTGGGCATGCAAATAATGCAACTATTAAAAATGTATTTTTAGAAAATAGCAATATCACTGGTAAAACTTTTATGGGTGGTGTAGTAGGATTTCTATCAAATAGTACATTAGAAAATTCGTACGCAAGTAGCAACATACAAGGCTTAGGCTCGGTTGGTGGTCTAGTTGGTAGTGGAATTAATAGTACAATTAAAAACTGTTATGCAACAGGTAGCGTAAAAGCTTATGGCTATGTTGGTGGCATTGTTGGCGATTTAAGTGGTAATGTAGAAAATTGCTATGCAACAAATACTGTATATGGTGATGTTGTAGCAGGGGGTATCGCAGGATATTCTCAAGGTAGCATCAAAAATTCTTTTGCAATAAACTCATCTATCGGTGGAATTGCCGATGTAGCTCGAATTGTAGGCTCAAATTCAGGAGCACTTACAAATAACTATTCTTTAGCAGATTTATTTACAACGACTATGAACGTAAACCAAAACGGATATGCTGTAAATATATTAAATGGAAAAGTTGGAACATATTCATTAACTGGTGAATTTGATTTATTTGACTGGGAAAATGTAGGTCAGTTTAATACGAATATTTGGGAATTACCAATAAAAGAGAGTCAACTTCTTCCTACATTAAAGATTATTGAAACTCAAATTCCAAGTTATGTACCAGAAGACACTGATACTAACATTGAAGATGACGAAGCTGTATATTATAAAGTATTATTTTATTTTAGCGAAACAGACTTTATGACGTTACAAACTAATGCAACGGGTAAAATATCTGCATTTCCAACAAAAACTGGATATGAAGTTACATGGGTTAATAATAATAACGAGATAATAACAGAAGATACTGTTTTCACGCAAAACACAGTCCTTATAGCAGAACTTGAGTTGATAACAGAAAGTGAGTTATCGCCAATGTGGGTATATGGTGTAACTATAACGGAAACACAAAATGGTACTGTTCAAGTTGACGATTGCACAAAAGTTGCAAATCAAGATGTTACAATAGTTGTAAAACCAAATGTTGGATACAAAGTTAGCCAAATTACTATTTTAAAATCTGGTGGAAATACTGTAGAAGTGCAAGACAATAAAGACGGCACATATACGTATACTCAACCGTTTAGCGATATTGTAGTAGATATTATTTTTGAACAAGGTATGCAATTTTCTGATGTAAATGAAGATGACTGGTTCTATGAATATGTAGAAAATATGTCTGTAAATGGGCTAATGTATGGGATATCAAACGATTTATTTTCGCCTTATACAACGACAGACAACGCTATGATGATTACAATTTTATGGAGATTAGCTGAAGGTACAACTTTTTCTAGCGATGAAGAAGATTATTATGCAACGGCTTTAGCGTGGGCTGTAGAAAATAATATTTTAACAGAAGAAGATTTGGTTGAATTTGTAGCTACCGAAAAAGTTACAAGAGAACAAATTGCAACGTATTTGTATACATATGAAGGTTCTCCAAAAACTATCGAAAACTTCTCTAATAATTTTGCTGATAGCCTAGATATTAGCGAATGGGCAGTCGAAGCTATGGATTGGGCAGTACTAAATGAAATTTTTATCGGAAATATCAAAGGTTACTTAAATCCAAATGCTGAAGCGTCAAGAGCAGAAATTGCAACAATTTTATCAAGATATTTAGAAAATGTGAAATAAATTTAAAGATAGTAGATATTAATTGTTTACTATCTTTTTTATGAAATGGAGTTATAATTAAGATGAAAACCGAACATTTGCACCTTATACCAGTAGATTTTGTACATGAAAAAGAGATATTTGATAATTATACTAAAGATGTTTCTAAATATTTATTGTCTGAGCCACATTTAAATATTGCATATACACACGAGTTAGTTAATATGTTTATAAGGCAAAAAAATGCTGGAAGTGACTATATTTTTACATTATTGCACAATGAAACTAACGAATTTTTAGGATTAG
This sequence comes from Clostridia bacterium, assembly GCA_044426355.1. Lineage (GTDB taxonomy): Bacteria > Bacillota > Clostridia > Oscillospirales > Butyricicoccaceae > CAYJLC01. Next base: position 5,075 of record JAWXUO010000057.1, on the reverse strand, counting down.
CAGGCATACATGACATAAATAACGGAGCATCACTCGGAGTTTGGCTAAAAATATCAGCACAAGGCAAGGGGTACGGAACAGAATGTGTAGAAATTTTGATTGATTATGCGAAAAAATTTGGCATAAAAAAACTGATTTATAAGGTTCATATCGAAAATAAAGCTAGTAAAAAACTTATAGCAAACTATTGCAAAAAACGAATTTCAGATTATGAAGTAGAAACAACTGACGCAGGAAAAGTTGTCGAATATGAAGTATATGAAATAAAAATAGCACCTTGAAAAATCAAAGTGCTATTTTTTATTTGTAATTTCGACTAATATATTCAATTTCCTTGGTATTTTCAAGCTCGTTAAGTTTAAGTGCTAGATAAAAAAAGTATCCTGATAGTAGATTTGCAATATCAAAAATTTCGTCTAAAACTTCGTTTCCTTGGGCGTTATAGCGATATAAAAGGCGAACTAAGCATTTGCTTTTTACACGTAATATATGAGATAAACAGCAAGGTGTACTACCTTGTGGCAGAACGAATAATTTACATCTTGAGGCAGTTTCGTTCTTTAATTTTGTAGCAATTTCTATTAGGTAGGATATTTCAGTGTCAGTGATCGTAAAACTTGTTCTAAGTGATGGATTTAGATGATAGACAAGCTCGCACAGAAATAAAAGGTCTTTTTTAATAGATAAATCACTTGTAAGACTACTTAAATAGCCTATTTGGCTTGCAATTTCATCGGTTAGAAGTTCAAAATCACAACGTAAATCGTTGGAATCATCACATAAGAATGGATAAGCTTCGTAGGGACTTCTGTATAAATTTTTCATTTTTTTACCCACTTTTCTAAAGAATTAATCATAAAATCTTGAATATCGCTCTGATAAATTTCGTTTAATTTCGAAAAATCGAAGTTTTCTGTATTAGAAATGTAAATTATTTCTCCTTTGTCAATTAGAGCAATTTTATCGGCAAAGTTTAATGCGAGATTTATATCATGAAGCACTGCGATAGCACATCGATTTTCTTCTAAAACCCACTGCTTTACTAAGTTTATAAGCTCAATTTGAAAATGAAAATCTAAGTGATTTGTAGGTTCGTCAAGTAAAATTACATTTGGATTTTGTGCAAAAATACTAGCTAGCATTGTTCGTTGAAGTTGGCCACCAGAAAGACTAGATATGTTTTGGTGTCTTATATTGAAAATTTCAGTTTTTTTCATGCAATTTTCAACTATTTTGGTATCTAAAGAGCTGGATTTTGTAAAAAAAGAGTTTTTATGATGAGCATATCGCCCCATACTTACAATTTGTTCTACATTATACGAAAAAGTACTGTTGTTCATTTGTGAAAGCAGAGCTATTTTTTTTGCAAGGTCTTTGCGACTCATTTGCTTTAAATCTTCGTTTTCGAAGAAAATTTCACCGGAATAGTCTACTAAATGCGAAATAGCTTTAAGTAAAGTTGTTTTTCCACACCCATTTACACCTACTATGCAGATGATTTCGCCTTTTGAAACATCTAAATTGAGATTGCTTAAAATAGTTTTTTTATTGTATTTTACAGATAAATTTTTTATACTAATCATGAATACTCCTATTTTTTAAGAAAACCATAACGAAAAAAGGTGCACCTATAATAGCTGTAACAGATCCAATCGGTATGACGGACGGCGAGGCGATTGTGCGAGAAATTATATCGCATAAAACCATAAAAGAACCCCCAAAAAGCATAGTCATCGGCAAAACATATTTATGCTGTGAGTCGAAAAATTTTCTTACAATATGTGGAGAAATTAAGTCAACAAAGCCGATAATCCCAACAAAAGCCACGGCAGATGATGTTAAAATAGCTGTTACTATAATTAAAAACCAAGTTATTTTTTGAGTATTTACGCCAACGGACATAGCTTGGTTTGAGCCGAGTGACATTATATCCATTTCTAAGTGGAATTTATATAAAAAAACAAAGCTTATACTCAAAATACAAGCAAAAGTTATGATAATCCACCATTCTTTTAAGGAAAAATTGCCTGATTGCCACAAAATTATTTTAGGTGAATGTTGTGGAAAAACTGAGCAAAGTGATGTCATAATCGAATTTATGAATAGAGAAAAAACCATTCCTGTAAGAATAATGGAATTATTAGCTAGATTTTTGTCTATTTTTTGTGCAACATAAATTGTAAGAAGAACTGATACTATGCCGAAAACAAGTGCGACAATTGGCATTAATAACGCACCTAAAATACCACTTGTAAAGCCTGTAATGATAAGCAAAGTGACCCCTAAACCTGCACCAGATGAAATTCCGAGTCCATATGCAGAGGCTAGGGGATTTTGTAAAACGGATTGAATTACAGCTCCACTCAGTGCGAGTCCTGCACCTATAAAAAAAACGATGCAAACACGAGGAAGGCGTATATTTAGTATCAAAATTTTGTTAATTTCGTCGATTTCTTTAGAAAAACCACAAAATTCATTTAAAAATATGTTAAAAATTTCTGTTGGTTGAATATAAACACTACCCAGTGCTACACCGAATATTAGCACTAAAAAAGTCAAAGCAAAAGCTGATATAACTTTTTTTTTCATTAATAAAAATCAGGGTAGATAGCTTTAGCAAGCTCAGAAATTGCTACGATAATATTGTGATTTCCGTAGCTACTAGCCGAATTGTCGATGTAGTAAACGTCCTGATTTTGAACAGCTGTAACGTTTTCCCAGCCAATTCTACCAAGGATTTCAGCAACAGAATCATCAAGATAATTTACGTTAGTAACGATAACATCTGGATTTAATTTGATAGCCGATTCTTCTTCTACAGGAAGCCAGCCAGTTTGGTCGGCTAAAACGTTTGTAGCACCAATAATTTCAATCATTTCATGCATATAAACACCTTCTCCGAAGCTATAAATATATGGAACAGCACTAATTTCGAATAAAACAGTCTTTTTATCAGTAATAGTGTCGCCTATAGTTCTAAATTCTTCGATTTCAGCCTTTAAATTTGAAACTAAATTGTCAGAAGATGTATCCATACAGTCGCCTATAAATTCGATATAAGTATAAATTTCATCAATGCTTTGAGGTGTTGCAACAGAGTGGATTTCAATTCCCATACCTGACAAAACAGCAAGAGGGTCATCACCACCACCAGCACTCATGTCAGATAGGAAAATAATATCAGGTTTTAGCGTTACGATATTTTCAGCATTTAATGCCATCATATCAAATTCTTGAACGTCAGTTAGATTAAAATCTGAAATAGAATAGTAATCAGCACCGACTATATTATCTTTAAAACCAAATTCTACTAAAATTTCAGTAATAGATGGTGCTAAACTAACGATTTTTTGGTCAGTTATAATATTATCATCTAAAATATCTAGATTTTCTTGTTGGTTGTTATTTTGACCTGCATTTTGAGCAGTATCTACAGAGTCGTCGCCACATGCAACTAAAGTTGTAGCTATAAGCATAGCTAGGAATAAAAGTTTGATTTTTTTCATTTTTGTACCTCGTTTGTGTAATTTTTTTTATAAAATTTCTCTAAAAAACACAAAAAGGCATAGTTATAGCTTTTATTGTGCTCCAAAGTTCCATACATGTGGAATATTTTAGAATCATATTGGCAGGTCTTCTGACTTAGACATAAACTGTTTTTAAACCTTCCCAGCAAAGAAGCCAGTGGCATTTTAAAAACTCTGTCATCACAGCAGCATGGACTGTTTGAGAATGTAAACTCAATTCCCTATTATCATATTGCAAAACAATATGCACCAATAATATGCATTTATCTATCCTTAATATATAACCATATTTTTTATTTTAAGTCAAGACTTTTTTGAAAATAAAACTCTCTAAATTAGCAAAACTAAAAAAGAGAACTTGAATTTTTATATAAAATTAAAATTTATGCTATAGTAATTAGAATGTATTTTAATTACTATAGCGAAGCCATAACCCAAGTTGGAGCAGTAATATCTTCGCCACTACCAACACAAGTTTTTATGATAACATAAGAAATTAATCCAAGACCGACACCGTTTGAAATACTGTATGTTAAAGGCATAAACACGATTGTAATAAACGCAGGAATACCTTCGGTAATGTCGTTAAAGTCTATTTTTTGTATTGTAGATAGCATCCAAAAACCTACATAAATAAGTGCAGGAGCAGTCGCACATGATGGGATTAATCCTGTGAATGGTGCTAAAAATAGTGCAAGAATGAAAAGGCAACCAGTTGTAAAACTTGTCATACCAGTTTTGCCACCAGCTGATACACCAGCTGTTGATTCTACATAAGTTGTAACTGTTGATGTACCAAGGCAAGCACCTGCTGTTGTCGCAATAGCATCACAAATTAAAGCTTTGCGTAGCTCAGGAAAATTGCCATTTTCATCAATTATATCTGCTTTTTCAGCAGTTGCGATAAAAGTACCTACAGAGTCGAATATATCCGATACAGATATTGAAACTAGTGCTACAAAGACAGTAGAAATGGTAGCTATTATATTTTTGCTAGAAAAAATAAAGGAAAAATCGAGTTTTAAGAAAGAAACTTCTAAAAAGTCTGCGAATTGATTTGACATATCAAAACTCATAGAAGTAGGAATTTGCGTGTGACCAAAAATAAGGGAAAGAACTGATATGCTCAAAACTGTTATTAAAACAGAGCCATTTATTTTTAGGTGCGTTAATATCGCAAGTAGAACAAAACCTATTAATGTAAGCATGGCATCTTTATTATTTGCAAAGTCTGAAAAATTTGCAAGTTCGACTAAAGTTGACGAGTTAGAAACAACACCACCACCACTTTGAAGCCCTAAAAAAGAAATAAACAAACCTATGCCAGTACTCATAGAAAGTTTTAAATTCATAGGTATTGAATCAACGATTTGCTCACGAAGTCCGTAGCATGTGAGAAAAATGAAGAATATACCTGATAAAAACATAGTAACAAGAGCCATTTGGTACTGTGTTACGATATTTAAGTTTGAGTTACTTACAAGCAAAGCTAGTGTTGGCATAGTTGTATAAGCAAAGCTAGTGTTGGCATAGTTGTATAAGCAAAGC
>JAWXUO010000056.1:0-11337 GCA_044426355.1 Clostridia bacterium | reverse complement strand
TAATATAAATGTAGCAAGTGATGATCCAAATCTTCCTTTATTTTATTTGCTATCAGATACAAATGTAACATTATTCTCAGGTTATGATAATAATCTAACAGTAAAATATGATGTAGGGTCGCCATCTTCTGTACCAACTGTTATGGTTGCAGATGGTAAAAACCTTAATATAGTAGAATACGGTGGAACTTTAACGATGAATTCTCGTTATGGTGCGTCTGCTGTAGGTGGAACTATGAATAATGCAACACCAGGAAGCAGTTCGGATTCTTTTAGTAGTGTAACATTAAACGATATTGTAGTTACAACGAAAAATGCATCAGAATATCTTGAAACAGGTGATGTTACTTTTGTAAATAGTGTGTTAACGATTAATACAAATAAAGAAATCATTGTAAGTAGTGTTAATTCTAAAATTTCATCAAATATTAGAATTGAGATACCAGCAGGAAGTGGTGGTACTGCGAATGTAACATTTAAAGACCTTAACATATACTATCTATCAACTTCGACTGTAGTACTTGTTTCGCGTGATACAAATTTATTTATAGAGGGATACAACTCTATAGTTCCTTATATATCAACAAGTACGAATTATTTAAATTCTACAATTGATATTACAAATTCAAGCACACTTAATATATACGGAACAGATGATGACAATCTATATCTAGGTCAATCACGATATAGAGCAGCAGGAATACAAGTAGGCTCTAAAAGCACACTTAATATATACGGAAGTGTAATAACTGGAACACCGGGTAACTATCATGGTTCTGTTATAGGTAAAGGTGCTGCGTCTGGAGTTCATGGAACGATAAATATATACGATGGTATTTTTTATCTAGGTTCTGGACAAAGTGGGCGAGCGATAGGTAATATTAACGCGACAACTGGCAGTGTAATAAATATTTTAGGTGGCGAAATACACCTTGTAAATGAGGGTGTTATAGGTTCTTATAATACAGAAGTAAACCTTGGTAATGCAGATGGTGGTTCGGCTATAATTTATCATTATAATTTAAGCTACCAAGCTTATGTAAATGTTGATAATTTTTCGGTTTTCTCATATAACACATCAAATGTAGAAAACTGGAGTTGTATGCTTGCTTTAGTACCTACAAATTATAATAAAACAAGTACCTCAAGAAATGGACATTATAAAGTTTATGGCGATTTTACACTAGTAGACGAAGATTTTAACATCGGTATAAACGAAACGTTAAGATTTTATACAGATAATATAGCTCTCGACTTTGACGGTTTTGAAAACGGTGTAAATCCAGACGATGGAGTAAACTATTCAATGTTAAGCGTTGATACAATAAGTGGGCTTGTAAATAATGGTACAATATATCGTAATGCATATTTTTATCAAAATCCACACTTAGGTAATATACTTCCAACTGGAACGGGAGAAGTTGAAATCTCTGTAACAGACTATATAGTTAAACTTGTGCCAAATACTACAGGAATTTACGACTGTTATCGTGGTAACAGCTTGTTTGACTACTATACTATTCAAGAAAATGGAAAAAGTGTTGCAAATATCGAAGAATTAAACCTAATTTTAACAGATAGCAGTGGTAAAATTTTAACAGATTATATTATCACAGAACTTGGCTCATACACGGTAGATATAACTGAAAAAACAGCGTCAACGCAATCGTTATTTAGTATAGCTACAGTATCAACAAAAAACACTGAAAAATATAATTTTGATGCTTTTGCTAGTAAAGACAATTCAGTAAGTCGTGTTTTAGCAATCGGCTCTACAGATATTTCTCTAGCAAAGGTAGGAAGTTATAGCATAGACTTTGGTAATATATACTATAGAGGTAATAAATATCCTTATACAACAGAAGAACTTTTAGAAAAACTTGTATTTACGTTTGATAATCGTGAGATGGTAAAAGGCGATGGTGGAGAATACATACCAAAATTATTACAATCGGATAAAAAAACATACTATAATAATAACGATACTTTTGTAGATGTTCAAACTATCAATGCAATAGTAAGTGCTGTTTCTACAACAGGAGAAGCAGATAGTATTTATAACTACGGAACAACTTCGCAAAACTACGCAGGATATTTAATGTCTACCGTAGAAATTCTTCCTCGTTCTGTTCAAGACCCAAATGTAACTTTGGATAATTTCTTAGATACTAAGTTATATTCATCTGAAAATAAGGATAGCTCAGGTAAACTTGGTCAAAACGAGCAAGATGTAGAGTTATATTATACATATAACTCTACAAAACAACTATTGATAAAAGGCTATGACTATACTTTAACTTATTACGAAACTGAAACAGATACAGTTATAACTAATTTTGTAGGAATTGGTGTAGGCGAAATAACTCTTAAAGTAACAGGTTTAGGCAATTTTACAGGCGTAATTGAAAAAACATACAAACTTCTAGGGGATTTAGAATCGACTAACGATACAATTAATGTTGTTGTAAACAAAACAACAGGGCATGGAGTTTCTGGATATTATGACCCTGCCTTAGAAATTGGTCTTGGTGGACGTCCAGACCCTAGCGATATTGTAGTTAAATATAATACTACAACGCTTACTTATGGTGTAGACTACACTTTAGACTATGTTTTAGCTGACGCAGGATATAAAGTAGGAACAGATACATACCCTGCTATTTCAATTGATGTAATTGGCATAAATGATTACACTGGTGTTAAAAAAGAAGAAAATGTACCATATTATGTAAACTCTAAGATAGAACCACTAGATACTAGTGCAATTTACTTTAGACCAGATAATACTGTAGATGTAAGTTTAATAAAAATATATGCAGTAGGAAGTGATACAGCAGTATCAACGACTGCGTATGAGATTATATCAACAAAAGGAAGTTCTTCTGATACAACAATAATAGAAATAACAATTAAAACTAATGGGTTATTAGATGGAAATAGTTATTATTATAATTTCGAAATTCAACCACAGCCAGCAGGTTCTGGTGATGCAGACGATTTTTCAAAAGGCGAAATACATTTAGTAGAAACAGTATACCAAAGACTAGATGGAACATATCACCTAGAAGATGACCTTGTGCTTTGGGTAACAGATGGTAGCGATACTCTTGTTATGCTAGAAAAAGATAAAGATTACACTATAGATATAGATGATAAAACAGCAATTGTTACAGCTATTGCAGGAAGTGGATATACAGGAACTGTAACTTTCGATTTTGAAACAGATATTGCAGGGTCAGGTACAGGACTAGATGTTTTTAAAGGGATAATCGACCTTGTAGAACCAATTCAAATTCCTGGTAATGCAGATTCACAATCAACTGAAACAGATAAACAAGATACTTTACTTGAAGAAATTCAAGCAAATATTCAGCTTGTTTTAGATGGATATACTTTAATTCCTGATGAACATTTTGTAATAGAAATAACAGACTGGTCAACAATTATAGATAATAATAAAATTATATCAAATACTGTTCAAGTAAATGTTATAGGTCAAGGCGAACTTACAGGCGAAACAAGAGAATTTTATGTAAATTTAGTTTCTTCCACAACGTTTGTAAATATAGATAATCTATATATTAAGCCAGACTATACTGTAGATATTGATGATTTAACTCTAATTCACCCAGTTTATAAAACAACGCTTACTATTCACGATTATGAAAGTATTACGCCGATTTGGAGCGATTTAAACGGCGATGGAATAAAAGAATTTATAGCTGTAACAGTTAAATATTCAACAACTTTTATTGATGCTATGAAGCTATTAAACGATGCGAATAACCAATCTGCAATAAACTTTATGGCAAGGGTAAGTAATAACTCTGTATCATACTTTGTTTCTCCAAAAACAGCGGGAACTGGTACGAATATTAACTACGGTTTAATAAATATAGCAGATAGTTTCTACTATAGACCAGATGGAGAATTATATTTAGAAGATATAGTTTTAACAGCTGGAGATGGTAACGATTTTTTCCAAGGCACTGAGTACAAAATAGATAGCCATGTTTTAGATAGTAAATGGAGCTATGCAAATGCAGGTTTAGACGGCAGTCCTACAACGATGACACATCTAATTACAGTGCAAGGACTTGATAATGATGATAGACTAGGTGGTAGCGAAACTTTCTATATAAACGTGCAACAAGCAGGCTCTGGAACTAGCAAAGATTTCTCTCAAGGAATAATCGAACAAGTGCCGACTGTATATTATAGACCAGATAATTTATTATATCTTGCAGAAGATTTAAAAATTGTGGTAGAGGGAACAAGACTAGTACTTGGAACAGACTATACTATAACAAATACAGACCTTACAAATCGTACAGTTACTATACAAGGTATTGGTTCATATACTGGAGAAACAACTTTTAAATACACAGTATCTTCGGCTGGTGCTAATGCAACTGGTACAAAAGATATTAGCGACGGTATAATATATGCTGTTTACCAAGTAACAGAACGTGAGGGAGTTCTTGGTGGGGTGTTTGATATAGAAGACCTTACTATACAAGTAAATGGTGGAGTAGGAGTTGCAGACCCAATAACTTTAGTTTATGGTGTAGACTATGACGTTAAAAATTTAGTGTTAAATTATGAAAATAGTAAAGTAACACTAGTTGGTAAAGGTGACTATGCAGGCTCAGAAATTACTTTTAATATAATCATAATTCCTTATAACAGTAGTGCTGTACACGTAGAAACTATTGTAGATATATTTCAAAGTGAAACTATCTATCAAAGACCAGATGGAAAATACTATTTTACAGAAGATTTAGTGCTACATTATTATAATTCTTATCCAGATACTACGACTATAGTACTAGGTTATGGGTCAGATTATTATATATCAACATCATCTGATGGAGAATATATAATCCATGGTTTGGGTGATTATCGTGGAACAACAGAAGTTACAAGTAAAATAGATACACAAGAAGCAGGGACAGGAATAGGGAATAATGTTCGAGAGGGCATAATTTACAAAGCTGACCCAGTTGTAAAAACTACTGCAACTTTAGATATTAATCAGTTGGAACTATATGTAAACGATAAAGCATATAATGCAGACCCAGATACACAAGTTATGTTTTATGATTATAATATAGAGGTAATGTCTGTTGTTAGTCCATCAGAAGTAATAGTTAAACTTACGGGTATTAATGATTACACAAATACAACTACGTTTAGCGTTATGATAGACGACCAATATGTTCCACCGACTAGCAGTGGAAGTGGTGATGGTAGCAGTGGTAGTAGTAGCAACACAACTACACCTTTAGAAAATCCTTTTGATGATGTTTTCGAAACAGACTGGTTTTATGATGATGTTTTAGGTGCATTTTATTCAGGTCTAATGATAGGTACAGCAGATAGAATATTCTCTCCTTATACAGATACAACAAGAGCTATGATAGTTGAAGTTTTATACAGACTAGAGGGAGAACCAGAAGTTGAGCTTACAAATATGTTTGATGATGTAAGCAGTAGCGTATGGTATGCAAAATCTGTAACTTGGGCATCGCAAAACGGTATTGTATACGGTGTTGGCGAAAATCTGTATAAACCAGAAGACGAGCTAACTCGTGAGCAAATCGTTACAATTCTTGCAAGGTATACTGCATATAAAGAAAATGACGATGGAAATCGTGCAGATTTATCAAAATATACTGATATAGACGAAATTTCTGAATATGCTGTTGATAGCATGCAATGGGCTGTAGAAAACGAAATTATAAAAGGTAAAACAGATACAACAATCGACCCTAGCACAAATGCTAGTCGTGCAGAAATTGCAACGATTATAAATAGATATAACAATCTGTTTTTACAAGATTAAAATAAAGCATTTAAAATATGAAATTACATATAATAGTTTAAAGTAAGTGGAAAAAAGACTGTAAAGTAAACTTACTTTAAACTAGGTGTTTAATAGCAAATTAAGGTGTATAAACTTTATTTGTAAGGAGAATATATGAGTGTTTTAGAAAACGAAGATGCTAAAATTTTAATAGAATGTCTAAAAAAAGTGGACGAAGAAAACAGCATAGATATAGAGCATTTTAATGAACTTGTTTTTAATATGCCAGCCGATAGCTTAATAGAAATTATAGATTCTATTTATGCGATAGATATAGCGATTGCTTTAGATAATTTTGAAGATGAACAACTTTTACGTTTTTACAAAATTATAGATGATGAGCATATGGCAAAAATTTTAGAGCAAGCTAACGAACGTTTGCAAAGAAGAATTGTAGAAATTTTTCAAAAAGACGAAGTTCTAAGCATTTTTAGGTTTATGTCTAATGATGATATTGCAGACGTTTTAGGAAATTTGAGAACGGACACAAGAAAATCTCTTTTAAAACTAATGAGTGGTGCTGGAGATGAGAAAATTCAAAAGCTTTTAAAATATGCTAAAGACTCTGCTGGTGGTATAATGACAACGGAATATATATCACTAAGACAAAGTTTAAAAGTATCTGATGCACTACAAAAAATAAAAAAAATAGGACCTAAAACAGAAGTAATAGAAACTATTTTTATTATAAATGATGAAAAAAAGCTTGTTGGAACAGTAGACCTTAGGGACATATTTACGGCAAGTGATGATGTGGTGATAGGAGATATTATAGATGACAATATAGTTTCTGTAACTCCAGATGTAGACCAAGAAGAAGTATCAAAGCTAGTTTCGAAATATGACCTTAAAGCGATAGCTGTTGTAACAAAAAAAGACTCACTACTCGGAATAATAACAGTAGATGATATTATAGATGTTTTAGTAGAAGAACAAACAGAAGATATTCTAAAACTCGGTGGGGTATCGGGCGAAGAAGGTGTGTATTCTAGCGTTATAGAAAGCGTAAAAGTTCGTTTGCCTTGGCTTTTGATAAATTTAGTAACGGCATCTTTATCGGCTGTTATTATAAGTAAGTTTGAAAGCGTTATAGTTCAAGTTGTAGCGTTGTCTGCTATTATGCCGATAGTTGCAGCAACTAGTGGAAATTCTGGATCGCAAACGCTATCTATAATTATTCGTAGTATAACTTTAGGAGAAATTAACCTTAAAGAAGACTGGAAACGAATTTTTAAAGAAGTTCGAGTGGGCATGCTAAATAGTTTAGTTACAGGTAGTATAGCAAGTGTGGTTGTATATTTAATGTATAATAATATATATCTTTCAGCGATTATATTTTCTGCAATGATTTTAAACTCTGTGGTTGCCTCAAGTTGTGGTTTTTTTATTCCACTAACTCTAAAAGCTCTAAAGCTTGACCCAGCACTTGCAAGTGGCATATTTTTAACGGCGATAACTGATATGATGGCGTTTTTAATATTTTTAGGCCTTGCAAGCACTTTTCTAGAACAATTGATTTAATTAAATTGTGAATAATTAATTAACAATGAATTAAATGATTGACTTAATTACTTTTATGTATTAAGATAATATAAAAAGGAGAATGATGATGGAACGAATTAAATTTGTAATAGATTCTTCGGGCGATATATCACCAGAAGATGCAGAACGTTATAATCTTCACATTGTACCACTAGGTTTGGTGATAGATGGTGAATATTATAAGGATAGAATAGACATTTCTCCTTCGGAGTTTGGAGAAAGGCTAAAAACATGTAAAGATGCACCTACTTCAAACGCTGTAAACCCACAAGAGTGGTACGAAGCGTTAGAAACTTATGTAAAAAGTGGTGAATACGATAGAATTATAGTAACAGGTGTTGGAACTACTGTTTCGTCTACTTTAAACTCAGCTGTACAAGCACGAGATATGCTAATGAAAGACTATCCAAAAGAAACTGAAAATATGAGCATAGAAATTTTCAATTCATACATATCTACAATAGGCTTTGGTGTTGCTATTGTAAAAGCAGCTCAAATGCATGAAGCTGGAGCAGAGTATCTAGAGATAAAAGACTTCTTAATAGATTGGTTTAACCATGTAGAAGTTTTATATGTTGCGTTTTCTTTTGAGCTACCAAAAAAATCAGGTAGAATAAACACGCCTACAGCTTATGTAGGAAATCTTTTAAATATTCGACCTATAATGATGGTAAAAGAAGGAAAATTTACTCTTTTTTCTAAAGCTCGTGGAGATAAAAACGTAGCAGGTAAGCTTATGGAAATTATAAAAGAGAGAAAACGTGATGATACTGATTTCTTTGTAATGACAGGAACACACCCTACTATAGTACAAGAAATGTCTGAAGAAATATCTAAAGAATTTGGTCAAGAATTATTTAGTATATCAGAAGCAGGACCTTGTATGACTTTAAACGGTGGCTGGGATATGTTTAGTATCGGATATTTAAGCAATAGCGACCATCGCTTTGATGTTTTAAATCCAATGTACTTTCAAATGTAAAACAATTCTACATTGACAAACTAACTTTGTTATGCTAAAATTAATTTTAGATTTAGTTGTTTGCTGATGTAGCTCAGTTGGTAGAGCACTACATTGGTAGTGTAGAGGTCGACGGTTCAATTCCGTTCATCAGCTCCAATATTAACGCTAAATCTTAGACGACTTAGTGTTACTAGGTCGTTTTTTTCTTGAGGTGAGATGTATGAAAATTTTAATTTTAGTGATTATGCTTTTAACAGGTTGTTCGGCAGAACAAAGCACGGAGCAACAATATAAAGATATAATTGTCGAAGAAACAAAAGCCCCTAACGAAGAAACTCCTGAAACGGAAGTTCTTGACGTAGACGTTTACCAAAAATATATGGAATATGTAGATTTTAAAGATGGCTATGAAGTAGCAGACTTTTTATATACACAAGGCGATGAATATCAATACGCTACGTATTTTGTATCGCAAAAAGATGATTTTTACTTTAATATAGTGGTTATTAAGGAAAATGAAGTTGAAAAAGTAATTTTGAGCGAAAAATCGGAATATGCAAGCATTATGCCAACTTTAGAAAATTTAATTGTAGAAATAGATATAAATGGGGATAACCTAAATGATGTTTTAGTGCTACAAGGTGGATTTGGTACGCAAGGCTCGCAGTGCTATAAATGTTTTCTAGCAAACGATTTTTTAGAGTTAGAAGAATTTGAATGGTTGTCAAACCCTGTTATAGATTTAACTACAGGCGAAATTTTAACAAGTAGCCGTGGAAATGCCTCAACGTATATTTACGAAAAAAGCAAAATTATAAATGATGAGTTAATTTTTACAAATAAAATAACCTATAGCGTAAATTTAGACGGACAACAAGTTATAACCGAAGAATATTACGAAGACGGAGAATGGAAACTTCTCGCAGAGTACTATTTAGACGATGTTTCAAACTTCCCAAATATTGATACTGCAAATATATGGACAGAAAATTTTGGTATAAACACAGATAGATGGGAAAATTTTAAACAAACTACAAAAATCCAATAGGAGAATATATGAAAAAATTTGCACTACCTATATTAGCAAACATAGTTGCTTTTGTGGGAGTACCTGTGGCGTGTTCTTTTTTAGAAAGCGAAACTTTAAAAGAAATATGGGTACTAATTTTAGTTATAGGAAATTCTGCGTACTTTTTTGTGCAGAGTAATTTATTTGCAAGAAAATATAAAAATTTAGTAGAACTTTTTGTTATAAACGTTGCAACAATACTACTATATATGTTTTTCTACATTGGTCAAATATCACTAACATTTTTGATTTTTTACACAGTTATGATAATGTTGGGTATGCGTGATGGAAATAATAGACTAAAATTTAAAGAAAATTTAAAAATATTGCTCGAGAGCCAAGAACAACAAGACGACGACGAAATAAAATAGAATAAATTGCCTATACTATATAGTAGAGGTGATTTTTATGATAAAACTTGAAAATATAAGTAAAAAATATAACGAAGTTGTACCACTAAAAAAAATTAATCTAGAAATACAAGATGGAGAGTTTGTGTCCATTGTTGGAACATCAGGTAGTGGAAAAACAACGCTCATGAATATTTTAGGTACGCTTGATATGCCAACCGAGGGAAATTATTTTCTTGACAATTTGCATATTAATTCGGCAAAAATAAACGACCTTGCAAAAATACGCAATCAAAAAATTGGGTTTATATTTCAAAATTTTAATTTAATACCCAAATTAACAGCATTAGAAAATGTGGAATTGCCACTGGTTTTTGCAGGTGTAGAAAAATCGAAAAGAAAAGTTATTTGCGAAGTTGCTCTAGAAAAAGTAGGGCTTTCGCATAGAAAACAACACAAACCAACGCAAATGTCGGGGGGACAACAGCAAAGAGTAGCAATAGCTCGAGCGATAGCGATGTCGCCACCTATTATACTGGCAGATGAACCAACGGGAAACTTAGACCCTACATCATCTAAAGAAATTTTAGAAATTTTAAATAACTTAAACTTAGATGGCAGGCTAATTATTTTAATTACCCACGATATGAAAGTAGCACAAAGTGCAAAAAGAATTATATCTATCGAAAATGGAAATATCGTAAGCGATGACTATCAGTAAATTAGGTGTTGTTTATTTTTAAATTTTGGTGTATAATGAAAGAAAACAAGGAGATTTGAAAATATGCGACCTATGGAATGTCCACATTGTGGATACTTACAACCTTTTTACGAAGAATTTTATCAGTCAAGCTATCTTTATTGCGATAGCTGTGGCTCGACTTGTGAAATAGTATACCAACATGATGATTACTATTTATACAAACCAAATACACCTCCACCAAGAGGTTTTTATGCACCACCTAGACGTGCAATTAGCCATATGTTAGGGAGAATTATGCGTCCAGTACCACCGAGAAGACCAATGGCAACTCCACATAGACATGTCGGAAGCCACGGAACGGGTAGAACAGGTGGAGCAAGTCATGGTGGTCATAGAAGTGTTGGTGGACACGGTGGTGCAGGTGCACACGGGGCTCACAGAACAACAGGTGGTCATAGAGGGCATGGTGCAGGAAGTCACGGTGGTGGACCACGTTCGGGAGGACCACGTGGTGGTGGACCTAGAGGTGGTCGCTAAGATATACATATAATAATGTATTTATTATAAAGGTATTTATGCCAATAAAAAAGCTGTAAATACCTTTTTATAAAAAGAAAAGTAACATATAAAAAAATTGTTTGAAAAAATAATAAAAATTTAATAAAAACTCTTGACAATACTATCTAAATATAGTATACTACATTTACGCGTAAAAGCGAGTAATGCGAAGAAGCTGGAGATTGCTAAGAAAACTTAGGTCACTTCAGTGGAGTATGTCCGTAAATCGGGCGGTCGAGAGTGTTTAAACATGTGCGTTCTTAATGCAAAAATTTGGAACTATAA
>JAWXUO010000055.1:0-11990 GCA_044426355.1 Clostridia bacterium | reverse complement strand
AGACTTACGCAATGACTGTTTTTACACGAGCCTTTGTTGTAATTGTGCAAAGCGTTTGGCTTTTTTCCATAATATCAAGGTCGTAATTAGAAGAAATATTAAAAATTTGCATAACTTGGTCGAGCATTTCTCGGTGTTGAGCTGTAACGCAGACAATGCTTTCAATTAAGGGTTCTTGTTCTAGCTCTAAAACTAAAGGTGCCATTTTTATAGCCTCAGGACGTGTTCCAAAGACTGTCATTACTTTTATTTTTTTCATATTAACTCCTATTCTTCGTTATCAAAAGGTAGTTTCATTAGGTGGATACATATAACAGTGCATATTATTACAGTTAAAATTAGTAGTAAGGCACGTAGTTCGCCACTCGATGTTAAAACAACAGCAGAAAGTCCTAAAACTCCAGAAATAGAGTATAAAATAGCGACTGTTTGCTTTTGGGTAAAACCCATGTCAATAAGCTTGTGATGAACATGTCCTCTATCTGCTTGCATAGGACTTTGACCGTTTAAAATACGTCTTATCATCGCAAAAGCAGTGTCGAAAATAGGTAGCCCTAAAATTAAAAAAGGCACAGCAAAAGAAATTAACGCATAATATTTAAAAAGTCCCATGATAGACGCTGTAGCCAGGATATAGCCTAAAAAAGTAGAGCCTGTATCACCCATGAAAATAGTCGCAGGATTAAAATTATACGGCATAAACCCAACGCAAGCTCCAGCGAGGGCTGAGAGCATTATTGCAATTTCTGGTTGTACTAAAATAAAAGAAATTACAAGCATTGTAAAAGATGAAATCGTAGAAACACCAACAGCTAGACCGTCTAAACCGTCTATTAGGTTTACAGCATTAGTAATGCCGACTATAACTATTATTGTAAGTGGGACAGACAACACGCCAAAGTCTATATAAGGGTCGTTTGAAAGTGGAATGAAATTTGTGATACGTTCTATTTGCAAACCGTTTAAAACAGGAATAGACGCAGCTATTATTTGCACACAAAATTTAAGCTTTGCAGGGAGGGGCATAATATCGTCTATAATACCTAAAACAACTATTATAACAGACCCTAAAAGGACACTTTTCATTTGGTTATCTATTATACCGAAAATTAAATAGCTAAATAAAAAACCAAAAAATATAGCAAGTCCACCTAAGCGTGGAATGGGATTACTATGCATTCTTCTGTCGTCTTTTGGAACATCTATTGCACCTACTGCATGAGCAAATTTTTTGACAATAGGGGTAGAACCAAAAGAAATTATAAGCGAGCAGAAAAAAGCAAGTATTATAGATAAAATTTTATCAGAAAGCATATAAACCTCTTATTTCTTAATAAAACCGACTTTTTTGTATACTTTTTGCAATGTTTTATAAGATTTCTCTTCTGCTTTTAAAGCACCAGCTTTATATATTTCTTCAAGATAATCTTTATTTTTTAGCAAATCTTCGGTTTTTTCTCGTATAGGACGAAGTAACTCGCAAACAGCCTCGCCAACAGCTGGTTTAAACACTCCGTAGCCTTGTCCGTCAAATTCTTGTGTTATTTCATCAAAGTTTTTGTTTGTAGCTAAAGAATAAATACTCATTAAATTTTGTATTCCGTAGTTATCATCGCCAATGTTTACTTGTGCTAAGCTATCTGTAGTAGCTTTTTTAAATTTACGCATAATATCTTCTGGTTTATCCATAAGTAAGATAAAAGAATTTGCATTAGAGTCTGATTTACTCATTTTTTTAGTAGGGTCTTGCAAAGACATGATTTTTGCACCAACTTCGCCCATATAAGGCTCAGGAATTTTAAAAACATCTCCATAAAGTCCGTTAAAACGAATAGCAATATTGCGACAAAGCTCTACGTGTTGTTTTTGGTCAATTCCAACAGGAACTAAATCTGTTTGGTACAGCAAAATATCAGATGCCATAAGACTTGGATAAGTAAATAGACCAGCTGTAATATTATCAGAAAAATTTTTAGATTTATCTTTAAATTGAGTCATTCTTTGAAGTTCGCCAAACATCGAGTAGCAGTTAAGAATCCACCCAAGTTCTGCATGAGCAGATACATGACTTTGTATAAAAAGTGTGCATTTTTCAGGGTCTAGACCACAAGCGATATATTGAGCTAAAACTTCAAGAGTTTGTGCACGAAGTTTTGCAGGCTCTTGACGAACAGTTATAGCATGCATATCAACAACGCAGTATATGCAGTCGTAGTCATCTTGCATAGTCGTCCAGTTTTTTATAGCTCCTAAATAGTTACCTAAAGTTAATTTTCCACTAGGCTGAACGCCACTGAATATAATTTTTTTGTCTATCATTAATTTTAACCTCACATTTTCACATATATAGGCAACTCCTCATAACTATAATAGTTAAATTTTTCAGATAAATTTTTCGTTAATTTGTGCAAAAATTACGCAGTAATACTTTCGTCTTGCAAGTGATTTTTGTGCGACGTTACGGAAAATTTGCAAAAAAGTTGACTATTAAGGCGTGAGCCGTGAACTATGAGGTGTTGACTATAATTATTATACTACAAAAATATTATATTTGCAATTATTTGCTACTAATTTTCGCAAAAATAATATTTATACCAAAGAACGCTAAAAATATATACATAGAAATAGGGTCAAAAACATTGTAGGAAGCATCAAAACTCGGCGAAAAAACCGTGCTAGTTTTGCCAAAAACAAAATTATATATCAACACCGAAAGAATTGGAGATATAATGCTTTGCAAAAGCTTTGCGATATAGTATTTATGAAGATTTAAGTCGGGGTTGAAATTAAGCGTTTGAAAATGTATCGAAACACCTGAAAAAGCAAGCAAAAAACTCGCTATAACAATTTTTGTAACAACGCTTGAATTAATAGTTTTAAGGTAGTTTAGCCCACTAGTCATTTCAATACAACCAACTAAAAGTGATGTAAATTCATCATGAGTTATCGAAAAAACGCTTAAAATAGGTGTGCAAACATACGAAAGAGTTTTGAAAACGTTAAATAGGTCTAGGATTTTAGAAAAAACACTGAAAAATATTACATAGCCACAAACTGTTAAAATAGAAGAAAAACCACTGTTTACCGAGTTTATAAAAGCTTCGTTAAAAGGTATGTTTTTTTCTGTTTGAAGAGTGGGATTTATATTATATTCAGCATTTTTAGAAAAAATTATTCCTAAAATCACACTAGAAAGAAAATGCGACAAAAGTAGCAGATAGCCTATGTTTTTATTTTCAAATAAAAAAACGCCAACAAAACCTGTAATAAAAGCAGGTCCTGCGTTGTTGCAAAAACAAACCATGCGTTCGGCTTCGTTTTTAGAAATTTTCTTTTGCAAATAAAGTTCGCAAACGCTTTTAAAACCTAAAGGATACCCACCGATTATACCTAAAATATACGGAGAGGAGTTTGAAATTTTAAAAAGTTTTTTAAAAATTATTCCAAACGTATTAGATAAAAAAATATCCAAACCTAAAGAGGGAATTAAAGATTGCAAAACGAAAAACGGAAATAGCGACGGAATTATTTTAAAAAAAGCAAGCTCCACAGCCTCTTTACCTTGCAAAATAACTTCTGTAGGAAAAATTATAATTCCTAAAATAGACAAAAGAACTAAAAATTTAGATAGTATATTAAACATAAAATCACCTCTTTACAATATATAGCTAAAAAGGTAATTTAAGAATTTTTTTTGCATAATATGTTTTAAGGAAACACCTTTGGGCTACCATCTATGATTTAGTACATAATTTATTTGCATATTTCACAAAAATACTCGCAAATAAATAAATTAAGTACTATAGTTATGAGGAATTGCCTTGAGGAACTGATTTTGTATTAGAGGTGGAGTTTATGAATAAAATTGAAGAAAAGCTTATAGAACTATCAAGAAAGATTGAAGTGCCGACGAATATAGTTAGAAATGTGTCTAAAATTGAGATAATAGCAAGCGATACAGTGCTTATAGAAAATCATTGTGGGATTTTGCATTTAGCAGAAACCGAGGTATATATTGACTGTGGAAACATGATAGCAAAAATATATGGATTTGATTTAAAACTTGGTGCTATTTCTAAAACTGATATTTTAATTTTAGGTGAGGTTACAAATTTAGATTTTGAAAAGGTGAAATTATGATTTTATATTTGCTGAATTTTTTAAAAGGTGTTTTGAAAATATCTGTTAAAGGTTCTTATATAGAAAGATTTTTTAATGTGTGTGCCAAAAATGACATAGCTATTTGGAATATTAAAAAAATTGACATAGACGAAGTGCAAGTAAATATTCTGCTTGAAGACTACACAAAGCTTCGTGAATTTATACCAAAAACGAAATGCGAAATTTTTATTATTTCAAAAAAAGGAATGCCATATGTTATGTCTAAATTAAGATATAGATATGCCTTTATATCTGGCTTTTTTATGTGTTTTATTACATATTATATTTTAACAAATTATCTTTTTGCGATAGAAATAGTAGGTACTGAAAAAACTTCTATGATTTATGATATGCTAGAGGAAAACGATATAACAATCGGAACAAAAATATCGACTATTAATGTAACGCAAGCTAAAAACAATATAATTTTGCACAATGATGAAATTTTATGGCTTGCAATAAATATAAAAGGAAATATGGCGACTGTAAATGTTTTTGAAAGAGAAGAAACACCGACTATTGTAGAAAAAGATGTACCATGCGACATAATAGCTGATAAAACAGGGCTTATAGACAGCATAGAAGTATTATATGGCGAAAAAATTGTAGATGTAGGTCAAACTTTTTTAAAAGGTGATGTTTTAGTTTCTAGCGAGGTTGTAAATTATCCACAGATTGAGGAAATAGAGCAAAGGTATGTACATTCTATAGCTAATATAAAAGCGTCTGTTTGGTATAATATAACTAGATATTTGCCATCTGAGATATATCTTAAAAATTACACAGGTAGAGAATATAGTGATTATACTTTAGTATTTGGAAAAAAAGCAATAAATTTAATAGAAAACACTAGAAATTCATATGCGTTTTATGATAAAATAGTATATACGCAAAAAATTACACTATCTAAATCGGTTACAGTACCCGTATATTTAAAAGTAGAAACATATACGGAATATACACCAGAAACCTATAAAATAACAGAGCAAACAGCTTTTGAAATACTAGAAAATAGCATAAAAAATAAATTGCAGGAAAATATAGATGGTTCAATTATCACAGAAAAAAACACAGAAAGTGTAACAGATAATTTAATTAGCCTTAATATGTATATACAAACACTTGAAAATATAGGAATAGAAAGAGAAAAATAAATGCATAGTATAGAAATTTACACTGAATATGAAAATTTAAGCGAGTTTAGCGATATAATACTTAAAACAGCTACAAAAACTTTAGAAAATCATAATATAACGCAAAAATGTCATATTGATATAAGCATTGTAAAAAACGAAGAAATTCGTGAGATAAATTTACAATATAGAGAAAAAGACTATGCTACAGATGTTTTATCTTTTCCTATGATAGAATGTAAAAACGGAGAGTTTTTAGAAGATGTTGAGCTGTGTAAAGATTTTGATACAGGAAATTTAATGCTTGGCGATATGATTATCTCTTTTGAAAAGGTACTAGAACAAGCACAAGAGTTTGGTCATTCAAACGAGCGAGAATTTGCTTTTTTAACAGTGCATAGTGTGTTGCATCTTCTAGGATATGACCACGAAGAAAACGAAACAGACGGCGATATTATGCGAGCAAAAGAAAAAGAAATTTTAGAAAATTTAGGGATTGCTAGATGAAAAATGAATTTCAAAAACTTATAAAAAGCTTTGCTTTTGCCTATGAAGGCATAACGCATTGCATAAAGCATGAGCGAAATTTTAGAATACATTTAGTAGCTGTTTTGTATGTAGTTTTTTTCTCATGCCTTGCAGTAGTAAATTTAACGGAATTTGCAATTTTAATGCTTTGTATATCGCAAGTTTTGTCTTGCGAGCTAATTAATACAGCTATAGAAAACTTATGTAATAAAGACGGTTTTGAGTTTAATTCTTTTATAAAAACAACGAAAGACGTTTCAGCTTCTGCTGTTTTAGTTAGTGCTATAGCTTGCGTTATAATAGGAATTGCGATTTTTGCACCGAAAACACAAATTATTATACAAAATTTTACACTTATAAATATATGCATTATAGCGATGATAACGCCAATTTGCATACTATTCATCTTTAAAGGAGAAAATAAATGAATATCAAACAAGCATCAATAATATCTATAGTAGGTCGTCCAAATGTTGGTAAATCGACATTAACAAACGCTTTAGTTGGCGAAAAAGTAGCTATAGTTTCAAGTAAACCACAAACTACACGCACGAGAATTACAGGAGTTTTAAACAAAGGCGAAACGCAATTTATTTTTATGGACACACCAGGACTACATAGCCCAAAAAGTAGACTTGGCGATTTTATGGTGAAAATCGTTCGTGATGCTGTAACAGATGTTGATACGGTAGCTTTAGTAGTAGAGCCTATTTCTAATATCGGAGAGCCTGAGCAAGAGCTTATAAATAAAATTAAAGAATTTAAACTACCTGCTATTTTAGTTATAAATAAAATGGACATGGTAGAACGTGAAAAATTGCTAGAAATTATGGCAGTTTATGGACAAGCTCACGATTTTGAGGCGATTATTCCTGTGTCTGCTATAAATAAAGACGGACTAAACGAACTTTTAGCAGAATTTGAAAAATATGCATTCGAAGGCCCTGCGTTATTCCCAGATGATATGACATCTGACCAACCAGAAAAAGTTTTGATAGCAGAAATTATTAGAGAAAAAATGTTACACTCGCTAGAAAAAGAAATTCCACACGGTATAGCTGTTGTAATAGAACGATTAAACGAGAGAGATAATGGCATTATAGATATTGAGGCAACGATTTTCTGCGAAAAACAAAGCCACAAAGGGATTATTATAGGAAAAAAAGGAGCTTTGCTTAAAAAAATAGGCTCGACTGCAAGATATGAACTTGAAAAAATGTATGAAGGCAAAATTAACTTGCAACTTTGGGTAAAAGTTAAAGAGGGTTGGAGAAATAATTTATACCAAATGAGAAATTTTGGGTATGATGAATAAGAAAAATTTACATTGTATATAAAAATAGCCTAAACTCATAATAAAACCACGAGGTGATTATTATGAAAGAAGAAAATTGTTGGAATGTTTTTAAAACAAGTGGTGACCCTTTAGCATACTTAATTTACTCAAAAGTAAAAAATAAAAAAACTGATAAAAAAGACGAAAAAAATAGATATATGTAAAAATTTTTTAAATATGGCGAAAATTATTAAATTAATACTAAGTTTTCGCCATGAACTTATGGTTTTGCAATATTATTTTAACGGAGAATTTATGAACACACAAGTAAAAGGCATTATAATTTCAGAAACAGATTTTGCAGAATATGATAAATATATCACGCTTTTAACTTATGAAAGTGGGAAAATTTCTGTTTTTTGCAAAGGTGTAAGACGAAAAAATTCTCCACTGATAAACAGAGCGAGAACATTTGTTTTTGGGCAGTTCGAACTTTTTTTCAACAAGGATAGATACATATTAAAAGACGTTGAGGTTATAGAGCGTTTTTTTGAAATAACGGAAGATATAGAACGTTTTGCTGTTTGCTCATATTTTTTACAGCTTGCATCAAAACTTTCTGACACAGATTTTCCAAACAAAGACACAACTCGAACGCTGATTTCGGCACTCTATGCAATTTCTAAACAAAAAAGGAATATTTCACTAGTAAAAAGCGTAGTAGAAATAAGGTTAATGTCGATTGCAGGATTTCCACCAGTTATAGATAAATGTGGAATTTGTAATGCACCGAGCAACACCATAATTCCGTTTTTTGATACAATGCAGGGGCAGGTTTGTTGTAGTGATTGCGTAGGAAAAAATCCGTATCTGCACGAAATATCTATGGGAATACTTCGTGCGATGTATCATATTTTAACGTGTGATGTGCAAAAATTATATTCTTTTGAGCTAAACGAAAATAATATTGAAATATTAAGTAAAGTGAGTGAAGAATATGTTTTAAAGCAAACTGAATATAAATTCAAGTCTTTGGATTTTTACAAAACGATTATACAAGGAGGGTAAAATGCTTAAAAATAAACTAGAAGTAGATAAAATTATTAATTTTTTAGAAGAATTATGTATAACGCAAGGTGGTAAAGAAGCCACGCAAAAAATAGAGCCTTGCTATGATAACGAAGAAGTACAAACGCTTTTAGACGAGGTAGACTGTGCAAAAGAATTATTAAATACACAAGGTGCACCGAGTTTTTATGGAATTATATCTCCTGAAAACACAATAAAAAGAACAGAACTTGACGGAACGCTTTCTTGCGAAGAACTTTTGCAAATAGCACTAATTTTAAAAACAACTAGGGAACTTTCTTCTTACCACGAAGAAAATTCTACGGTTTTAGATAGATATTTTATTCTTTTACAAAGTGATGCACAGCTAGAAAATTCTATTTTTAATGCTATTGTATCCGAAGAAGAAATTGCAGACACAGCGTCGAGCGAGCTTTATGAAATTCGCCGTAGAATGAGGCATTTAAACACGAAAACTCGTGAACATCTAAATCAAATGATTTCTAAAGAAAATAGATTTTTACAAGAAAACCTTATAACAATTCGTAATAACCGTTTTGTAATTCCTGTAAAATCAGAGCATAAAGGCGATGTTACTGGGCTTATTCATGATGTGTCGAGCAGTGGTGCAACTTTGTTTGTAGAGCCTACAGAAGTTGTAGAGGCAAATAATGAATTGCGTATTTTAATTGATGATGAACAAAGAGAAATCGAAAGAATTTTAAAAATGTTCTCATTGGATATACGAAAAATCGCATCTGATATAAGGCTAAATTACGAGGTTTTAACAGAGCTTGATTTTATTTTTGCAAAGGCAAAACTTGCAATATCTATGGAAGCTACAAAACCTGTATTAACAGAAAACGGATATACAAATTTAATAAATGCAGTACACCCACTTTTAGAAAGAAAAACGGCAGTCCCTGTGTCGCTTGAAATTGGTGGAGAATTTGATACGTTGATTATAACAGGGCCTAACACAGGTGGTAAAACGGTTTGTCTTAAAACGTTAGGACTTTTAACTATGATGGCAAGCCTTGGTATGCATATTCCAGTTGATGATGGTAGCGAAATATATATAATGGGTACTGTTTATGCAGATATTGGAGATGAGCAAAGTATTGGCGAATCGCTTTCTACTTTTTCTTCGCATATGACAAATATCATAAAAATATTAGAAACTTGTAAGAAAGGCGATTTATTGCTTTTTGATGAACTTGGTTCTGGAACAGACCCTTTAGAGGGGTCGGCTTTAGCTGTGGCTATTATAGAATATGCTAGAAAATTTTCTTGCAGAATTTTAGCTACAACGCATTACTCGGATATAAAATTATATGCATTAGAAACTGAGTGCGTACAAAATGCGTCTTTTGAATTTAATATGGAAACGCTAAACCCTACGTATAATTTAATTATAGGGTCACCAGGTAAATCAAATGCGTTTGAAATTTCACGCAAGCTAGGGCTTGAGGATAGTATTATAGATAATGCGAAGTCTATGTTGTCTAGCGAGCATAATCGTTTTGAAACGATAATAGCAAATTTAGAAAAAGACCAGTTAAAAGCACAAGAATTTAAAAAAGAAGCTGAAAAAATGCGTGTTATCGCACAAAATGCATTAAAACGTGCAGAAGCAAAAGAAAACTCTACGAATGCAAAATATGACGAAATGGTAGAAAAAGCTCGCTTGCAATCTTTAAAACTGCTAGATGAGGCGAAACGTGCATCAAGAACTGCTTTTGAAGAAATAGAAAACCTTAAAAAAATGTCTAAAGAGGACGTTAAAACAGCGAATATTAACAAAGCACGCCAAGAAATAAACAAAAATCTAAGCGAAGTAGAACTTCAAAAACTACAAAAAGCACGCAAGAAAAACGCAATTACACCAACGAAAGACCAGCTAAAAATTGGTGTAGAAGTTCGACTTCTTGCAACGAATAATATTGCAACGGTTATAACTCCACCCGATAGCCAAGGAAAACTTGTATGTAAAGCGGGAATTTTAAAAATTACTGTAAATATAGACGAAGTAGAGTTGTTTAATCAAAAACCGATTAACACGCCAAAACCTAAAAAACATGTACCACAAAATGCACCTACTCGTGCTTTGCGAAATGACGCTATAAAAAGAGAAGTTGATATTCGTGGAATGGACAGCCTTGAGGGTATAGAAGAAGTCGAGAGATTTATTTCGTCGTCGATTCTATCAAATATTGAAGAGGGATATATTATCCACGGTAAAGGAACTGGTGTTTTAAGAAACGCAGTGCGAGAGCATTTGCGTTCAAACAAACATATCAAATCTTATCGTGCAGGAAAATATGGCGAGGGAGAAGATGGCGTTACAGTGGTTACATTTAAGTAACGATGTGAACATAAAAATAACCAAAAATGCAGATGAAAAAAGACTTATAATCATATAAAACGCTATAAATTATGAATTTTGTAAAAAATGCTTACTATTTCTTGACTATTTGTAAAAAATTATGTATTATAGTATGTATAATCGTAGTATATTATTTTAGGGAGGTGTTTATATGTTCACGCAAGAAGTAACAGTTACAAATCAAGTAGGACTATACGCAAGACCAGCAACTTTTTTTATACAAAAGGCAAATGAATTTAAAAGCACGATTTTAGTGCAAAAAGAAGATGTTAGCGTAAATGCGAAAAGTCTTTTAGGCATATTATCTTTAGGAATAACTAAAGATACAACTATTGTACTTACAGCAGATGGAGAAGATGCACAAGAAGCAGTAACAGCTCTTGTAAATTTAGTAACTTCAAATCTAAACGAGTAAAATATAAACACATCATGAAAAGTGGTGTGTTTTTTGCTTTTTATAAAAATTTTCAAAAATATCTTAAAAAGACTTGCATAAAAATGAAATTTATGGTATAGTTTTATAAAAGGAATAGTGAGATTTAAGAGTGGGAAGCAAAACCCACTCTTTTTGATTGACAAAGGAGAGGTTAATGCAAAATAAAGAAATATGTACTAGAGTATCAGAACTTGCAATGCCAAAAATTAACGAACTTGGTATAGAACTTTGGGACGTAGATTTTGAAAAAGAAGGCTCTATATACTGTTTAAATATATATTTAGATGGCGAACGTGAAATATCTATAGAAGATTGCGAAAAAGTAAGCAGATATGTTGACCCACTTTTAGACGCAAAAATTTTTGACAGCATGCCACCATACACCTTGTGTGTAGCTTCGGCTGGATTAGAAAGAAAACTAATAAAACCATCGCATTTTGAAAAAAATATAGGAGCACTTGTACATGTCGGTTTTTACAAATCTATTGATGGTGTAAAAAATATTGAGGGTACATTAGAAAACTATAATAACGACGGTGTAACAATAAACGTAGACGGAAAAAGCCAAACTTATGCAAAAGCAGATGTGGCATTAGTACGTTTAACATATAAATTTTAGAGGAGTGATTTAGAAAATGAATGCAGCTTTTTTTGAAGAATTAGAAAACCTTGAAAGAGAAAAAGGTATAAAAGTAGATTATATGCTAGAAAGAATAGCAGGGGCTTTAGTTACGGCATATAAAAAAGATAATGTAGGCATAATAGTAGAAAATGTATATGTAGATTATGATGCACAACGCAAAGTGATTTCTATGTATGGTAAAAAAGAAGTAGTAGACATTGTAGAAGACCCAATTACAGAAGTATCACTAGAAGATGCTCGTGAAGTTATGAAACAAGCAGAATATGGCGATATTGTATCTATGAGTATTCAAACAAAAGAATTTGGAAGAATAGCAGCACAAACTGCAAAACAAGTTATAATTCAAGCAATACGTGAAG
>JAWXUO010000054.1:0-12089 GCA_044426355.1 Clostridia bacterium | reverse complement strand
TTAGGAATGCTCAAAGTTGCTATTACAGAGCTTGGTTATGAATATAAATTAAATGAGGGTGACGGTGCGTTTTACGGTCCAAAACTTGATTTCCATTTAACAGATTGTATCGGCAGAACATGGCAATGTGGTACAATTCAGCTTGATTTCCAACTTCCAGAGCGTTTTGAACTAGAATATACAGGTGCAGACGGCGAGAAACATCGTCCAATTATGATTCACCGTGTTGTTTTTGGTAGTATCGAGCGTTTTATAGGTATTTTAACAGAGCATTTTGCAGGGAATTTTCCAACATGGCTTGCTCCAACGCAAGCAAAAATATTGCCTATCGGCGAACGTCAGCATGAATATGCACTTTTAGTTTCAGAAAAACTTCAAAATGCAGGTATTCGTGTGGATATTGACCTTAGAAATGAGAAAATTGGCTATAAAATTCGTGAAGCACAGCTTGAAAAAAATCCTTATATGCTAGTTTTAGGTGATAAGGAAATTGAGGCAAACTCTGTAGGTGTTCGTTCACATTCCAAAGGCGATTTAGGGCAAGTTCCTATAGATGAATTTATTAAAAATATTTTAGAAGAAATAAAAAATAAAGCATAATGTAAAAATCCACTGATTAAAAAATATCGGTGGATTTTTTCTTTCAAAGTATTGACTTTTGTTTGGTAATGAACTATAATAGTTTTGTGCAGAACAAAGGGGGAGAAAATGGAACGAGCAAAGAAATTATTTCATCAAATTGAATTAAAAAGAAAAAACTATTTTGGAAATTTAGTAAAAGAAACGAATTTATCTATGTTTGAACTTGAAATTTTAGATTTTATAAATAGGTGTCCAGAAAGTAACACATTTACAGAAATTCTAAATTTAAAAGAATATTCAAAATCGCATATTTCCACGTCTATAACAAAACTTTTAAATGAAGGATATATTGAAAAAGAACAGCGTGAAGGAAATAAAAAAGTAGTTTATCTAAAACTTTTATCAAAAAGTGAAAGAGTTATCGAAAGATACAATGAAAGTGCAAAAAACTTTAGAAAAGTTGCTTTTGAAGACATAAGCAATGAAGAAGTTGATGCTTTTTTAAATATTTTAACAAAAATATCTTTAAATCTTGAGAGGGAATAGAAATGACAGAATTAATAATATGCCTAATTGCAGGCATGGGGGCAGGTCTTGGAACAGGATTTGCTGGAATGAGTGCAGCTGTGGTTATATCGCCTATGCTAATAACTTTTTTAGATATGAATCCATACGAGGCGATAGGGATTGCATTAGCGTCTGACGTGCTTGCGAGTGCAGTATCGGCGTATACTTATGGTAAAAATAAAAATATAGATATAAAAGGCAGTGTGTCACTTTTCGTAAGTGTGTTGATTTTTACAGGAATAGGGGCATATATAGCAAGCTTAGTGCCTCCGTCTACGATGGGTGATTTAACAGTTTATGCATCACTTTTAATGGGTATAAATTTTATTAAAAAGTCTTTTACTGAAGAAAAACCAAGAGAACCTAGAAGTTTTAATGGTATGGCGAAAATTGTAGCTCCTGTGTTATGTGGAATGATTATCGGGCTTATCTGTGGCTTTGTTGGTGCAGGTGGTGGAATGATGATGCTAATACTGCTTACAACTGTTCTTGGTTATCAATTAAAAACAGCTGTCGGAACGAGTGTATTTATTATGACATTTACAGCTTTATATGGGGCGTTATCGCATTTTACGTTGCACAATACAGTGCCAGATTTGAAAGTTTTATCATTTTGCGTGATTTTTACTTTGATTTTTGCAAGAATAGGCTCGGCATATGCAAATAAAGCATCAGCTAAAAAACTAAACCTTGCAACAGGTGTTGTACTTACTTGTTTAGGTGTGTTTATGATAGTTTTCGGCTAAAAATTAAATGAAAAAAGCTCTATCCATTGCAAATTTGCTTACGGTAGAGCTTTTTGTTTAGTTAAAAGATGACATAGCTTTTTGCATATCTCCGTTTATGATAAATTCGCATGCTTTTACGCAATTTTGAGAAATTTTTTCAATTTCCTTAATTTCATCATTTTTAAAGGTAGATAAAACCCAATCAGCAAGGTCGTAATCTGGGTGTGGTTTTGCTCCGACACCTATTTTTATACGTGGATAATTATCCGTTGACAAGTGTAAACTGATATTGCGAAGTCCGTTTTGTCCACCGTGTGAACCCTTAGAACGAATACGCATTTTAGAAATATCAAGTGAAATATCATCTACTAAAACGATAACATTTTCTGGTGGAATTTTATAAAAATTTACAGCTTCTACAACGCTTTCGCCAGATAAATTCATAAAAGTTTGTGGTTTCATGAGTAAAACCTTGTTTGTTCCTATATTTATGCTCGTTGTTAATGCTTTAAACTTTAGTTTGTCAATTTTTACATTATAATCACTAGCGATTTTATCAATAGCGATAAATCCTGCATTATGCCTCGTGTTTTCGTATTTTTGTCCAATATTTCCAAGACCTACAATAATAAAATCCATAAATTATCTAAATAAGCTTGAAATTTCTTTTTCTTCATAAATACGAGCAATAGCTTCAGCTAAAACAGGTGCGATTGGCACTTGTTGTATTTTGTCGGATTTTTTATCATCAGTAAGAGCTATAGTATCAAGTAAAATAACTTCTTTTATAATGCTATTTTCGATTTTTTCGATAGCGTTTCCAGAAAGAACACCATGGGTTGCACAAGCATAAATTTCTGTCGCTCCACCCATTTCTATAAGTGCATTTGCAGCGTTTACTAAAGTGCCAGCAGTGTCTATTATGTCATCTACAAGGACTACTTTTTTTCCAGCAACATCGCCGATAATATTCATTACTTCGCTTACATTTGCCATAGGACGACGTTTGTCAACTATAGCTAAAGGACAATCTAGTCTGTCTGTAAATTGTCTTGCACGAGTAACAGACCCAAGGTCTGGAGATACTACAACCAAATCAGGATTTGATGTGCCAAATTTCTTGATTAAATACGGAGTTAAAAGGGAAATACCCGACATATTATCTACAGGGATATTAAAAAATCCTTGAAGTTGTGGTGCGTGTAAATCCATAGTAAGTATTCTATTTGCCCCTGCAGCTGTAAGTATATCAGCAACAAGTTTTGATGATATTGGGTCTCTCGCTCTAGCTTTTCTGTCTTGACGTGCGTAGCCAAAATATGGCATTACAGCAGTAATTCTTCCAGCAGAAGCTCTTTTGCAAGCATCTATCATGATTAATAATTCCATGAGATTATCATTTACAGGTGCGTTAGTAGATTGAATAAAAAAAACGTCGCAACCACGAACAGATTCGCCGATTGTTATAGAAATTTCACCATCTGAGAATGTTGAAACACTAGAGTTGCCAAGCGACATATTCAGACAATTTGCAATTTGTTTTGCTAAATTAACATGTGAATTTGCAGCGAAAATTTTAATTTCTTTACCGTGAGATATCATTGAGTTTATCCTCCAATTTAATGTAACTTATTATTTTGTTTTTTCTTTTAATGAACGAAATTTAGATGCCCAGTCTGGGATGTTTTTTTGTTTTGTACGAGCTACAGCGAGCGAATTTTCTAAAACATCGCTAGTTATTGTAGAACCTGCAGCTGTAAAAGCACCCTTTTCTACCCTTACAGGTGAAACTAAGTTTGTATTACAACCGATAAAAGCATTATCTTCTACAACGGTTTGATATTTGTTATAACCATCGTAGTTTACAACTACTGAGCCACAACCGAAGTTTACATTTTTACCGACAGTAGCATCGCCTATATAAGTTAGGTGTGAAACTTTAGTACCCTCGCCTAGAGTAGATTTTTTTATCTCAACGAAATCGCCGATTTTTACATTTTTTCCAATATTACTTTCAGGACGAATATAAGCAAAAGGACCTACGGTAGTATTGTCATCTATGATACTATCGAAAGCTTGAGAGGAGTTTATTTTAACATTGTCACCAATTTGCATATTTTCGATAACAGTGTTAGGACCAAGTATGCAATTTGCTCCGATTTTGGTATTACCACGAATTATTGTGTTTGGCAAAATTTGAGTATTTTCGCCAATTTCTATACCAGAAGAAATATACGTAGTATTCATATCCATAATAAAAACTTCGTTGTTTAAGTGTGAGTAATTTATCGTTTCACGAAAATCCTCAGTAAGAGTTAAAACATCAGCAGGATTTTCGACTACTGTGCTTTCTGCAACGTTAAAAAAACCTAATTTATAATTAAATGGATTTTCTAAAATTTCTTTGCAAAAAGTTTTTTTAGAAACGATGAAAATATCAAGCTTTGCTCCACTTTCTGTTAAACCAAAACCACAAGGCTTATTTTCTTTGTCATAAATAATACCATCTGTGTGCGAATGTGCATCAGTCATAAAATAAGAAATATCGTTTTTGTTTTTAATATGAAAATCGACAAGGGAATCATATTCTACAATTTCTGGAACAACACTATCTATAAATAAAAGATAGTCACAATTTTGTTTTTCAGAGTCTATGCTGTCAAAATCGTCAGCGTAAAAAATATTGCTTATATCCGAGGATTTAAGAGCAATCTCAATATAAGATGATATTTTTTTAAAAAGTATCTCATAATTGAGAGGCTTTTTATTTAAAATAATAGCGTTAACCGAAGTCATGTATATAAACACTCCTTTAAATAAAGTATAATAATTTCTAAAACTAGTATATCATAAAAAAATATAAAAAACATTAAATTTTTAAAAATTTTTTTAAATTTTTTAATTTCATTATTTTAACCAAAAAAATACGAAATTTAAGCAATTTTGTTATTTACGAAAATATATAAAAAAGACTTTTAATTTTTGTTTTTTTGTGTTAAAATATATTAAGGCAACACCTCACAACTAACGGCTCACGCCTTAATAGTCAACTTTTTTGCAAATTTTCCGTAACGTCGCACGAAAATCACTTGCAAGACGAAAGTATTACTGCGTAATTTTTGCACAAATTAACGAAAAATTTATCTAAAAATTTTAACCATTATAGTTATGAGGTGTTGCCTTAAAAGCAGGCAACTGCTTAATTTGAAATTAAAGGTGATAATATTGAAAAAATTTATTAGCATAGTGCTAGTTTGCGTAATATTTTTAGGTTTTAGTGCTAATGCAAATACATCGGTTCGTCTAACTGGTATAAACGATAAGGTTTTAGACTATCAGTATGGCACAGAACCAGTTATGTTTTCTGGAAGAATTTGCGTTCCGTACACAATTTTTTCACGAGATTTAGGCATTTCTACAATTTATAGTGCAGATAGACAAATTTTAACGCTATATAACACAAACCACATCATAACTATTGATATAACAACAGGGACTATACGTGACGAAAATTTAAATATATACACAGGACCAGTTTTTTATAGAGGAAGCGAAATATATATACCTGCACAAATTATATGTGGAATTTTTGGTCTAGAATATTCGGTAATAACATCGCTAACCGAAACTATACGAATTTCAAGTAGCAGTGCAAATTTATCAAACGAAGTTTTTAAAACTTTAGCAGATATTGCATATAAGAGCTTAACATCTTCAGAAACACCTACGGTTACTGTCCCACAAGCAACGCCAGAGCAAGAAGTGATTAAAATACAAAACATAAAGCCAGTTTTTATAGAAACTTTAACTAAACAACAGGTAGATATGTTTGACGAAGATAAAATAACATATTATGTTTCAGAAAATTCTTTTTTAGATAGCGAAATTATAAGATATGCATATATAAAAAATCATGCTATAGGAATTTATGTACCAGTTCAAACAGAAAATGTAGATGAATACATAAACGAAATAAACGAAAAGATTTTTCAAACACTTGGAATAAAAACGAGATTGGTATATATTGAAAATAGCGAAGAAGTAGAAAAAATAGAAGAAAGTAGCTACAAGAATTTAGACCTAGATTATAGAAGTTATACCTTAAATGATTTAACGAAAAGCACGAAAACGTCGGTTTCTGTAAATTTAACAAAAGCTACAAATATCGAAGGTTTAATAAATTTTTGTAATACAAATAAAATTTCAGTTTTAAAGATAGACGAATTTAATAACTAACAAATAAAAAACATCTTTTTTGAGATGTTTTTTTGCATATATTTTTAAAAGTTTGACAAAATATAGCTATAGGCAATTCCTCACAACTATCGTATTTAAGTTATTTAGTCAGATTTTTTGACATATAAAATAAAAACACAGATTATAATTTATTTGTGAGTATTTTTGTGAAATATGACTAGAAATATGCAAATAAATTATGTGCGAAATCATAGATGGTAGTTATGAGGTATTGCCTATATAGCAAATTTGCTTTTAATAGCTGTAATTTTGGAGGACATAATGAAAAAAAGTACAATAATTTTATCATCAGCATTAGTAGTTGCAATAGGTTTTTCAATCTATTTTCATGATTTGAACGATACTTCAAGCACAAGTTTAAAGTTTGATAGCGACAGAGCTTTTTCGGAGCTTGTGTCTAGTGTGTCGAAAATGAATACAGCACTTTCAAAAAGTGTATATTCAACAACGCCGTCATATTCTATATCAATGCTTGCAGAAGTTTATAGTTTGTCAGAAACTGCAAAGTCAAATCTTGCACAACTACCAAATGTAAACAATGATATGGCAGAAACGTATCAATTTATATCAACGGTTGGGGATTATTCTTTAGCCATGATGAAAAAAATTGCAAACGGAGATGATTTAGATAATGATGAACAGAGCAATATAGAAATGTTAGCGAAAAAAACTGATGAACTTTCACAGGAACTTTCGGATATAAAAACGCTATATAATAGTGGAGATATAGAAGAATATATTTTAAGAGTTAACGTATTTGACAATTTTGACGAAGTAGAAAATTTAGAAAAAAGCGAACTAGATAGCGAAATCGAACCAGAAGCACAAGAATTTGCTACTTTGATTTATGATGGTCCGTTTTCATCTCATATAAATAAACTAGAGCCAGAATTTTTAAAAGATGAATACGAAATTTCTAAAGAACAAGCACAAAATAAAGTTGCAGAGTTTTTGCAAACACCAGCAGAAAATGTTTTGTTTATATCTCAAATAGATGGTCAAATACCAGTGTATAAATTTCAAAGTTCAAAAGAGGACGACGAAATTTCTATAGATGTAACTATAAAAGGTGGGCATATTTTAAACTTTATAAATTATAGAGAGGT
This sequence comes from Clostridia bacterium, assembly GCA_044426355.1. Lineage (GTDB taxonomy): Bacteria > Bacillota > Clostridia > Oscillospirales > Butyricicoccaceae > CAYJLC01. The sequence continues at coordinate 4,849 of JAWXUO010000054.1, read as the reverse complement.
AAGCGAAAGCACGCTAAACGCACAACAATGCGTAGAAATTGCAAAAAATATGCTAATAGAAAAAGGATATATAAATATTATAGAAACGTATTATATAGACCTAAAAGACACGGTTACTATTAATTTTGCATTCACTCAAGATGGTGTTGTGCTATATCCTGATTTATTAAAAATTGAAATTTATAAAGACGATGGAACTCTAGCTGGTGTCGAGGCTCGTGGATATATTATGAGCCACACAGAGCGAGAAGATTTAACAGAGGAAATATCTCTATCAAAAGCTCGTGAAGTAGTATCGAGTAAACTAGAAATTGTAAGCGAGGGAATGGCGATTATCCCATCAAGTGGGCAAAATGAAGTTTTAGTATACGAATTTAAGTGTCAAAATGAAAATCAAGACAACTATATAGTATATGTAAATGCAAAAACAGGACAAATTCAAAATATATTAATTTTAATAGAAGACGAAACAGGAACACTTACTATGTAGTATTGAAAAATAATATTATTTATGATATAATAATAAATGGGCTTTGCCCTTACATAATTAAAACGAGGTGCTTTATGGCAGAGTTTAAAATAAAATCGGAATATAAACCAGCAGGTGACCAGCCAAAAGCTATAGATGCGTTGGTAAAAGGGATAGAACAGGGGCAAAAAGAGCAAACATTGCTTGGGGTTACTGGTTCTGGTAAAACTTTTACAATGGCAAATATTATAGAAAGAGTGCAAAAACCAACTTTAGTTTTAGCACATAATAAAACGCTTGCAGCACAACTTTGCTCGGAATTTCGTGAGTTTTTTCCAGATAATGCCGTGGAATATTTTGTGTCTTATTACGATTATTATCAACCAGAAGCATACATTGCATCGACAGATACATATATCGAAAAAGACTCTAAAGTAAACGATGAAATAGACCGTTTACGTCACTCGGCAACTGCAGCACTTTTTGAAAGAAAAGACGTAATTATTGTAGCGTCGGTATCTTGTATTTATTCTTTAGGTGACCCTGTAGACTATGAAAATTTAGTGCTATCTATTCGCTCTGGAATGGAATATACAAGAGAAAAACTTTTAAGAAAACTTACAGATATACAATATGAAAGAAACGATATTGCTTTTGATAGAAATCGCTTTCGTGTTCGTGGGGATACTATAGAAATTCACCCTGCAAATACAGATGACTATGCAATTCGCATAGAACTAGAATTTGACGAAATATATAAAATAACCGAATTTGACTTAATTACAGGTGCATCACGCAGAACACTAAACCATGCTGTAATTTTCCCTGCATCGCATTATGTAACAACAGCTGATAAAATTAAAAGTGCTGTTAAAGAAGTGAAAAAAGAACTGGCGATACGTGAAGAATTTTTCATAGACCAAGAAAAGCTTGTCGAGGCACAAAGAATTACTCAAAGAACAAATTACGATATGGAAATGCTACAAGAAATCGGTTTTTGTAGTGGTATAGAAAATTATTCAAGGGTGCTTTCTGGTAGGAAAGTAGGGTCAACGCCTTTTACTTTAATAGACTATTTTCCGAAAGATTTTATGCTTTTTGTAGATGAATCACACGTTATGCTACCACAAGTGCGTGGTATGTATTTTGGCGATAGAGCAAGAAAAGAATCTTTAGTTGAAAACGGCTTTAGGCTACCGTCTGCATTTGATAATAGACCTTTGAATTTTGCAGAATTTGAGAATAAAATGCCGACTACAGTGTATGTTTCGGCAACTCCTGCAAGCTACGAAAAAGAAAATTCAACGCAAATTGTAGAGCAATTAATTCGACCAACAGGACTGCTAGACCCTGAAATTTTTGTAAGACCTATAGAAAACCAAATTGATGATTTACTAGAAGAAATACACACAAGAATCGAGAAAAAAGAGCGTACTTTAATTACAACTTTGACGAAAAAAATGGCAGAAGATTTAACGAATTACCTACGAGAAGCAGGAGTTAAAGTAAGCTATATGCACCATGACGTTAAAACTATCGAGCGTATGCAAATTATTAGAGATTTAAGACTTGGCGTATATGATGTTCTAATAGGTATAAACCTTTTGCGTGAGGGACTAGACATACCAGAAGTTACGCTTATATGCATTTTAGATGCAGATAAAGAGGGATTTTTGCGTTCGGAAACATCTTTAGTTCAAACTATTGGACGTGCAGCAAGAAACGAAAACGGCAAAGTTATTATGTATGCAGATAAAATAACGCCATCTATGGATAGAGCGATAAAAGAAACTAATCGTCGTCGAGAAATTCAAATGGCACATAACGAAAAACATGGAATTACACCAAAAACTGTTAAAAAAGAAGTACGTGATATTATAGAAATTTCTATGGATAACAAACTTCCAAGTTCTAATGCTAAGAAAAAAATGGATAAAAACGCAAAAGAACGCATGATTACAGAACTTACTCGCCAAATGAAAGAAGCTGCATCTATGCTGGAATTTGAGCTTGCAGGAAAAATTCGTGACCAAATAAAAAGTTTAAATGAATAAATTTAAGACAGGTAATAAAAATGACAAAAAATATAATTATAAAAGGTGCAAAAGAACATAACCTTAAAAATATTGATATAGAAATACCAAGAGATAAACTTGTAGTAATAACAGGGATTTCAGGCTCAGGAAAGTCATCTCTTGCATTTGATACAATTTATGCAGAGGGGCAAAGACGTTATGTAGAGTCTTTATCAGCTTATGCAAGACAGTTTTTAGGACAAATGGAAAAACCAAATGTTGAGTATATCGAGGGGCTATCGCCTGCTATTTCTATCGACCAAAAAACAACTTCAAAAAATCCACGTTCAACAGTAGGAACAGTTACAGAAGTATATGACTATTTACGTCTTTTATGGGCGAGAATTGGTGTGCCACACTGTCCAAATTGTGGAAAAGTTATAAAAAAACAAAACTTAGACCAAATTGTAGACCAAGTTTTAGCTTTAGGCGAAAAAACTAGAATACAAATTTTAGCTCCTGTTATAAAAGGTAAAAAAGGCGAACATACAAAAATTTTAGAAAAAGCTTTAAAAGATGGTTATGTTCGTGCGAGAGTAGACGGCACGGTCTACGAGCTTTCAGAAGAGATTAAAATGGCGAAGACTAAAAAACACGATATTGATATTATTATAGATAGAATAATCGTAAAAGATGAGTCAAAAGGCAGAATTTCAGATTCTGTAGAAACAGCACTAAATTTAGCAGATGGCGTAGTTATCATAAATATTATAGATGGCGAAGATATAGTGTTTTCGCAAAATTATGCTTGCGATGATTGCTCGATTTCAATGCAAGAATTATCGCCACGTATGTTTAGTTTTAACAATCCTTATGGTGCGTGTTCTATTTGTGCAGGGCTTGGAACTTTGTTAAAAATCGATCCTGAACGCATTATGCCAAATAAAAATTTATCGCTAAAAGAGGGTGGAATTACTGCTAGTGGGTGGACAATTCCAGACAAAGGCTCGATAGCTCATATGTATTACACAGCTTTAGGAGATGTTTTCGGATTTGATTTAAACACAAAAATAAAAGATATGTCCGATGATGCAATAAATGCCTTATTATATGGCACAAAACGTCAAAAACTAGACCTTTTATATCAAAAAGGTAGCAAAATAATGACGATGAGCAAAACTTTTGAGGGTGTTGTTACAAATCTTGAAAGAAGATATAAAACAACAACGAGCGAATTTATGCGTTCGGAAATAGAAAATTCTATGAGTGCAAATGCGTGTCCTCATTGTAATGGTTTTAGACTTAGACCAGAAATTTTAGCTGTAACTGTAGGTGATATTAATATCGCAGACTTTTGTAATAAATCTATAGACGAAGCACTAGATTTTATAAATAATTTAGAGCTTTTTGGCAATGATTTGATGATAGCAGACAGAATTTTAAAAGAAATTCGTGAACGCTTAGGTTTTTTAACAAGAGTTGGGCTTGAATATTTAACGCTTTCTCGCTCAGCGGGAACATTATCAGGTGGAGAGAGCCAAAGAATACGTTTAGCTACGCAAATTGGCTCATATCTTATGGGTGTTTTATATATTTTAGACGAACCATCTATCGGCTTACATCAAAGAGATAACGAAAAACTGTTAGGAACTCTAGAAAAACTGCGTGACTTAGGAAATACACTTATCGTTGTAGAACACGATGAAGATACTATGTTTGTTGCAGACCACATTATAGACATAGGTCCAGGTGCTGGAGTTCATGGAGGGAATGTTGTATTTCAGGGGACTGTAGACGAAATTTTAAAAGATGAAAATTCTTTAACAGGGCAGTATTTAAGTGGCAGAAAAATGATAGAAGTACCCGAGGAAAGACGAAAAGGCAACGGAAAATTTTTAGAAATTCGTGGTGCAAAAGCTAATAATCTAAAAAATGTTAGCGTAAAAATTCCTTTAGGTATATTCACTTGTGTAACTGGGGTGTCAGGCTCTGGGAAATCTAGTCTTATTAACGAAATTTTATATAAAAAACTTGCACATGAGCTAAATGGTGCGAAAAATCGTCCAGCAGAATTTAAAGAAATTTTAGGAATAGAAAATTTAGACAAAGTTATAAATATAGACCAATCGCCAATAGGTAGAACACCACGCTCAAATCCTGCTACTTATACAGGAGTATTTACGGATATTCGAGAAATTTTTGCAAATACAAATGACGCAAAAATGCGTGGATATACAAACGGTAGATTTTCTTTTAATGTAAAAGGTGGTCGCTGTGAGGCGTGTTCTGGAGATGGTTTATTAAAAATTGAAATGCACTTTTTACCAGATATTTATGTTCCGTGCGAAGTTTGCAAAGGAAAGAG
>JAWXUO010000007.1:0-48186 GCA_044426355.1 Clostridia bacterium | reverse complement strand
GGTAATGTTGCACCGTAAAATGCAACATTACCGATTATCACATTTTCAGAAGCTTTAAACACACTGCCTGACGGTGGCGTTACAACTATTTTACCACCTGATAAACCTTTTCCGATATAATCGTTCGAGTCGCCATATAAATTAAGCGTTACGCCTTTTGGTAAAAACGCTCCGAAAGACTGCCCTGCACCACCTGTGCAATTTATCGTGAAAGTATCCTCTGGTAATGATGTTCCGAATTTTTGTGTTACTTTTGAACCAAAAATAGTACCTAAAGTACGGTCAGTACTTGTAACATCAATGTCGATAGCATGTTTTGTGCCATTTTCGAGTGCATCTTCAAATTCTTTTAGTATCACTCTATTGTCCAAAGTTTCCTCTAGTTTAAAGTCGAATAGTTTTTCATGGTTAAACGTAGTATTTTCTTCTCCAACAAACTGAATTATCGCCGATAAGTCTATATCTGCGTATTTATTTTCAGCGATATTTGCACGTGGTTTTAATTTATGCGACTGCCCTACCATTTCTTCAACAGTTCTAAACCCTAAGTCTGCCATAATTTCTCGCAGTTCCTCTGCAACAAACATCATATAATTAATTACATATTCAGGCTTTCCTTTAAATCTTGCACGAAGTTTTTCATTTTGCGTTGCAATACCAAACGGACAAGTATCCAAATTACAAACTCTAAGCATCATACAACCCATTGTAACAAGTGGAGCTGAGGCAAATCCAAATTCTTCTGCACCTAAAAGTGTTGCAATAGCAATATCACGGCCTGTCATAAGCTTACCGTCAGTTTCGATAACTACGCTATCACGCAAGCCATTTTTAATTAAAGTTTGGTGCGTTTCTGCAAGTCCTAGCTCCCAAGGAAGTCCCGTATCATTGATAGAACTTTGAGGAGCAGCTCCTGTACCACCATCATAACCAGAGATTAAAATTAAGCCTGCACCAGATTTTGCAACCCCTGCTGCAACCGTACCAACGCCTGCTTCTGAAACAAGTTTTACAGAAATTAAAGCATCTTGATTTGCGTTTTTAAGGTCATAAACTAGCTGTGCTAAGTCTTCGATAGAATAAATATCATGGTGTGGAGGTGGCGAAATTAAAGTTACACCTGGAGTTGAGTGACGTGTTGTTGCTATCCATGGATATACTTTTTGGCTTGGTAAATGTCCACCCTCACCTGGTTTTGCACCTTGTGCAAGTTTTATTTGAATTTCTTTTGCACTTAGTAAATATTCACTAGTTACGCCAAAACGTCCAGAAGCTACTTGTTTTATAGCTGAATTTTTAATAGTTTTAAATCTGTCAGGACGCTCTCCACCCTCACCAGAGTTTGATTTTGCACCTAGAGTGTTCATAGCTATCGCCATACATTCGTGTGCCTCGATAGATATTGAGCCATAAGACATCGCTCCTGTTTTAAATCTTTTTACAATTTCGCAAGCTGGCTCTACTTCGTCTATAGAAATTTTTGCAGATGTATCAAAATCTAGCAACGCTCTTAATGTGTGTGGTTTATGCTCATCGTTTACCATATTAGCATATTCTTTATATTTTGCATAGTCGCCTTCTCGTGTTGACTGCTGAAGTTTAACCATAGTTTCACGGTTGTATAAATGCGACTCTTTTTGGTCATCTTTACGCATAGACGCAAAACCAACGCTATCAAAAGCATTTTCTACTTCGTCTGATTCAAAGGCTTTTTCGTGATACGCATTATAAATTTTTTCTATCTCGTCAAGTCCTATACCAGAAACTGGCGTAAACGTATTTGTAAAATATTTATCAACAACTTTTTGATTTAATCCGATAGCCTCGAAAATTTGCGACGAATGATACGATTGAATGCAAGAAATACCCATTTTTGCACTAATTTTTACAATTCCGTTGATAACAGCATTGTTATAATCTGCAATTGCATCTTTGTAGTCTTTAGTTAAAACATTAGTTTCGATAAGGTCTGCGATACATTCGTGTGCTAAATATGGGAAAATTGCACTCGCACCATATCCAATAAGTGTTGCAAATTGATGCACATCTCGTGGCTCGCCACTTTCTAGCACAATAGACGAAAAAGTGTAGCGTTTATTTCTAATAAGGTGCTGTTTTACAGCCGACACAGCAAGAAGTGACGGAATTGTCTTTGTATCTTCCGTTACTCCACGGTCAGACAAAATAAATATATTAAATCCGTCATCAAAAGCTTTGTCTATAGTTTCATATAAATCTTCTACAGCTTGTTCTAAATTTTTAGATTTATCATATAAAATCGAAATAGTTTTTGCACATAAACCAGGTCTATTTAGAGATTTTATTTTATGCATTTCATTTTCTTGTATGATAGGATTTGCTACTTCAAAAACAACGCAATTATCTTCCGTATGGTTTAGCAGATTTCCATCTGAACCAATATAAATCGTTGTATCTGTCACGATTTTTTCACGAAGTGAGTCTATCGGTGGATTTGTAACTTGAGCAAATAATTGTTTGAAATATTTAAAAAGTGGTTGATGTGTGCGAGCAAGCACAGCCAAAGGAACATCTGTACCCATCGCTGCAGTCGGTTCTATACCATTTTCTGCCATTGGCAAAATAATACCTTTTATATCTTCATAATTATATCCAAATGCTTTGTATAAAGTTTGTCTTTCAAAAGCAGTATATTTTTCAGATTTTGCACGATATATATTAATATCCGACATAGAAAGTAGCCCTTTTCTTAGCCACTCGCCATATGGTTTTCTTGTTGCATAGTCATTTTTACATTCATCATCTGCAATAACTTTTTTAGCAACAGTATCAACAATTAAAATTTTACCAGGTTCTAAACGAGATTTTGTTACAACTTTTTCTACTGGAATATCTAAAACTCCAACTTCTGACGATAAAATAAGCATATTATCCGTTGTGATATAGTATCTTGATGGACGCAAACCATTTCTGTCAAGCGTTGCACCCATTATATCCCCATCTGCAAATAAAATTGCAGCAGGTCCGTCCCATGGTTCTATCATAGTTGCATTATATTGATAAAAGTCACGTTTTAGTTGGCTTATGCTTGTATTTTTTTGCCACGGCTCAGGAATTGTAAGCATTACTGCTAGTGGAAGTGGCATTTTATTCATGTATAAAAATTCTAAAGTATTATCAAGCATCGCAGAGTCTGATGTTCCACCCGAGATAATCGGGAAAACAGATTTCATTTCTACATCACTTAAAACCTTAGATTTTATCGAAGATTCACGAGAAAGCATACGGTCTGCATTACCACGAATTGTGTTGATTTCTCCATTATGCAAAATAACTCTATTTGGGTGTGCTGCTTGCCAACTTGGGTTTGTATTTGTTGAAAAACGAGAGTGAACCATAGCCATTGAACTGATATATTCCTCGTCTTTTAAATCAAGGTAAAATTCACGAAGTTGTTCTACTAAAAACATTCCTTTGTAAACTATCGTACGAGAAGACAAGCTTGGAACATACGCACCCTCTACTTTTTTCTCAAAATGACGGCGAATAATATATAAAAGTCTGTCAAAATCTAAACCTTGGCTCAAATTTTCTGGACGTTTTATAAATGCTTGCAAAATACTTGGTTTTGCATCTAAAGCTTTTTTTCCCAAAATTGCAGGATTTGTTGGAACTTCTCTCCAACCTAAAAATTCTGCATCGTTTTCTTTTACAATTTCTTCGAAAACGATTTTTGCATCTTCGCAAGCTTTTTCATTACTCGGGAAAAAGAACATACCAACGCCGTAATCTCTTTCTTCACCAATTTCAAAATTCTTTACAACTTTGCTAAAAAAATTGTGCGAAATTTGCACCATTATTCCAACGCCATCGCCAACTTCACCAGTTGCGTCTTTACCAGCTCTGTGTTCTAATTTTTCTACTATAGTCAATGCGTCAGATACAACTTTATGACTTTGAACGCCATCAATAGATACTACAGCACCTATACCACACGCATCGTGTTCAAATTGCTTTGAATATAATGTTTTTCTTTCCATATTAATAGCTCCCTTAAAATAAATATAAAAAAACAGAGTTATAACATGCAAACTCGTCATAAATTTGCATGAAATAACTCCATTGTTATTACTAATTATTGTACCATATTTCTTTAATAATTACAATGCTTTTTACTATAATAATTATGAATTAACTCTGAATTTTACTGCACATATTTATCAAAAAATTCTGTAACCGTAACAGGTCTAGAGTAGAAATATCCTTGCCCTAAGTGACAATTCAATTCGGTTAATAAATCCACTTGATTTTCATATTCGATTCCCTCTGCTAAAGTCGCAGTATCGTCTAATTCATTACACATTGTAAGCATATTTTTAACTAAAATACGATTTTTCACGCTAGAAGTTATGTTATCTACTAAACTTTTGTCAATTTTAACTTCGTCAACCTCGATTTGTGCAAGTGTTACTATATTTGAATACGCACACCCAAAATCATCTAAAGATATGCTAAAACCTTTATCTTTAAACTCGTTTATAAGGTCCGAGGCTACGTTGTTTTCAATAATCCCAACACGCTCAGTTACTTCTATAACAAGTAACGAATGTGGCACTTCATATTTATCACAAATGTTTGCTACAGTGTCTACAATTCCATATTCTAGCAAAGTTACACGGCTTAAATTTACCGAAATCGGTATAATTACATTCTTATCTATCCACTCTTTAAGTAATTTACAAACAGTTTCTATTACAAAAATATCTACATGTCGAATTACTGATTTTTTCTCATACATCGCAATAAATTGGTCTGGAAAAACCATTTTTTGATTAGTTTTATCAAATCTACGCACCAAAGCCTCTGCACCGTGCAGTGTATTATCGCTTAAACGTATTTGTGGCTGTAAATATACCATAAATTCATCATTTTCAATATATGACAACAATTCGCTAAGTGTTTTATCTGAAATTTCATCGTATTTTCTGTTAGAAGTTTTGTAATATTCTTGTTTATTAATATACATTACAGTATCAGCCTCGTTTATAAGCTGAGAACAACTAAAATTACCCTCTCCAAACGCATAACCTATTGAATATAGTGGATAATCTGCATTTTTAAGTTCTTTTTGCAAAGCATCAACGTATTTGTTAAATTCCGACTTTTCTAAGTTTTCTACAAAAATAATAAATTCGTCGCCAGATATTCTATATCCAACATTTTCAAAATGAAAAAGCAAACTTTCTGCTGTTAATTTTATAAGGCTATCACCATGAGAATATCCATATTCACCATTAACTTTGCGAAGACCATTTACATTTGCAAAAAATACGCTCAAAGTTTTTGGTAATTCAGCTTCTAAATCTATAATCTTTTTCGCATAAAAATTTCTATTGTAAAAACATGTAAGAACATCTTTTTCCATAAGTTCACGCAAATTGGCTTGATTTGTAGTATTTGTAACTTCTTTTTCTAAAAAATTACTAACTACTTGTAGCAATCTAAGTGGTGCTCTCGTATTTTCTCTATCACAAACGATAATAATCCCATGTGGAAATTTATTTTCGTTCTCAATTACAGACACAATTACATTTTCTAGTAAAAAAGCATCTAAAACCTCTGCCTCTACAGAATTTTCATCATATGTTACATTTGTTTTTGATGTATCTATGATATTTACTTCATTACGAAGTGCTAACCACTCTAAAAACTTTTCAGGTTTCATTTGTGTGTGAAGAACAGGGGCCTCTATAGCCTCTCCGTCGCATCTCCACTGCTCAATAGGCACCATCGCATTATTTCGTATATCCAATTTATAAAAATAAGTTCTCTTCGCCTCATAAAATTCGCCTAAAATTTCTAGCAAATCATATGCATGATTATCGCTTGTTTCGTCTTTTATTACAGCCATACAGCGTGAAATTGTTTCTTCAAAGTTATAATTTACATTTCCGTCTAAGGCAATAGGCATCATTTCGCAAAATACAGCTGTTTTATTTGCAATTCGAGTATAAATTGCTCTATATCCTTTGTTTTCGTTTTTATCAAAAACTTCTATTTCTAAAGTTTCTTCAAAATTCCAGTTTAGTTCATCAGCCTCAAGCACAGAAATATTACTAGCGTTTAATATTTCTACGTGTTTTTTCCCTATAATTTCATAGCCCTCAGCCAAAATATTTGCTAATTTATAATTTATATATACTACTTCCTTTGTTTTTGCATCTACAACAAAGCATGGGTATTTGTGATTTTCAAATAGTCTTTTAAAATAATCTAATTTTTCCACAAAAAATCGCCTTTCTTTCTATTTCTAATATATTAAACATAATTTTTGTCAGTTTTTTTATTTATATCTAAAATTTCTTGTATAACATTTACAAGTCTGTTAAAATCCTCTAAAACCAACGTATGTCCACTGTTTTCAAAGACATATACCATAGGATTTAAGTCTTTTTCCAAATTTTTAAAACATTCCTTGCAAATTGCTCTATCTTTTGTCGAATATATCATGTGTATTTCATTTAAAACACGACTTTTATCCGTATAAAACTCCGTAGTCGCCATAATATCTAAAATTTTCGTTGCAACTCGTGGGTCGCTTTTATACACACTTTCTAAAACAACATCATCTATGCATTCCCATTTATTTATTGTAAATAAGCACCCAATCTTCACTGGTAAGTCTGTTAAATAATTTGGTGCTTCGCATATATTTTTTATTAATGGATATACTAATTTTTCTCTATTTCCAAGATTTTTTATGTATTTATTCTTTCCGTAAACTGGATTTAGCAAAATACATTTAATATTTTTAAATTCATCTTTATTTTCTAGCGATTTTAGTAAAATTCTACACCCAAATGAATGAGCAATCGCAACATCAATATTATTTTCTCGCAATATCTTTTGAATATACTTAATATGCTCGATTTCTATATTTTCAACGTCATATTCGTATTTGTTTTCGCCAAATCCTGGCAAATCTACAAGCAAACTCTCCTTGCAATCTAAAATATCTGCAAGTTTTTGATATATTTTTGAAGAATGAAACCAACCATGTATAAATAAAATTTTCATAAATCCCTACTTAAACCTTTTTGTGTCAAGATTTTAAATTCCATATATTTATAATTCTTCTACAGTATAACATAGATTTAACTAAAAATCAACAAAAATTCAACAAAAGTTTCATAATTCGCTATCAAAAAATTTTAATATTTTCCAAATTGCGTTGCTGGCGTTTCTCCTGTTATAACTTCGAATTTATATCCTAAATTTTGATAAAATTCTATTACTTGTGGCAATGCTTTTACAGTGTTTTCTTTCCCACCACTATCGTGCATCAAAAGTACCACTTGCGTATTTCCACGAACATTTATCGAGTTTTGATAAATTTGAGCCACTGTTTCGCCTGTCACAACTGAGTCATCAGCCGACACATTCCAGTCAAAATACGTAAAACCACGTCGCTCAAGCTCTAATTTTACTTCTTCTATAATTTTCGAGCTATGCCCTGTGTTGCTCCCACCTGGAAAACGATATATGCCTGATTTTTCGCCAGTTATTAGGTATATTTTTTCCCACACTGCGTATAAATCTTTTAAAAACATAGATGGCGAAGAATAAATTTCACTATAAACATGCGTATCCGAATGTGCACCTATAACATGCCCACTTTCGTGTATTCTTTGTAAAATCGAAATCCCTGTTTCGTCATCTAAACATTTTCCTACAACAAAAAACGTTGCTTTTACGTTATATGCATCTAAAATATCTAAAATTTGTGGTGTAATGTACGTAGGACCGTCGTCAAACGTTAAATAAACCGTTTTTTCGGTAACTGGTACAACTTCAGTCGCCTCTATATGCATATCTTCAAATAAAAATGTGTACAAAGGAGCTGAGCCATCATATAAATTTGCTGGCACTTCAACAATTTCTTCTGCTATTTCCTTTTTTTCTTCGTTTTCATCTCGTATATCGCCCAATTCTTCTCGTATATTAAGCAATTCATTCGTTATATTCTCAATTTCGAGCGAAAGTTCTTGATTTTTTACATTCATTTCGCTACTAACATTTTGATTAGACTTTGACGTATATACTAATTGTGAATTTTGAATAAATAAGGAATAATAAAACACTGCAAATAGTGATATTGTAATAACATTTATCACAAGCATAGAATCTGCAGTATACATTTTTTTCAAAACATTCTTAACTATATTAAACACTCTTTTCATTTTAAATCATTACATAAACTTTCAAAAAGTTTACTATAAATAATATACCATAAATAAAAACTTTTTTCAATAAAATTCGACATTATATTTAAAATAAATTTAGTCAATTTTGAAATTGACAATGAGTTTATTTATGTGATAAAATATTTAAAAGGAGATTACTTATGAACTGTATAAAAACTTCCAATATTTTATTTCCAAAAAAAGAAATAAATCTTGAAAAATGGGCTGTAATAGCTTGCGACCAGTACACTTCTCAGCCAAATTATTGGAAAGAAGTTTTAGAAACCGTGCAAGATGTACCCTCAACATATAACATAACACTTCCAGAAATTTACCTAGAAGATGATGATATGCTAGAAAAAACAAAAATTATACACCAAAACATGAAAAACTACATAAATAGTGGTATTTTATCTACTTTACCAGAGGGGATTGTGCTAGTTAAACGTTATACTAGTGATAAAAATCCTCGACGAGGTGTTGTTTTAGAAATCGACCTTGAATGTTATGATTTTAGTCCGTCATCAACTTCACCTATTCGACCTACCGAAAAAACTATCGTTGAACGCATACCTCCAAGACTTGTAATTCGCCGTGACGCAGACCTTGAAACACCACATGTCATGCTTTTGATAGACGACCCAGCACGAGAAATTATAGAGCCTCTTTTTGAAAAACCTCAAGTATGTATCTATGATTTTGATTTAATGCAAAACGGTGGGCATATTAGTGGATATTTTGTTGAAAAAGGCGAAAAAACAGACGAATTTTTCTCAAAAATCAATTCTTTGTTTAACGAAAAAACATTTTGCGAAAAATATAATCTAGAATTTAAAAAATACCCAACACTTCCTTTTGCTGTAGGCGACGGAAATCACTCTTTAGCTACTGCAAAAAGTCACTGGTTAGATGTAAAACACGGTTTAACTGATTTTGAGCAAGAAAATCACCCCGCACGTTTTTGTCTTGTAGAAATTGTAAATATCCACGAAGAAAGCCTTATTATCGAGCCTATTCACCGTGTGTTATTTAATGTAGATATACCTAGATTTACAGATTATTCTAAGACGTTTTTTGAAAAAAACGGTTGTAAAACAGAACTGTTAAGTGAAAAACCTTTACATATAAAAGATAGCCATATCTTCCCTATTATAACTAATAAAACAACGCAATATTTAGTTGTTTCAAATCCAAAATGGGCAATCCCAATAGCTACTTTACAAAATCTTCTCGATGATTTTATGTCAATAGAAAAACAGTGCAAACTTGACTATATTCACGGTGAAGATGTGGTTTTAGAGCTGGCTAAAAACGATAAAACAATAGGTTTTATTCTTCCTGATATAGAAAAAGGAGATATTTTTAAAGGGGTTATCCTAGATGGTGTATTACCGAGAAAAACGTTCTCAATGGGCGAGGCTCACGAAAAACGTTACTATATAGAATCAAGAAAAATAACGCTGTAAAACAGCAAACAAAGGAGTTTTTTATGTTTGAACAATTAAACGGACGCATCTTAAAATTAGCAGAAACACGTGTTTGGAGAACTTACACAGGTGGCGAAATTATAGATAAATGGCACGGAAAATCAGCTGGAGAAGTTACAAATTTTCCAGAAGACTGGGTAGCTAGTACAACAAAAGCTATAAATCCTAATCGTGATGACGAATTTGAAGGATTAAGCAGAGTTATCGGTGTTGATGGCAACCCAACTTTAAAAGAAATTATGGACGCTCAGCCAGAAAATTATTTCGGTAAAGCTCATATGGACGAAATCGGCGATACTATAGGCACTCTTATAAAACTTATCGACTCTGCCGAACGTCTAACTATACAAGCTCACCCAGATAAAAAATTCGCTAAAGAATATTTTAAATCAGACTACGGCAAAACTGAGGCTTGGTATATTTTAGATACGCAAACTGTAAATGGCGAAGAACCTTGCGTATATTTTGGATTTAAACCAGGTGTTACTCGTGATATGTGGAAAGATATTTTCGACAGACAAGATATTCCTGCAATGCTTGATTGTCTACATAAAATCCCTGTTAAAAAAGGCGATAGTTTCTTTATAGCTGGTGGACTTCCTCATGCTATCGGAGCTGGTTGTTTTATCGCAGAAGTGCAAGAACCTACAGATTTTACAATGCGTACGGAACTTATTACACCAAACGGCTTGCATATTCACGAAAACCAATGCCATCAAGGTTTAGGTTACGAACTTATGTGTGATTGTTTCCATTACAACGGCGTTTCGCTAGAAGAAACTACAGAAAAATGGAAATCTTCTCCTGTAACTCTACTTAAAACTGCTGATAGCGAAATCGTTAGCCTTATAGATGATAGATTTACAGATTTATTCACTATGAAACAAATAAAAACATCAGGAAACTTAAACCTTGAACCTACAGGACAATTAAAAACTTGGATTGTGCTTGATGGTGCTGGCGTTGTTAAAACAGATTTAGAAGAAACAACTATTCAAAAGGGCGACTTTTTGCTTATTCCTGCTAGTCTTGAAAAAGCAGAACTTTGTGCTTCACACGAACTTACAATAATCGAATGTCTACCTCGTAAAGTTTCTGTAAAATAAAATTTTTTGATTAACTGTTACGTGAACATTCGACAGCGAAATCTCACTTGAGTATTTGTTATATCAAACTTAATACAACAAAAAATACCGACTTACGTCGGTATTTTTTATCTTTTAACTTTTCACAAAAAACATCTAAACAAGTCAATAAATCAATATAAATGCAATTTTTCGCAATAAATACAAACTAAAGTTCAACTGTAAAGATAATTTGCTTTCCATCTACACTTTCAGCTTTTATATCCCCTGAATGTCTTTTAACAATAGCTTTTGCCGTTGCAAGTCCTATTCCAAATCCACCAGTTTTACTATTTCTTGAATCATCTAGTCTAAAAAACCTTTCAAATAATCTATTATAATTCTCAGTTTTTAAATTTTCTGCGTAATTTATAACTTTTAATACTTTTTTCGAGCGTTTTTCTGTTAAACTAACAGAAATTTTAGTATTTTCTATACTGTATTTTATAGCATTATCTATTAAAATTGATATTAACATGCGAATTGACTGCTCATCGCCCAAAAGATTTACATTAGGACTAATTTCGCATATAAATTCCTTGTTTTCGCCCTGAGCTACAACAGAAAATGTGTCTATAACTTCTTCTAAAACATCACTTATCACAAAATTATTTTTAACAAGTTCATCGTGTGATTGTTCTTCCATTTTTGAAAGCGAAATCAAATAATTAACCAGTTGGCACAATCTATCAATTTGGTTGTGTATACTGTCCGTCCACTCCGATTTTTCCATCATTTCGATTACTTCAGTATTCGTTTTGATAATTGCAAGTGGCGTTTTTAGTTCGTGGCTCACATCTGTTATAAATCGTTGTTGTTTGTTGTAACTTTGAACTATTGGAGCAACAGCAAATTTTGACACAAAAACCATTATCACTGAAAACGATAACAACGTTACAATTGCCATTTGCAAACTCATAGCCATAAACGTGCGTAGCGTCATCATTTCTCCTTCGCAGTCAAGAAAAATTATTATAAAACCGTTTTCAGTTTCTACTATTCTGTATTTAAAATTATCGTAATAACCTTCTAACTCGCCACTTTCGAGAACGTATCGAGTATATTCTCGTGCTTGTGTCAAATCCACCGAATTAATATGACGAATATCAACACCCACAATATTTTGCTCTTTATCAACATTCAAAGTAAAATATCTCGTTGTATATTCAAGTTCACGAGGTAAATCCATGTTCAAATAAGGAATTGTCGGCTTTTCTGGAAAAACTCCACCATGCTGTGCTAAAATATCCATTACAGCACTTGCGTTTTTATCTAAACCTACAGCATTTAACGCATTTAGTACCAATGCCATACCAAAAACAACCACAAATACAGCTCCCACAGAAATTAATACAAATTTTCTGCGTAAAATTTTCTCCATCAAATTTCCTCCAAAGAATATCCAGTGTTACGAGTTGCTTTTATTTTTACATTTGCATCGAGTGCAAGTAATTTTTTTCTAAGGTATGAAATATACACCCACACTACATTTATTTCTGTTTCAGAATCAAAACCCCAAATTTTTTCCATAAATCGTTCTGTAGGAATAATATTTTTCTTATTTATCATCAAAAGTTCCATCATTTGAAACTCTTTATTTGCTAAAATAAACGTACCATGTTCAGATTTCAGTTCAAAAGTCGCTCTATTTAACGTTATATTCCCTGCACCTAAAATAGAACTGTTAGTTTCTTTTATACCTCTCGTCATAGCACGCACACGAGCTAAAAGTTCTTTTGCCTCAAAAGGTTTTGTCATATAATCATTTGCACCAAGGTCTAGCCCAACTACTTTATCATCGGTTAATGATTTTGCTGTTAGAATTAAAACAGGGATATTGTTTTCACTTTCACGAATTTTTTTCAACACCGTAATTCCGTCAACTTTTGGCATCATTAAATCCAAAATAACAGCATCATAATTATCACCGTCTAAAAACGTTAGTGCTTCTTGACCGTCATACACTGCATCTACAGAATATTTATTATGTTTTAAAATTGCAACCAGTGCTTTTGAAAGTTCTTTTTCATCTTCGCATAATAATAATCTCATAAAAATCCTCTTTTCTTTTTGTTTATTATATAATATCAAACTAAAATGAAGCTAAAATTTGATATTTATTTTTAAATAATTTATTTTTAAATTTAAACTATATTTAAGTTGCAAGTAGTATTATTGTTACAAATACAAAACTTGAGGTGATTTTTCATGACAAAAACAATTTTCATAGTAAGTGACATTAATCAAAGCGAATTAATTGCTCTTTTTACTGAAAATAACTACACAACAACTACATTTAAACATAGTGTAGACATTCTGTCTGCTTTAAAATCTCAAATCTGCGATTTAATTATAATTGATACAAATATAGGTGAAGTTAGCACTTGTGCCTTAACATTAGAAATACGTAATAACTTTTCTATTCCTATTATCATAATTTCTGAAAACTTAGACAAAGACTTCATAGTTTCTGCTTTCGACTCTGGTTGTGATGATTTTATAGAAAAACCTTGTAAAACACGTGAAATATACTTAAAATCAGAAAAAACTTTATCCAGAGTAAGATTTTCTGCTAAAAATGAAAGCAATATAACAATTTCGCATAAAGATTTAGAATTAAACTTAAATTCGCATACAGCCAAACTTCGTGAAAAAGATATTGCATTCACACCAAAAGAATTTAATTTGCTTGTATTACTATTAAATCATAAAAATCTAGTTTTTTCAAGAGAACAAATTATCCAAAGTGTTTGGAAATATGATTCTAACTGCGACCAAAGACAGGTAGACCATCTTATAAAACGCTTGCGTAAAAAAACGAGAGAATACGATTCTGAATTTACTATTTCTACCGTGCGTGGACTCGGCTACAAAATTTTAAACTAATAGCAGTCCTCTAAATATTGCCCCATTATACTAAACCCTTATAAAGAAAAGCAACATCATACTTTTGTACGATGTTGCTTTTTGCTTTAATCTACTAGTTGTAGAGAAGAAATTTCTGATAAATATACTTCTTTTTCTATTTCATCTTCATATGCTACAACAAATTCTATTGTGTCTGGCAAAACAGCACGATAGTATACATTTGCTTTTGCATTTGCTTTTTCAAGTCTGCATTTTTTTCTCGAAACAAGTTTAATATCTAGTACGCCCTCTTTTGCCTCAGGCAATTTTGAGTAGAAAATTGTAAAGTCTACCTCAGACGCATCTATAAAATTATACCATTTGCGATATTCTATATCACGGTCGCTAATAATTTTAAACTTTTGTTTTTTCTCATAGCCAATATAGAACATGAACTTGATTTCTTCATTTATTTGTTTTGATGTTACAAGTTTAATTTTACCACCTAAACGGCTTTTTACAAGACCAAACGCAACCCCAGTTTTCCCTGTTGGACGTTCGATAGCCTGATTTACTTGTCCTGCACCATTTTCAATTTGGAAATCATCTGATTCGCTCGTTCCTAGTGGTGGAAAAATAGTGAAATAATTATTATCATGCATTTCTTTGTCTGTTTGCGATATAATTCCGTTGTATTTTTGAATATATTCATTAAATACACTTTTTAAAATATCTGATTTAGACGAGTTACCAGCAAGGAAAATATTAATATTTTTAATTTTCGACGCAGTTTTTGGTAAATCAAATGCATCAACCATTCCGTAGAAGAAGTTTCTAACACCTTTTTCTATTCTATCTCTTAGGAATTTTTCTATGTCATTTAAGTCAACTACAAGCTCAAAATTCAGTTTTTGTTCGCCATCTATATCAAAAAGATTAACTTTTAGGATACCTGATTCAAAAAGTTGTTCATATCCGTCTGTTTTTTCCCAAAAATGACGTAATTTTTCCATAAGCTGTGCAGTATTTAATTTTGCTTCTTGCGATTCGCTAAGCAAAGTTTCACTACCTAAGAAACGCTTGCACTCAGGAGGTAATGTAAAAGTAATGCTTTGTTGACGAAGTGTGCTTTGGTTTGATTTGAAAACCTCGTAAGCTAAAAGCTCAAGCAGATTTTCACCACCTAAGTATTGGTCGCCACCATCACCAAAGTTTTCGCAAACATAGTCATAACGACGCTCTGTAGACTCGTAGTAGCAACCAAAATCAAAGTCTGTAGTACCACCACCAAAGTCAAATACACCGTAATATACTTTGTCGTCATCTTCTGGCTCAAAGCCATATTCTTCTAAAGCACAAATAGCATAGGCAACTGGTTCGCTCGCACCTATTGTAACCCTAAATTTATTCATAATTTCTTCGTCATTTAAGATTGATACAGGAAGCGATTTTTTAATGCCTCGTGTAAAGCTTTCAATCATTTTATCACGAATACTTTTTTCATAAGCTACAGGATACGAAAGCAGGTAATCTAAGTAGATACCGTTGTGCATATTGTTGATATATAAACCGATATAATATGCATAAAGCTCAATAGGGTCAAATCTGTCCTCTTCATCTTCGCTAGTTGTAATGTATGGCGAAAGCATTATATCTCTTGATTTTTTATCACGTAAACGAATTTTACGATTTTTATCCCCAGCCCATTGTTTAAGCTCGTATAAATATGCATAGTATTGCTCACTATTACTGTTTAAAAATCCGTCGAAAGCTGTGTGAGAAGTTGTTATATCTTGCCAAGAAGTAGCAGGACGACCCTCTTTTGTAGAATAATCTTTCATGAATTTTTCAAAATCTACAAATTCTAAAATCGTAGGATTTTCATAGTGATATGGCTCAATTTCTTTAGAAAGTTTACCCGTACCGATACGCATAGGCATAGTGTGTTCTGTGTTTTCTTGGAAAACAACAACCGTACTTTTCGTACCAAAGTCGATACCGATAACGCCATCAAAATTAATATCCGACGCTGGGTCTTTTGCTAAAAGTGGCACTTTGATTTCTGCTGTTATTTCGCTACCTTTAGTCGAATTTTCTTCCCATAAATCCCAGTGACCACGGTTTGGGTCTGTTAATATTTTTGCATCATAGCTATCTATATCAGCACGAACCGTATCGCATGTTAGTAGCGTATTTACAAATTTATTCAAAATATCTGAATCCTGAATTTCGATAGGTCCTGACTCCTTAGAAAGGTTTTTCATAGCTTCAACATCTAAAGATTTTGTACCATCAATGCTATCTACATAGCCTGCTGAAACAAGCTCACGAAGTATTTCTTCATTACACACAAGTTTTTCGTCGTCTGTTAGCTTAATTACTTCTGGATTTTTGTTATATAATTTAATAAAAACTTGCAAAACAGCTTCGTTTTTACTGCTAAGTCCTACTGGTATTAGGTCTTCTTTTATAAAATACATTATTGCTTTTTCTGCAGAAACTGTAACTATACTGTCGGACGAAAGTTTTGTATTATCTAGTTTATGCACTGGTAAATGGTGCGATAAACAATCTTTATCACCATTCCACATCATGCCAAAACTACCGTTACGATTTACGCAACATTCTAGCTCGTCTATTGTAAAATATTCTGGTAAATCAAAATCGAAATTAGATTTTAAATAGTCAGCTTTGTCTGAAAACACGAAAATAAATTCGTCAATGCTCATAAGAGTCCCTGTGTAGCCTTCAAATTCATTATTAAAATCATCAGCATTATAAGGTTTTAAAGTTGATGTAGAGCCTAATTCAAATGTTTTTAAATTAGGAAATAACGCACAAATATCGTGATTATAAAATAAGTCTTTGTTGCTTATTTGCATCCACTTTTTTTGTCTATAAAGAATATTTTTAAATGATTCTACAATATCATCAACATTCGAAATAAGCAATTGTATCTGTGTGTTTATTTCAGATATGCATAATTCTTTTGCAATATTGTCAAAATCATTATTACTAAGCTCTATTGTTGTAATTGGTTTAGTATTCATTATTCTACCCTCACTATCGTTTTGTTTATTATCTTTTGATTTATCGTATTTTCATAGCCTAATAAGTATATCGCAGTAACTTTTCCAGAAGACTTGCTATCAGCTGATTTTATATGTACACTTGTGTCAAATTCATCGCCAATATTCACTTTTCTAATTGCAAGCGTTGGGTTTTGCGAAATATTATTATACTGTTGAATAAAATATTGTAAAATTTGATTTAATTCTGTAAGTTCGTCCATTTTTTCAGATAAAATTAAATTTTTTGTAAATTCCCAAATAGTGTCAATATTAGACCTTTGGCAACCACAAGCTATAAAGTTTTCAAAAGTTTCTTGTTTAAATACAGCCGATAAATCGCTTTTTGTAGACATTGCCAAGTTTTTATATACTTCAAACATACTTTGGCGTTCTCTCTCGATTACTAAAACTTCTGTTATTTCTTCAAGCTCTTTTTTTAGATTTTTCTCATTTTCCGTAGTTTTTTCTAAAAGTTCTTTATTTTCAATTAATTCTTTAGTTAAATTTTTATAATTTAACTGTAGGAAATTATAATCTTTCTCGATACTCTCAAGTTTTTGTTTAAAATTATCATCGCCTTGTGCAAGTTCGATGCTTGCAATAGGTTTCACACTCACACTTGTGTTATTTACAATAGCTGTTATCTTTTCTGCTACTTCAGCGTTTTCTAAACACTCTAGAAGATTAGCTAAAAATTTATCATCATACATACAAAATCGCTCCATTATAACTAAATTTTTATATTTTTTTACAAATATCGCACTTTAGTGCGAAAAAATTGTCTATTTAGCACCAACTTGACACATTTATATGTCAAAAAGTATCCTCAATACCTTTTATATCTGACGTAATTTTCGACAGATATAAGCTTGGTTGCTACATCTTATACTATAATAACATTTTTCTACAAAAAAAGCAACTGTCATATCAACCAATAAATTACCAAACTTTCTATAAAAACTCGTAAATCGACATTCAACCTCTTTTTTTGCAATAAAACATTTAGAGTAATCTTTTACACAAACAAAAAATCTCCCTAGTAAACTAAGGAGATTTTCTCTCTAAATTAAATTAGAATTTTTTCTTTTTAGCACGTGCTGCCTCTGATTTTTTGCGACGTTTTACACTTGGACTTTCATAGTGCTCACGTTTACGAAGCTCGGATAGCACGCCCGCTTTTGCACAAGATCTTTTAAATCTTTTTAAAGCTGAATCTAAAGATTCGTTTTCTTTGATGCGGACTTCTGACATTCTATTCCCTCCCTCCGTTGGTCAAAGACTCATTTTTAAAATTACGCTATTATAGTATAGCTCACATTAAGAAATTTGTCAATAGAAATCACAATTTTTATTTAAAAAATTTATTTTGCAGGTTTTACTACAATATTTATAATTCTATTTTTAATAACAATCTCTTTAACAATTTCCATTCCAGCAAGAGCTTTTTCGATTTTTTCGTCACTTTTCGCAACTTTTAACGCCTCTTCTTGCTCGCAATCAGTAGGAAGTTTTATTGTAGAACGAACTTTACCATTAATTTGAACTGCAATATTTAATGTGCTTTCTATGGTTTTTTCTTCGTCATATTTTGGAAATTCTTCTAACGATAGTATGCTATCATATCCAAGCATTTGCCATAATTCTTCTGTAATATGTGGTGCAAATGGGTTTAAAAGTTTTATCAAAGTTTCATATTCTGCACGGTTCACTCCGTTTGATAATTCGTTAATAAGTGCCATTAAAGATGCAATTGCTGTGTTAAATTTAAGATTTTCTATGTCATTTGTAACCTTTTTAATAGTTTTGTGCATTAAAATAACATTTTTTTCTTGATATTCCGTGCCACCTTCGATTTTTTCAAACATAGCCCAAATTCTATCAAGGAAACGTTTACAACCTACTACAGATTTAGACGACCACTTCGCAGTTTTTTCAAAATCTCCGATAAACATTTCGTATAAACGCATAGTATCTGCACCATATTCGTTGACAATATCATCAGGATTTACAACATTCCCACGAGATTTCGACATTTTTTCGCCGTCCTCGCCTAAAATCATACCGTGTGATGTACGTTTTGCGTATGGTTCTTTTGTTGGCACAACGCCAATATCAAATAAGAATTTATGCCAAAAACGGCTGTAAAGTAAGTGTAGCGTTGTATGCTCCATGCCACCATTGTACCAGTCAACTGGAACAAAATAGTCTAAAGCTTCTTTAGATGCTAGAGCATCAGCATTATCAGGGTCTATATAACGTAAGAAATACCAAGACGAACCTGCCCATTGTGGCATAGTGTCGGTTTCTCTTTTTGCATCGCCTGAGCAACAAGGACATTTTGTGTTTACCCAATCGTGACATTTAGCTAAAGGCGAATTTCCGTCCTCTGTTTGCTCAAAATCTTCTATCATAGGTAAAGTTAAAGGTAATTCGCTTTCAGGAATTGCCACTTGTCCACATTTTTCGCAATGAACGATAGGTATAGGCTCTCCCCAATATCTTTGACGAGAAAATACCCAGTCACGTAGTTTAAAGTTTATTTTTTCTACGCCTACACCTTTTTCTTGCAAAAATTTTGTTATAGCAATTTTCGCCTCAGGCACTTCTAAACCATCTAAAAATTCAGAATTTACAAGTTTTCCAGTAGCCGAATTTGTATATGCTTCGTTTTGAACATCGCCACCAGCAACTACTTCAATTATAGGTAAATCAAATTTTTTCGCAAATTCCCAGTCACGAGTATCATGTGCAGGAACTGCCATTATAGCACCTGTTCCGTAGCTCATCATAACATAATCTGACACAAAAATAGGGATTTCTTTGCCATTTACAGGATTTATACCACAAACTCCGTCAAGTTTTACGCCAGTTTTGTCTTTTACAAGCTCGGTTCTTTCAAATTCCGATTTTGCTTTCGAAGTTTCACGATACGCTAAAACATCTGCTTTATTTGTAAGATTCCATTTATCTACAAATGGGTGTTCTGGAGCAATTACCATATAAGTTGCACCAAAAAGCGTGTCTGGTCTTGTTGTATATACAACTAAATCATCGCCTGCTGTTGTTTTAAATGTAACTTCAGCACCTTTTGAGCGTCCTATCCAGTTTTTTTGCCCAAGTTTAACACGTTCGATATAGTTAATTTCGGGGTCGTCTAAATCATCTATAAGTCTATCTGCGTATTTTGTGATAGCAAGCATCCATTGATTTTTATTTTTTTGAACAACATTTGCTCCACAACGTTCACAGCCACCGTCTACAACTTCTTCGTTCGCTAAAACGCATTTACAGTCTGTACACCAGTTTACAGCCATTTCTTTTTTATAAGCAAGTCCATGCTCAAACATTTTAAGAAAAATCCACTGTGTCCATTTATAATATTCAGGGTCGGTCGTATTAATTTCTCGTGACCAATCAAAAGACAAGCCTAAAGCACGAAGTTGTTCTTTAAATCGTGCAATATTGTTTTTTGTAACTATACTTGGGTGAATTTTATTTTTTATTGCAAAGTTTTCTGTAGGCAAACCAAAAGCGTCCCACCCCATAGGATAAAGCACATTTTGACCTTCCATTCTGCGTTTTCTTGATACAATATCAAGTGCAGTATACGAACGTGGGTGTCCTACGTGTAGCCCTGCTCCTGATGGATATGGAAACTCTACTAAAGCATAAAATTTTGGTTTTGTTAAATCATTGCTTGTTTTAAAAGTTTCACGCTCGTCCCAAATATCTTGCCATTTTTTCTCAACAGCACTAAATTCATAAGATTTCATTAAAGTGTCCCCAATTCTATTTTTTTAGCCGTTTCCCACAATTTTTCTAGTTTATAATGCTCACGCATGCTTGCTTCGAAAACATGCACTACAACATGTCCATAATCTAGCAAAATCCAGCCAGTATCATTATAACCTTCAGAATGATGTATCATAATTCCATCTTCTTTTTTAAGAATTTCTTCAACATAGCCTGCTAACGCACGAATTTGAGTGCTAGAAGTACCAGTTGCAAGCACCATATATTCTGTAAGCGAAGTTACATCAGCCACTTCAAAAATTTCTATGTTTTGAGCTTTCTTATCGTCTAATATCGTTGCGATTCTTTTTACTACTTCCATAATTTTCTCCTATTAATTTAATAAATTTAAAGTTGTTATATCTTCTAAAAACGGATTGAATTTTTCGTTTATACACTCTAAAATTCCAGTCCCATTTGGTACATAATATGATATTCCATTTATATATTTTGCCTCACCCGACAAAGTTTGAGAATTTAATTCTTCTATAGACAATGCCTTTAAAGCAAGCCATTTTATCTCTTCTACTTCAAGGTCGGTTTTTACATTTGAAAAAACACTATTTATAATAGATGGCAATAAAACCACTGTTTTAAGGCTTATAATTTGCTCTTTTAACGCAGAAATATACGCCTGCGTTGCCTCAATTCTTCCTAAATCGCCCATAGCATAGCCAGTACCGTCATTATTTTTACGAAATCTAAGGTAGTCTACCGAATTTTTCCCATCTAAAACCTGCAAACCTTTTTGTATATCTATATGCAAATCTTGCGTAGGGTCGTCATATTTCATGTCGATTAAAACATCAACAGAAACGCCACCTATAGTGTCTATAATTTCTACAAGCCCCTCAAAATTTATCACGACATATTTATCAGGCGTAAACCCTACTAAATCTGCGACTGTAGACATAGTTTTTTCAATACCTAAAATATATGAAGCATTAACTTTTTTGCTATTTGTAGTCGCATCGCAATAAGTATCACGAGGAATATTTAAAAGCTCGACAGTTTGATTTTTAGTATCAAATGCTACTAAAACTAAAGCATCTGTTCTATATCCATCTTCGTCTGTTACACCTACTAAAACGGTTAAAAAATCATCTTTTCTATCCTTTTCAAAGTCTAAAGTAGGATTTGCAATATCAAAAATCAGAAATTTTATAGTAAATACAATAATCAAAAAAACAATTAATATAAACGTAAGTTTCATACGTCTTAGTCTACGTCTTCTTTTCTTTTTATCGGATTTTTTACGTTTTTTTCGCTTAATAATTTTTTCAAAATCATCGGTAATCGAAAAATCGTTAGAATACTCAAGTTCTTCTTCTGCATGGTCTAGCATTTGCCTTAAATCTTCTATCAGCTCACGTTTTGCTTCTTCCTCACTATATTCTCTTTTCTTCATTAATTCTCCATTAAAGTTTAGTATATAGGTAATTTCTTGCTAAAACTGTGTCTAAATGTAAAAGTTTTCCTCTTTCTAAAAGGTCTAAAATAGCTGTGTCTAAGCAATAACGCAAAGCCTCGTCTATATCTTTATAAGCAAGCTTGCGAGCAATATCAACACCTTCAAAATCACGATTTTCTTCTATATAATCTGCAAGATAGAGGATTTTTTCAATTAAAGTCATATTTTCACGCAAAGTTGTATGGTATTTTATCGCAGTGTAGATATCTTCATTCATACCATATTCGTGTTTTGCGATAGATGCTGCCGTTTTTGCGTGGAGTAATTTATAGCTATCTCTCTCAACATCGTCAACTATTATATCATATTTTTCACATAAATTCAACTGTTCTTCTTCGTTTAAATGTTTTGTTATATCATGAAACAGTCCTGCGTGTTCGCAGTCGTCTATATTTCCACCCCATTTTATAGCAAGCTCACGAGCTGATTTTATAACACCTTTTGTATGCTCAACTTTTCTCGGTGTAATTTTTGCTAGCACTTCTTCTCTTAGTGAGTTTTCCATTTTTTACTCCTTATACAAATTATTTTTTTCTATATATTCCAAAATTTTTGGTTGTAAAAGATGTAAATTTTCATCTTTACGAATTTCTGTTGACGAAATTTCTATAATTTCACTTTCTAAAAGCAAAATTTTCGCATTATATTTTTCAGCTAATTTTTCCTTTTGAACTAGGTTTTGATTTAAGTGATTTCTCTCAAGCACTACGAGTGTAGATAGTTTAAAAATACTTTCAAATCTATACCATTTTTCAAAAATATCAAACGAATCAGTTCCTATTATTAAAAAAAATTCATCAAAAGGATATTTTTTCCTTAGTTTTTCTAAAGTTTCTACCATATAGCTTGTGCCACCGTTTTTTATTTCAATGCTCGATACCATAGTTTTTTCTATTTCATCGCACATTATTTCGCACATTTCAAAGCGATTTTTTGTAGTTGGCGAATTTTTAGGTATTTCCTTGTGTGGTGGAATATTGTTTGGTATAACTAAAACTAAATCTAAATTTAACTTTTCAATACTTGTTTCTAAAATATTTTTATGTCCTAAATGTGGTGGGTTAAAAGTTCCACCAAATATGCCGATTTTCATAGGCTATTATATTTGAATTTGTGGGTCTTTTTTAGATGGTCTGTATAAAACAAATTTAGAGCCTACTGCTAAAACAGGCTCTGCATTTAATTTTTCTGCAACTTCTTCTAGTGCTTCTTTTGCAGAAATTAAAGCAGTTTCTAAAACTGTAACTTTTATAAGTTCTCTGCTTTCTAAAGTTTTGTCAAGACTTTGAATTAATGCATCATTTATGCCGTTTTTCCCTATCTGTGTTACAGATTGTAGCGAATTTGACATTGCACGAAGTGTTGACCTTTGTTTACTAGTTAGCATAATTTTTCTCCTTAAATTTCGCATAAAATTCTCTCAAAGCTTTGCCTCTATGAGAAATTGCGTTTTTTTCTTCTTGTGTTAGTTCTGCAAATGTTTTAGAATATTCTTTTACATAGAAAATAGGGTCATATCCAAAGCCACCATCTCCACGCATTTCATTAATTATTTCTCCAAAACACTCGCCATTTGCGAAAATTTCTTCGCCGTTTGGCATAGTTAAAACTATGCTTGATACAAATGAAGCTGTAGTATCTGTTTTTTCTGCAAGTTCGCCCATAAGTTTTGTGCAACGTGCAAAATCATCAGGTGCATAACGTGCCGAATACACGCCAGGTCGCCCATTTAAAGCATTTACGCAAAGCCCACTATCATCTGCAATAGCTGGCATATTTAGTGCTTTGCAAACTGCCTGCGATTTTATTCTAGCATTTTCATAAAATGTCGTTCCTGTTTCTTCTACTTCCTCGAAAAAACCACAATCTTTCGCTGTAACCATAGTTACGCCTAAGTCTTTTAGTATGCTCGACATTTCTAAAACTTTTTTCTCATTTGAAGAGGCTATAACTATTTTCATTAAAACTCACCTATAATTTTAGCTTGTTCACGAATTAATTTCATAACACCTTTTTTACCAAGCGACATCATTTTTTCCATTTCTTTTTTAGAAAAAGGTCTTTCTTCGCCAGTTCCTTGAATTTCGATAATATCTCCATTTGACGCCATTATAACGTTAAAATCAACTTCTGCTTTGCTATCTTCTTCGTAGCATAAGTCTAAAACTGCTTCGCCTTCGTAAATTCCAGTGCTTATAGCTGATACACTTCCAGTAAGTGGTACTGAACGAAGCGTTCCATCGTCTACAAGTTTTTTTAAAGCTATAGCCAAAGCCACAAAGCCACCTGTGATAGATGCACATCTTGTTCCACCATCTGCCTGCAAAACATCGCAGTCGATAATTATAGAGCGTTCGCCTAGAGCTTCTAAATCTGTTACACTACGCAAAGCACGTCCAATAAGTCTTTGAATTTCTGTGCTACGTGGCGACATTTTAAGTTTTGATATATCACGTCTGTTTCGTGTATTTGTCGAACGTGGCAACATAGAATATTCTGCCGATACCCAGCCTGTCCCTGTCCCTTTTAAATGTGGTGGAACGCTGTCTTCTACAGTCGCATTACACAAAACCCAAGTATCGCCTATTTTTATAAGCACACTTCCTTCTGCGTGTTTTGTGAAATCTTTTATAATTTTTACTTTACGCATTTCATCATTGCGTCGTAAGTCTGGTCTTGCCATAATTCACATCTCCTTTTATTCAAATATTGCTCGCACAAAATCTTCTTTATTAAAGTTTATTAAATCGTCTTTACCCTCGCCGATACCAATAAATTTTACTGGTATTTTTAGCTGTGCTGAAATAGGGATAACAATGCCCCCTTTAGCAGTTCCATCAAGTTTTGTAAGGATAATCCCAGTTAAATTTGTAACCTTTTGAAACTCTGTAGCTTGCGATACTGCATTTTGCCCTGTTGTAGCATCTAGTGCTAAAAGCGTTTCTTTTTTGCAATCTAATAAATTTGTCGCAATAATTCTCGACATTTTTTCAAGCTCTGCCATTAAATTCTGTTTATTATGCAGTCTGCCTGCTGTATCTATAATAATAACATCGCTATCTTTTGCTTTTGCACTAGCGATAGCATCATATACAACAGCCGATGGGTCTGCCCCCTCGCTGTGTTTTACAATGTCGCAATTTGCACGCTCTGCCCAAATAGTTAGTTGGTCTGCAGCTGCTGCACGAAAGGTATCTGCTGCACATAAAAGCACTTTTTTTCCCTCACTTACATATTTTGTAGCAAGTTTTCCTATAGTCGTGGTTTTTCCTACTCCATTTACTCCGATTACCATAATAATCGTAGGCTTTTTCGAAAATTCTATTTCTTCATCTTCGCACATCATCTCTTGCAAAATACGACAAAGTAAAGCTTTTAGGTCTTCTGCATTTTCAATTCTCTCAAGCTTTGCTCTTTTTTCGAGAGTATTTCTACATTCTTGTGCTACAACAGGACCTAAATCCGACATAATAAGTGCTTCTTCTAGTTCGTCTAGCATTTCGTCATCTATTTCATGAAAGCTTGCAAATACCATATCTACTTTTTCGTTTATTGATTTCGATGTTTTTGTTATTTTTTCTTTAATTTTACTAAAAAAACTCATAATTCCCCCTATTTAAAATACGAGCCTATAATTTTAAACTGCTCACAGTTCTCTTTTATCTTATTTATAAGTGCGATAGTTTTCTCGTCTTCTAAAGAAGCTTCCACTTCCATATAAAAATAATATTCCCAAGGTTCTTCTGGAATCGCACGAGATTTTATACTAACAACATTAAAACCCTCGTTTCCGATAACACTTAAAACTTTTGCTAAATTCCCTGCATTATTGCTAGTTCTAAAAGTTGCGTTAAAATACTCGCCTTTAGTATCAAGCGTGTTTTTAATTACAATAAATCTCGTCGTGTTATATTTACTTGTGTTTATATTGCTTTTTAATATTTTTAAATTATAAATCTCAGCTGTTTCTTTAGACGCAACTGCACCAAAAGATTTATTTTTGCTTTTTGATACAAATTGTGCAGCAAGTGCTGTATTTGCATATGAATTAAATTTAAAGTCATATTTTGAAAAGAAATCTCTACACTGAAAAAAACCTTGCTCGTGCGAAAAAACTTCTTTTATATCTTCTATATCAGCATCTGGCAAACATAATAAATTTTGGTCTATAGGCAAGTCGTAGACACTTTCTATATAGCAGTTATATTTTGATAATAAATCTAGCGTATCTCCTATTTCACCAGTATATGAATTTTCGAAAGGCATGACAGCTTGAATTACATCTCCGTTTTCTATAGCTACAAAAACATCTTCGAAAGTGCCGTATGATTTTCCTATATAATCAGGAAAAATTCTAGTACTTGCAATATGCGAAAAAGCACCTTTTGCACCTTGATAACCTACGATATTTTGATTTGACACAACCTTTTGATATTTTTTAGAATTATCCATAACATATTTGATAAATTCTTTGTAATATGGTAAATATTCTTCGTTTTTAATATGTTGTGCATTTTTGTCTATCACAAATTGCTCTCGAGAACTATCGAAAATTTCCATTTCATTTTCCATTTTATATTCTATAACATCAGCAACAGCTTTCATTCTTTGCTCGAATAAATCTGCCATTTTTTCATCTATGGCATTTATTTGTTGTCTTGCATTATCTAGTTTA
Source organism: Clostridia bacterium (assembly GCA_044426355.1). Taxonomy (GTDB): domain Bacteria; phylum Bacillota; class Clostridia; order Oscillospirales; family Butyricicoccaceae; genus CAYJLC01. The sequence goes on along the minus strand of JAWXUO010000007.1, from coordinate 21,497 downwards.
TTCATATAAGTCACCTCTCATTTATACCTATTATAACAAATTAAAAATATTTTGTATATATTTATATTGTAAATTTCGCAATATTAGTGTATAATTTATTTTAGAATATCTAAAAATGATGGGTTTTTGTCCCCTTTTTTAAAAAAGAATTTTTCAGATTTCGTAATAAAATATATAAAAGGAGCAAAAAACGTGAAAATTGCTATAAATTTAGAACATAAAAGTTATGATATTTTAATGGAAAAAGATATTATAAAAAGCATTAGAAGTTATTTTGATTTTGACAGAAAAGTTTTGATAATAACAGATAAAGGAGTTCCTGCAAGCTATCTTGACACTGTATTTTTACAATGTCCTCATGCATATACTTTCGTTATACCTATGGGCGAACAATCAAAATCGCTTGATATGCATAAACAAATTTCAGAATTTATGCTTGAAAAAGGGTTTTCAAGAAAAGATTTGATAATAGCTTTAGGTGGTGGCGTTGTTGGTGATTTATCGGGATTTGTTGCCTCAACTTATATGCGTGGAATTGAATATATAAGTATCCCTACTACAGCACTTTCTCAAATAGATAGTAGTATTGGTGGTAAAACTGCTGTAAATCTTGGTGCTTATAAAAATATGATAGGAGCTTTTCATCACCCAAGCAAAGTTTTTATAGACACAAATACATTAAAAACTTTACCTCGTCGTCATCTTTTTAACGGCTTAGTAGAAGCCTTAAAAGCAGGACTAATTTATGATAAAGAACTGTTTGATTTATTTTTAGACTTAAACTTTGAGAAGAATTTAGACGCTATAATTTATAAATCTCTACTTGTTAAAAAAGCTGTTGTAGAAGAAGACGAAAAAGAGCAAAACGTTAGAAAAATCTTAAACTTTGGTCACACAATCGGTCATGGTATAGAAAGTTTTTATAATTTTGAATATCTACACGGCGAATGTGTTGCTTTAGGTATGATTCCTATGATTCGTGATGAAGAAATTCGCAACAAAGTAGTTCGTATACTTTCAAAAATGGATATAAAATCTCAAATTGAATATGACATTGACGAAGTTTATCAAATTGTAAAACATGATAAAAAAGCAACAAATGATATGATTACAATAGCTGTTGTAAGTAGCCTTGGTAGATGTCATCTTGAAAATATCAGTTTTAATGAACTTTTAAGTATCATGAGAGGGTATTAATATGCTTGAAAATATGAAATTATCACTTTTTGGCGAATCTCACGGAGAGGCTATTGGGGCTACAATTGAGGGATTGCCTGCTGGAATTAAAATAGACTTAGATTTTTTACGTTCTCAGTCCGAACTTCGTAAACCAAAAGGAAAAATATCGACAAAAAGACAAGAAAAAGATGATTTTAAAATCATTAGTGGTTATTTTAATGGGTATACTACAGGTACGCCACTTACAGTTTTAATTTTTAATGAAAATACAAAAAGCCGTGACTACGAACCTAATAAACTAAGACCTTCTCACGCAGATTTTACAGCTTTTGAAAAATACAAAGGTTTTCAAGACTATCGTGGTGGTGGACATTTTTCTGGTAGAATTACAGCTCCACTCGTTATAATCGGTGCAATTTGTCTACAAATTTTATCCGAAAAAAATATTTATGTAGGCTCTCATATTTCAAAAACTTTAGATATAAAAGACGAAAGTTTTGCAGATGACCTTAATGTGCGTCTTGAACAAATAAAAACTCTTAACCAAACCTATTTTCCAACTATATCAAGTTATGCTTCTGAAAAAATGCAAGAACTACTAGAAAAATGTGCTGAAGATGGAAATTCTTTAGGTGGCATTATCGAAAGTTGTGTTTTAGGACTAGAAGCAGGAATTGGCGAACCTTTTTTCAATTCTATCGAAAGCACTTTAGCAAGACTTTTATTTTCAGTACCTGCTGTAAAAGGTGTTGAATTTGGCTTAGGTTTCGAATTTGCAAATTTATACGGAAGCCAAGCAAACGATGCTTTTTATAGCGAAAACAAAAAAATATATACAAAAACTAATAATAATGGTGGTATAAATGGTGGTATTTCAAACGGAATGCCTATAATGCTTAAAACTGTTATAAAACCAACTCCATCAATATTTAAAGAACAAAAAACCGTAGATTATTCTACCAAAAATAACATTTTACATACTATAAACGGTCGCCACGACCCATTTATCGCACACCGTGCAAGAGTTGTAATAGATAGTTGTATCGGTATCGGTATTTTAGATTCTCTTATGTCAAAATACGGACACGAAGTATAACAGTTCTTTGTTTTTTATTTAGTAAAATTTTTATACTTTAATTATTATAAAAGCAAACAAATCTCAAAAGTTCATGAAGGGATATATAAAATGACAGTAAAAATTCACCCAACTCGTGTTTCTGGCACAGTTAAAATTCCACCATCAAAATCTATGTCGCACAGAGCAATTATTTGTGCATCACTAGCGAGTGGAAAAAGTACAATTAAAAATATAGCTTTCTCAGAAGATATTTTAACCACTATTGAGGGTATGAAAGCACTAGGTGCAAAAATAGAATGTTTTGATGACTTCGTTGTAGTAGATGGCGTTAAAGATTTTAATAATCTCGCTTTTAATGAAATAAATTGTAACGAATCTGGTTCGACATTAAGATTTTTTGTGCCTATTTTTTCACTAACTAATAAAGAAGTAAACTTTTTAGGAAAAAATCGTCTTTTAATTCGTCCACAAGCTATTTACGAAGAAATTTTCAAAAGCCGTAACTTAGAATTTTCGCAAGATGACAAAAAACTCACTATAAAAGGTAGTCTAAAAGCTGATAGATACGAGCTTTTAGGCGATGTTTCTAGTCAATTTATTAGTGGGCTTTTGTTCGCTCTACCTTTGGTTGATGGCGACAGCGAAATTCATATAAGCGAGCCTTACGAATCTCGTTCTTACGTAGATTTAACTATGCAAATGCTTGCAGATTTCGGTATCGAAGTTAAATACACTGATAACAACACTCTTTTTGTAAAAGGTAACCAAAAATACAAAGCTTGTGACCACACTGTCGAGGGCGACTTTTCACAATTCGGATTTTTCGCTGTTTTAGGTGCTATTAATAACACTATAATTTGCGACGGTTTAAACCATAATTCAAAGCAGGGCGACCGTCAAATGGTAGATATTTTAAAAGATTGTGGAATAAATATACAAGCTATAGATAATGGTTATAAAATAGAAAACTCTACAATAAATCCTGTTGATATAGACCTTAAAGATTGTCCTGACTTAGGACCTATTTTAACTGTTTTATGTGCAAATTCTACTGAAAAATGCACAATTTACAACGCAGGTCGCTTACGTATTAAAGAATCTGACAGAATACTTGCTATGGAAACCGAACTTTTAAAATTTGGTATAAATATTAGTTCTACTGATGATGTTATCACAATAAATGGACAAAATAAATTCGACACTGATGACATTACTTGTGGTCACAAAGACCACAGAATAGTTATGGCACTTGCAATTTTAGGTACTATTTGCCAAAAAACTATTACAATCACTGAGGCTGAATACATTAAAAAATCGTATCCTAATTTCTTTGAAGACCTTGAAAAATTAGGTGTTAAAGTGGAGAAATCTTATGAATAATATTCTAATTATAGGACTTGGACTAATCGGTGGTAGCTATGCACGTATTTTAACGAGCAAAGGCTACAAAGTTTCTGCAATAGACACAGACCAAAGCAGTATTACCTATGCTCTTGAAAATAATATTATCTCAAACGGCTCAACTGTAGCCGATGAAAATTTAATCTCAAATGCCGACCTTGTAATTTTTGGCGTTTACCCTAAAATTATGATTAAATGGATTACCGAAAATCAAAAGTTTTTCAAAAAAGGTGCTGTAATAACTGATGTTTCTGGTGTAAAATGTGGTATCGTTGATGCTATCGAGGCAATTTTGCGTGATGATGTCTTCTTTGTAAGTTCTCACCCGATGGCAGGACGTGAAGTTTCTGGCGTAGAAAATTCTAGCCTAGATATGTTTAAGTCAGCGAATTTCATTATCACACCTACAGAAAATTCTAACGAAGATGCTATAAAAATCGTAGAAAAACTAGCGAGCGAGCTTGAATTTTTAACAATTTCTTCGCTAACTCCTGAAAAACACGACGAGGCTATCGGTTTTTTATCACAATTAACACACGCAATAGCAGTTTCTCTCATGAATTGTAAACATGATGATAATTTTGTGAAATACACAGGCGATTCTTTCCGTGATTTAACTAGAATTGCAATGATTAACGAGCATTTATGGAGCGAACTTTTTCTTTGCAACAAAGACGGTTTGGTTGCTGATATAGACTGCTTTATAGATGAACTTTCACGTTTAAAACAAACTTTAATAGACGAAGACGAAAAAACTTTAAAAGACCTTTTCATAAAATCTACAAATCGTCGAGTTAAATATCTCAAAAAAAGCAATTAATTGCCATGTTTTATAAATTTCCTTCTGCTTATACTATAAACGTAGTATAAAAAGGAGGATTTTTTATGAATAAATTTATAAATGGTGTCATTGCTGGTGTCGTCGTTGGTTCTGTTGCTTCTGCAACTATGAATAGTTTTCACAGTAATACAAAACCTATACCACAAGAAAAACCTAAAAAATCGCAGAAAAACCTTGGTAAAACCTTGCATACACTAGGCGATATGGCAGAAAACCTAGCAAAATAGTATTTTTCTATAAAAAAGAACCAACTTTCGTTAGTTCTAAACTTAACAACCTCTTTGCTTGACCATTCATTAGATTTTAGTCTACTTTTTAAGGTCCTGCATCGAGGTTGTTTTTTTATCTTTTATTAAATTTAATGTGCATACATATTTATACAAGTCCTAAAGCTTTTTTCGCAAGATAATCTGCTACATCGTTATATTTATCGCCAGAATGGCTTTTAACTTTTATAAAATGTACTTTCAAATCATTTTTTATGCTGTCATAAAACGCTTTATACGCTTTTGTACCATCTTTGTTCGTTTTCCATTCGCCAAGACACCAACGAGAAACTCCCTCGTAGTCATAATAAATTTTGATAGATTTTATGCCATTATCAATGCAATATTGCATTGCAAATTCTGCACCTTTTATCTCACCTGATACATTTCTCATATCTGCAAGTTCAGGGTCGTCGAATTTTTCGCAAAATTCATGTTCTTCCCCATCTTTCAAAATAATTACACCATATGAAAACTGATGTGTTTTTTTATCGTAACTACCATCTACATAAGCAACTACGCCATCAAAAACTTCGTTTTCATCTATTTTTCCTACGTTTAAAAAAGCTTCTGCCTCCGTTTTTGTCTTAAAACTTTTATATACAGCACCAGAAAATCCGTCTATCTGTTTTTTACATTCGTCCCAAGAACCAAAAATTCCTGCTTTTCTTCCATTTCGTACTGCATAAAATTTGCCTGCCATATTTTACCTCTTAAATTTAAAGTCCACCAACTACAATTTTATTTTGTAGTTTGTTAAATCGTACTGCACCTGCAGTTGTATTGACTATGTCTACCACGTCATTATTATATTTTATGCAAACACCTGAATGAATAGTTACAAATTTACCACGAGATGCAATTAAATCTTCATCAATTTCTTCACTAAACTGCTCATCGCCATCTATAAATTCGTCAAGCAAACTTCCAAGTCCTTCCACCTCTTCGGTGTCTATTATAAAATCTTCGCCCTCTTCCATCGTACCAAGAGTACTCACTTCGTTTCCTCCATGACAAGGGTCAACACCTAAATTCAGCATAGTTGACCTTCTCGGTGCATCTTGTCTACCCAAAATTTTTGCTTCTATATAGCCATGAGCTGAAATTGAGCCACCAATAATAGTTGCTTTTCCAGAAGTTACAACAATAGGTCCATCTGCATATATCTCGCTATGCACAATATAATCTGTTACTAACGAGCCACCAGTATATACTTTACAGCTTTCCATAAATTTCGCTTTAACATTTCCACGGCAACGTATAGTTCCATCTTTGTTTCCTAAAACGCCACCAGTTATAACAACATCACCTTCGGCATCTATAGTTCCAGCTTCTAAAACTCCACCAACAGTTACGCTTCCAGTAGCACGCACGATAAAGTTATCTCTAACATTACCCTTAATATGCACATCTCCCATAAAATTTATATTTCCTGTCGAATAGTCCACATCTCCAGGTATATTTATCGTATTACGCACTGAAAACGCACCTTTAGAAAAAGTAACATCACCATCTATTTTAGATATAAGCATAGTCCCATCTTCAGAAACTTCGGTGTTCGTTCCCATTGGGATTTTTGCACCATTACCTGGTTTTGCAAAAATTATTTCGCCATCTAAAGCTATCCCATCTTCTCCATCTGTTGGCATATGGATTTCTGCAATCGGGTACCCTTCAAAAACTGGTCTAAAAAAGTCTGTAAGTTTATAGTCAACCGTTTCGCTCGCAGTTGCAATAAATTCTGCTGCTTCACGTGGGTAATAGTCTACTATATATCCGTTTTCACCATTTTTTGGTGCTTTTGCTATCGCTATTGGGTATGTATGAAAATACATTTGCTCATTTACCATTTTTTCAATGTATTTTTCATCTATATAATGAGTTACTTTAGATAATTTCAAAATATCCATTACATCTTTTACTGTTACATGTTGTCCATCACCAATAGGAGGGACTAACAACACCCAAGCTACTACTTTATCTGTACTTGTATATACAAAAATCTTAGCATCTGTAGGTGCATATGGAATATCTACTACTGCACGATTTTCTGCAAGTGCTGCTTTTGTTTCATCATTTACTGCTTTATTATGTTTCATAAGTTGAATACTTATAGAGTTTGCATATGTTCCACAAGTTGAGTTTAACCAATTTAGCATTTTTTTACGTTCGTCGATTTTATTAACCGACAATTCATATTGATTATCTTCTTTTTCAAATACAAAATATGGGTCATATCTCGCAGGAAGCATACCAACTAATTTCGTAACATTCGAACTTATATCTAAAGTTTCTATAAAAACTTCTTCTAAAACTTCTGGTGTTTCAGCTACAATCTCTTGTTCTGTCTCATGTTCACCATGTTTTTTATTGAATAAATTTAAAAGACCCATTTAAATTCCTCCTTTACTACATAATTAAAATTAATTTACGACTTATTAACATTATTGTAACATATATCAAAAAAGTTTTCAAGTTTTTATTTGAATTTACTACAAAATAGCTAAAAACCGAATTTTAAATCTATTTCTTTTACTTATTTTTAGTAAAAAAATACTCCTAACACAGCCGATAGTGCAATTATTTTTGAAATAGCCATATTTTTAGCCATTATAAGATAAAAACAAAGTCCAAATATAATTAATGCTTTAAAATCCACTATAAATGGCAAATATTCTACAACTACAGCAGATGCAAAAATTTCAAGTGCAACACAGCCGATTATCCCCACTATCATAGGTTTTAAAAAAGACAAAATATTCGCTATAAAAGTTATGTTATTATATTTAAAAAACAGATATGCAAGCGTTATAACTAGTATTAAAGACGGCGTTACAAATCCTAGTGTTGCAACAACAGAACCTAGAACTCCAGCAATTTTCGTTCCTACAAATGTTGCAGAATTTATCGCAATAGGTCCTGGTGTCATCTGAGAAATTGTTATAATATCCGTAAATTCCGAAATATCTAAAAATCCAAGTTTTGTAACTACCTCTTCTTTTATAAGTGGCAAAGACGCATATCCTCCACCGATACTAAAGCAACCTATTTTAAAAAATGAGCAAAAAAGTTGTAAATAAATCATAATACCCCCTGCTTTTTAAGGCTATAAAACGTATAAATAGAGCCTAGCGTTATAGTTCCTAAAATTAAATAAATTGAATTTACAAAAAAGGATAAAATAAATCCTATAACAACAATTACCACATTTCTCTTATGTTTTATAAGTGGTTTTAACATTGATATTACGCCTGTTATAATTATCGCCGAAACACCAGCAGACATGCCAACTAAAGCCTTATTTACATAGATATTATCACGAAAAGCCTCGTAAAAAGTTGAAACTATCGTAATTATTATCAAAGGTGGCAGTGCCGTTGCAAAACACCCTACCAAAGCACCCACAAAACCTGCAAGTTTATAACCTAAAATAATTGATACGTTAATCGCAATCGCCCCTGGGGCACTTTGTGCAATAGCTACCATATCTAGCATTTCATCATCAGATATAAGCTCTAAATCATCTACAAATTTCTTTTTTATCAGTGGAACTATTACATATCCACCACCAAAAGTGAACATGCTTATTAAAAAAGTTTCTTTAAAAAGTAGTGCTAATTTTTTCATTTTTCACCTACTATTTCATTTATAACATATCCTGCAATCATAAGCCCTGCTACTGATGGCACAAAAGATATAGAGCCTGGCACATTTCCTTTTCCATCAGGAATTTCGTCGAGTTGTTCTGGTTTTCTAGGAATTTCGGTGCTAAAAAGCACTTTATGCTTATAAATTCCACGATTTTTCAGCTCTTTTCGCATAACACGAGCTAAAGGACACACCGAAGTTTTAGAAATATCGCAAATTTGAAATTTCGAAGGGTCAAGCTTGTTTCCTGTACCCATCGCAGAAATTATCGGAATATTTTTGCTAGTAGCTGATTTTATAAGGTCAATTTTTGAGGTTACACTGTCAATCGCATCTATTATATAGTCATATTCTAAGTCTAAAATTTCGTCACGATTGTCTTTAGTATAATATTCTTTTAAAGCTCGTATTTTTATATTTGGATTTATATCCAAAGAACGTTTGTAAAGTACATCTACTTTATACTCGCCTATTGTAGAATGCAAAGCACATAATTGCCTATTTATATTAGATAAAGACACTGTATCATGGTCGCAAATTGTAATAGAGCCTACTCCACTGCGAACTAAAGCCTCAACAGAATATCCTCCAACACCTCCTACGCCTACTATCAAAACATGCGAATTTCTAAGTTTTTCAAGCGAATTTTCACCTAAAATCATTTGTGTTCTTATATTTTGCATATTTTCTCCTTATAAAATTAAAAAGCTGTACTTTAAATAAAAGTACAGCTTAATTTTTATTATAGCCCCAGTGAATCCGTTGTTCCCTAATAATAACCTGCAAAATGCAGGTGGGTCTTCTCTCTCGTACTTCTGTGCTTCCAACATCCAATATATGTCTAAGCATAATCGGGAGGCTTGCAATCTTCATACAAGAAGTCGAAATCCCTTATTAGAAGTGTAGGTTTAAAAAAGAAACTGACGCAATTTCCAGGGATAATTTTAATTTTGTTCTGCAGCTGCAGCTTCATCACGTTCAAGAAAAATATTGAACACTGTCATAAGTTCGTCTTCATCGTCTATAGAAGAAAGAATTTCTTCGCCATCTTCTTCTAAAACTTTTAAAATAACAACTTCTGCTTCCTCTTCATCTTCTAAATCAGCTGGAATGAAAGCAACATATGTTTCATTATTATGGTCTATTGTATCTATATGCTCAAATTCTGATTCTTTTCCATCTTCATCAGTTAAAGTGATGTAATTATTTCCGTATTCTTCGCTCATGTTAATCCTCCATTTATGTGACAATTATATTCTGTCATCTCTATATACATAATATACACTAAAAGCGAAAAAAGTTCAAGTGCTTTTTTAAAAATTTTACATTTTAAATTTTTAATATTTAAAAAAATCTAGCTATAATCACAAAATTTTAACCTTAAAATAAAAAAATAAAAAAAATTTAATTTTTTGCAAAAAAACTATTGACAATTATCATAAACTGTTATATACTAATTAAGCTAACACAAACAAGCTACGGCTTGAAAAAAAATAGCAAAAGATCGCAAAAAACATCTTGACAAATGAATTACGATGGTTTATACTATAGTAAGTCACAGTATTTTGGAAGCATAGCTCAGCTGGGAGAGCACCTGCCTTACAAGCAGGGGGTCACAGGTTCGATCCCTGTTGTTTCCACCACAAGTTTGGCCCATTAGCTCAGTTGGTTAGAGCGCTAGCCTGTCACGCTAGAGGTCGTCGGTTCGAGCCCGATATGGGTCGCCAAACTTTGCCTTCGTAGCTCAGTCGGTAGAGCAGAGGACTGAAAATCCTCGTGTCGGCAGTTCGATTCTGTCCGAAGGCACCAATTTTGCGGATGTAGCTCATCTGGTAGAGCGCCACCTTGCCAAGGTGGAGGTAGCGGGTTCGAGCCCCGTCATCCGCTCCATATAAAACGTTAGAGTTTTCTAGCGTTTTATTTTTAAAAAATGGTATATTATTAATTAGTATATCATATAATTTAATATGGCGCCATAGCCAAGTGGTAAGGCAGAGCTCTGCAAAAGCTTTATGCCCCAGTTCAAATCTGGGTGGCGCCTCCAACAGCTAAAAGCTGTCACTTTAAACGACTTTGAGAAATCTTAGTCGTTTTTTTATGCTAAATTATAAATTTTCATTGCTTTAAAACCTATAAACTATCGTTTTTATTAAAAGCCTACACATTTTTTCTTCTTTACAAACTTCTAAATTCTTTAACAACCTAGACAAATCCCTTGAATTTTAGCTAAAAGCGTAGCTAAATAGCGTTTTTACAGCAAATTTGCCTTAATTTCAATATCCTTTTCAAACTTTTTAAGAAAATCATCATAAAGCATAACGCTTTTTTCAAGCACTAAATTTGTATTATTTATATAAACATGCTGTGTAATACTTTCTTTTCCTTGCGAATGACCCATAAACTGCGAAATAACTGACTGTGGCACTGAAACTTCGTTGCAATATGTCGCAAACGAGTGTCTAAACATATAAAAATTCCAATTATTCTTGTAAATTCCATTATTATTTATATACTTTTTAATATTTCTATGCAAAGTTTGATGTTTATAAAAATTGCCACGCCCACTTAAAATTATATAATCTTGCGTGCCTAAAAGTTCTGCTTTTTCGTATAAACCACTAGTTTTTATATACTTTTCCCACTGTTTAAATAATTTTATAGTTGTATCGCCTAAATAAATCACTCGCACACTTTGCTTAGTTTTTGTGCTACTTTCAACCAAAACACGCTTTCCGTTTTCATCAGCACACGGCACAATAGCGTTAGTTATTTTTAAAGTTTTTGCATTAAAATCTAAATTCGACCAACGAAAAGCGAAAAATTCCTCTGGACGCACCCCAGTTGCAAGCAATATCATACAAATTAAGTAATATTTTTCACTTTTATATACGTCGCAAAAATGCTCTACTAATTTATCGTATTTAAAATATTTCTCATCTTTCGACTTGCACGTCCCTTGTATAATTTCCACACTATATGTCGGTAGTTTTGAAATATAGCCATTTGCGTGTGCATATCGAAAAATCGCCTTAGTTTGGGTGTAAATTTTGTTAGATGATGTACTAGAACGTGGCAAACCATCACTTTTTATTGAAATTTCTCTTAAAAATCGTTGTATATCCGTTGAATTTATCTTTTCAATCTCCATTAAACCAAAATACGGAAGTATAATTTTTCTATACATAGGCTCAAGCTTAGAAATTGTGTTAAATTTTCTATCTTTTAGCAAATAAAACTCCCAATATTTGTTGAAAACATACTGATAAGTGATTAAATCATCTTGTATTATGATATTTCTTAGAAATTCTGCTTGTTTTTCACGTACTTCAAGTTCTGTTTTTCCAGTCAAAACCTTTCTTTTTTTAATGCCATTTTCAATGTAGTAAAATGCACATTTAAACGATTTTCCAACAATATACACGCTACCCTTTTGTTTGTTTCCATAATTAAACCTCCAAAATATTTTTAGTGGTGGATTGTAACAGAAGATTTTCACGTTGTCAATAGCGTTTTTTATACTTGATAATTAAATAGTAGGTTCGAGGTTGTTTTCACTAGTTAGAACTTTGTAGGGGAAAATACCATTTTTCAAGAAAATTTAATAATTCAAACTACAAAAAAATTAATAAAAACCATATTTTAACTAGTCTAAAACACGCACTTTTAAACCTTATTTCCACTATTTTAAAATTCAAATTTAGACAAAAAAATAAAGCACTTTTTTAAATACTAACTAGTATCTAAAATGTACTTACAAACCATTTTTTATTAAATTCTACTAAATTTTCAAACTTTTTCTACAATGTTCACCTATTTTTTAAATTTACTACACACTTTTTACAGTTTTTTCTATAAAAACTCCATTAACTGCGTTTATAACCCTCTTTTTTTCACTCCTAAACTACACACCACCTAAATAAAATACACATTTCGTTTAGATTGACTACACTTTCCTCCCTTTAAGGGTTACCACTATATCACTTTCATCTATTATGCTTTCGCCTTATCAAAACTACCTTGGTACTCTTCGGGTATTATTGTTACTATATTATTACCTTGCGTTACCCCTGTGATAAACCCTGTTTCTGTATCTTCTTCTAATACTTCTTTTAAGTCCTCTGTTGTTAAGCTGTTTAAGTCCTCATCAAAATCCACTACGTTGTCAGTTGGGGGGATATATAAATCCCCCTCAGTTGTATATGGTAAACTATCTATCGTTAATTGTATTACATCTTCTTGCGTGTCTAATTGTTCTATTGTTGTATCTGTTTCTGCTGTTGGTATCTCTATATCATCTGTTTTAGTTAGCATTATTGCTGTTAGTGTTAGAGTGACGATTGATATTGATGATACTAATATGATTATATTCTTTTTACTCATTGTGTTTCCCCTTGGTCTGCGTTTAAATAAACATATCCTCCTACTGCTATTCCTGCTATTCCTGCTATTCCTGCTATTATAAATTTATTATTCATAACTGTTCTCCTTATTTAATATATATTTATGTGTATTTCTTTTTCTTGGGTAATATTGTACCACATTAGGATATAATTCACAATAGATTTATGGGTATTTGTGGTATTTTATTGGGGATTTCATTTAGTTTTCACACCTATGTATATCTTTAGGCTAATTTTATATTTTACCTTTACAAACTCAATTTTTTGCTGTATAATAAATATATAAAGAGCCAACCAATGGTTAGCTCAAGTTGATTTAAGTTTTACGCTAAACCACTATTGCCGTAGTGGTTTAGTACGCATTTATGGTAAAAAAATCTATTAAAATAATAATAAATACTATGTAAAATATGACTTTTTGCATACGCACCGCCCTCCTCTCTTGGAATTGGGCGAACTAACCACTGGTCATTGATGACTCTTTATGTTTTTTAATATATCATAATTTATACTTAAAGTCAAACTTTAGGCTAATTTTATATTTTACCTTTACAAACTTAATTTTTTGCTGTATAATAAATATATAAAGAGCCAACCAATGGTTAGCTCGTAGAATATAATTGTTAACTATTAACCATTACTGTTCCAGAGTAGTGGTTAATACACTTTTAGAGTAAAATTTATATGTAAAACTATCAAAAAAACGATAAATTTTAATACTTTTCTCATAAGCATCGCCCTCCTCTCTTGGAATTGGGCGAACTAACCACTGGTCATTGATGACTCTTTATGTTTTTTAATATATCATAATTTATACTTAAAGTCAAACTTTAGGCTTTACAAACCATAAATAAAATCTTAACCAACTTTTAGAAATTATCATCTGAAAATCTCTGCAAAAACGTTACGATAGGTTCATATTTTGATACCCTTAACAATTACTAAAACTGTCACAAAACGACTTTGAGAAATCTTAGTCGTTTTTTTATTTTACCTATTGACAAATAAACTTGTCAATGTTATACTGAGTTTGACAAATAAAGTTGTCAGAAATACAGGGGGTTAAAAATGCCATTAGAAAATAAGGTTAAAATTTTTAGAGAAAAATTAAATATCTCTCAAACAGATTTAGGGAAACTTTGTAGCGTTTCTAGACAAACAATAAGCTCTATCGAAAGAGGTGATTATCACCCGTCGATTGTTGTAGCTTTAAAACTTACAAAAATTTTTGGTTGCAGTGTAGAGGATATATTTAAATATGAGGAGAGTGTAGACAATGAATAAAAAACAAGTTAAAAGTTTAATGGAAAAATTCCTATTAGGTAGTATAGTCGGATTTGTATGTGGTTTTGTCTTAGCTTTCATGAATATAAGTGGTATAAATCTAGAAAATTTTAAAAATATTGATTTGCAATTTTTGATAATAATTCCAACTGTAGTCGCAATAGTTATCACAATATTATTAATATCTCTCAACAAAGAACTTAAAGCCGATAATTACTCAGACGATGAAAACAGCGTATTTGCTAAAAAAGAGATTCACTTACTAAAATTACAAACAACATCAACAATATTCCAAATAGTTAATATGTTACTATTTGGAGCAAATATAAATCTTGCAGATTTTTCAAATGAAACTGCAGATATTAAATCTGTAATATTTGTAATCTGCATGTTTACTATAAACGTAGGACTGCTAACATATCTCGAAGTTTATAGCATTAATATACTAAAAAAAGTGCAACCAGAAAAAAACGCCGACCCCACAAAAACAGATTATAACACCAAAGCACTAGACACGCTCGACGAATTAGAACTTAAAAATTCAGGGAAATCGGCTATAAAAACCCTTGGAGATATGGTAAAAGTAAATGCATTTCTTTTTTTTATAGGAATTTTTACATCACAAAAACCTATGTTCTTCGTTGGACTTTGTGTGCCTTGGGCTATAAGCATTGCACTAAATACATTTCATAACATTAATGAATGTACTAACAAAGAATAACTATTGTAAAAATAATTTTATATGATATAATATAAAAAGAAGGGTTTATATGGAAAAGCGAAAATATACTACCGAAGAAGTTTTTGAAATTATGCAAAAGCACAGTCATAGTATTTACTACAATAAAAACGACCTAAATATTTTCATCAAAAGACCACAGTGTTTACTCGTGGACGATGAATTTAGCTAATAAATGGAGCTATATTATAACTATATCACTAGCTGTTGCTATCAATATATTGATTCATTTTCTCTTTACATAACCTAAATCAGCTTTGAAAATTATATATTTAAGGTGAAAATTTATGAAAATAAGAAATTATATAACAACTGACTGCGAAAATCTTTGCGACCTATTTTTCGACACTGTACACACAATTAATGCAAAAGATTACTCGAAAATCGAGTGTCAAGCTTGGGCAACTGGCAAAATTGATATTCCCACTTTAAATAAATCTTTTTTAGAAAATAACACTCTAGTTGTCGAAAAAAATAACATCATTGTAGGTTTTGGCGATATGGATAACACTGGATATTTAGACAGATTATATGTTCACAAAGATTTTCAAAGGCAAGGTATCGCAAAATTAATCACCTCAAACCTTGAAAAACACGCAATTGACCATGGAATTTCTACTTTTACTACATATGCTTCTATTACTTCCCTTCCTTTTTTCAAAAAACAAGGATATATCGTCATTTGTGATAATATAGTTTATCGAAACGATGTCAAACTTCGAAATTTCGTTATGAAAAAGCAACTTTTCAAATAAATCTTCGTCTAAAATATTAAAGGAGGTGTTAAATTATGTATATTTTAATTAATTTTTCAGTTAGTATACTGTTTTTTGTTCTAGCATATTTTATAGGAACAAAAGAAAAAATTGAGCTTATCCATGACTATCACCATAAAAATGTTAAGGAAGAAGACAAAAAAGCTTATACTGCTCTATATTCTAGAGGCTTACGACTTATAGGTTTTGGACTTGTTGCAACGAGCGTTTTAGAATATTTTACAAAAAACGATTTGTATTGGATAATTTATCTATTTAGCTTCATTAGTGCTTTCGCTATATTTCATAAAGCACAAATGAAATATAATGACGGAAAGTGGTTTACGTAATTCAAATTAATTTTAAGTTTTTACATAAAAAACAAGACTGTCAAAAAATATTTTCGACAGTCATAAACGGTGGTTATTCCACCGTTTTTATATTTTATAACATTTTTAGTCAAATGGCAACTCATCAGCATCTAATATAACTTGTGCACCCATATATTTTGAAAAACTAATCACATTTAGTCCAATTCTTACAATATGATACCCCACAATTAAACCGATTACTATGACCGTAGCTTCTTTAAAAATCAGTCCAAACAGCCCCACTGCAAATGAAATTGCACCAACAACTAGCGTATACATTCCACCTTGACCTTTTTTTACCAGCATATATCCAATTATACACTCAACAAATCCCACTAGCATTATCCCACCAGCAACTAAGTATACAATGAAAATTTGCGTAAGTATTTGTTGTAAATCTGTAACTAGTAGAACAATACCAATCAAAGTTGTTGTAATACCTACAAATTTTTTACTCTTAATTTTATATCTTAGTCCAGTAAATAACATTGATATTCCATTACATAAAAGCACGACCCCAACTATCCAGCCAATTAAAAAATATGTTCTAAGTGGGGTTAACATTATGCTAACTCCAAATAAAGTAATAAGTCCCCCGACTATCGTTGTAAATAATTTCATATATATCTAAATCTCCTATTTTTTAGTAGTTATTTTATTTTATAACAAAAACTTATATTTTGTCAATATATTTTATGAAAACATTTTATGTAAATTAATTCAAAAACACTTTTTTTTCGAAAATATATAGATTTTTTGAAAGGATTATGTTATAATTCTAATATATATATTTTTTGAAAGGAGAATTTTTATGAGTAGAGGAGGACCTCCAAGAGGTGGAGGTGGACCAAGAGGTGGTGGACCACGTGGTGGACGACCTCCTATGAGTCGTTCAAGTTCGAGCATGGGCAGACCACCTATGAATCATTCGAGAGCAAACATGGGTAGACCACCTATGATGAACACAAGAGGCCCTATGGGTAGACCGCCTTCGCCATACGGTAGACGTGGAAATCCATTTGCTTCACTTATGGTATTCGCAATTATTCTCGTTGCTTCAGCAGTTTCTGCTCTAGGCGATAATATTTTATGGATAACCTTAATAATAGGTGTTGTAGCTGTTATTGGCATGTTTTTATTTTATAAATATAACAAAGACCGTGCCGAAGCATTTGAAACAAATCAAATGCTAAATTCAGACCTTGAAACTTTTGGTAACACAAATCAAGAGGTAGAAGATTTAGCAGAAAAATATAAATAACTTTAGGAGATAAAAAATGAGTATTTTAGTAAGATTTAAAGACATAATGGCAAGTAATATCAACGATTTACTTGATAAATTAGAAGACCCTTCAAAAATGATAGACCAAATGCTTCGCAATGCTGTAAAAGACCTTGCAGATGTTAAAAAAGAAACTGCTGTAGTTATGGCAGAAGAAAAACGTTGCATGCGTATTGTAGAAGACATTACTACAGAAATTGCACGTTTAGACAAACTTTCTATTAAAGCTGTTCAAGCTGGAAATGATGCTGACGCTACTGTTTTTCTTCAAG
Organism: Clostridia bacterium; assembly: GCA_044426355.1. Taxonomy (GTDB): domain Bacteria; phylum Bacillota; class Clostridia; order Oscillospirales; family Butyricicoccaceae; genus CAYJLC01. The sequence goes on along the minus strand of JAWXUO010000007.1, from coordinate 3,981 downwards.
AAAAAGCAAAAGTTTCTGCAAATTTAGCAACTGCTCAAACAACTTTTAATGTTGCTAAAGAAAATGCTACAAGAATGCGTCAAATGCATGATAAATTAACTGAAGATATTAATTCTTTAAAAAGCCGTCAAGCTAATATAAAAGCTACTATTTCTGTAGCAAAAACTCAAAGTAAAATCAACAAAATGGGTGGAGTTAATACAGAAGCTACAATTAGCAAATTTAATGACTACGAGCAAAAAGCTCAAAATATGCTAGACCGTGCTGAGGCAGAAGCAGAGTTAAACACTACTCCTGTAAGCCAAGCAGAAGAACTAGCTAGTAAGTACGAAAACGACGGAACTGATGTTTCAGCAGAACTTCAAGCACTAAAAGCTCGCATGGGTATGACAGAAGAATAGACAAAAATTTAACAGCTATCACGGAGTTAGTCTCTTGTGATAGCTGTTTTTTTATGCAGTTAAAATGTCATTATGGATTTCATAAATTATTTCAGCCAAATTATATCTTGTTACATAACTCGATGTTTGAATAACAGGTGTTTCTATGTCTATTCCTAGATATTTTTTGTAAGTTGTGCTTAAAATACTTCTAAGTTCACCATTTGTGATATAATTCGTAGACATTGTCATAATATCTTCTAAATATGCCCATGAAAGTGCATCTTCATATTCAATTTCTTGCCCTTGCATAAAAATATTATGCAAAGCCTTTGCCAACATTTCTCGTGTTAATATTTCATTTCCACTAAATCTGTGTGAAGAAACGCCTATCATGATACCTCGTGACGAAACATAACTCACAACTTTTGAATATTCATCATCTACATCTAGCAAAATTTGTGCATTAAACTGAAGTGTGTGTTCTTGTACATTGTCCGAAACTAACGGCAAATACATAATTGTATCACGTTCAAAATTTGCAGAAATACGACTTACAGCACCTTTATCATTTTCTACAGGAATTAAATAATCTGTAAGCGAAAAGACATCAATACCTATGTATTTTAAAGTTTCAAGCAAGCTACGCTCCACCCCAAACAAATGCATTTCGATAATATCTTCATCATATTCAACACCTAAATCATCTAAAACATCATAAATACTAGTGTATAAATTTAGATTACTTAGTACCAATCTAAAATTTTCTGTAATTATTCGGTCTAAAACCTCTTCAGTATTGTAGTTTATAGTTTGCGTATTAATGTCGTAATTATAATCAGGCTCAACATTTGCTTGTGGCGAAAATCTCGAAAACATATACGTTGCAATTATAACTGGAACTAAAGTTGTTTTTAATTTAATCATAAAAACCCCTCCTTTATAGTCTATAAAGATATTTTTTATCGTTTACAACAACAATCATCGTATTTTCTTTGCCCTGCTTTAAAGTTAAGTTATCAATAAATTCAATATCAAACGAACTAACATTTTCTGATAAAATATTATCATTATAATATAAACATTTGCTCGAAATATCAAACGCATAAATTGTGCTTGCGTCTAATTCGTAATATGTAACATTTGTTAGCATATTCGTTGTAATATTTACACCAGCTAAACTTTCAGGGATATTCGCTTTTATATGAGCTTCTACCATAAGTAAAGTATTTTGAGCTGATGATAATTTAATAATATCCGATTCAGTTTTTGTTACAGAAATAATGGTGCTACCTATAAAAAGCAATAAAATTGCACTCAAAACTAAAGCTGCAACCATTTCTACTAGAGTGTAGCCTTTGTTATTTTTTATGTCCACTCTACCACCCCCGTAACTTGGTTAAAGGAATATGTTTGTTGACCTATCGTCCACACTGGGTTTGATGTCGGAACTCCCTTTGTATCAAACGCAATTGTTTTAACAGATGCTACAACATAAGTATTTGAGGCTGTTAAAAACGAGCGTGTAGTAGGATTTACTCCGTCTAAATAAATATCTAAATAATACGCATCGTCAAGCTCTACTAAAACAAGCTTTGGATCATCAGCATAATTGTTCGAAAGTGCCGATAATCTAACTAAATTTGCACAAGAACTCAGTGTTTCTTCTACATCTCGCTCATTAAATGAGTTATATGTTGACATACTAGACCTCATCGTAACACCTGACATTACAATCAAAAGAATTACAACACATGCTAGCATTTCTACAAGCGTAAACCCTTTATTATCTAAGATTTTCATTAGCTATCACCTCGCCAAGTTAAAAAATCATATAAATAGAACGTTATATCCTCTGTTGGCTCTAATTTTGGAATTTTAACTACTATTTCTAAATCGTCAATAAGAGTTTCAAAAATCATTGTATCAGTAGTATCTTCCGACCACGTGTAGTCAACAGATACTCCATTTTTGAAATTTAGTATAAAATCTTCTGCAAAAACAGTCTCAAAATCATCGTGCAATGTACCTTTTTTCAAAACAGAGTTATAAGTTTCGCTAAGACAGCTTGCATACAGAAGTTTTATCTCAGCTTCTATTTCATTTTTTTGAAATTGTATCTCATTAATATTTTCTGTAGATTTTTCTACTACAATAAGCGATCTTGTATTATTATAAGATATTGATAAAACTGTAAACCCGATAGATGAAAAAGCTACGCAAATTACCACTACATATAGAAGTGTTGACCCTCTTTCATTATTAATTAATTTAAACATTAGGAGATAAACACCTCCTCATTAGCTATTTCCGTTCCATATTTCGAAAAAATCCTAATATTCGCTTTACACGATAGCAATTTTTCTACTACATTATGTCCATCAACTAAATTTATAGTATTTATTGGTACATTCGTCGTTATGCTCGTTAAAATAGTCGAAAATCCGTTATATATATCTTCTGTCGCATTAGAATAAATATTTACATTCGTAGTATCCCCTGTAAACGTTAGATATTGCGAATTTAAATCCGACCCAGCTCCAATTCCACTTGTTTTTTTGATAAAATATATATTCAAAATAAAGTCCGACGGTTTATTTGTTACTTGAACATTCAAGTTGTGTGTTATAGCTGTAGGCGTAGTTAGTGGAGCATCATAATAATATGCGATACTCAAAACTTTGCTATCTGCAATATCTACACCGTCAAATTCTGCCCACTCGTTATACGACACAAGACCCCCAATTATCATTCTTTCAGCGTCATAGTCTAGTCGAATTTCATCGCCATTAAAAACCAGTGATATATTTGGGTTTGTATCATTTTCATTAGTTAGTGCATAATTTAGAGTATTTTGCACTGGAACTTCTACATAGTTATAGTCCGATATTGTAACTTCAGCAGATAAACTACCATAAGTAAGCGAAACTTTATCGGCTACGCTACCATCATAAGAGTCTGAAATCCATTTGTCTTTGCCATCATCTTCATCAGTTATATTAAATAAATCTACAGCATAAATACCCGAGGATAACAAAGCATTTGAACATACTCCTAAAACTCTATTTGCATCTACACTTTGCTCAAGTGCTGCCGTATCTCTAGTCGATTGAACAAGCATAGGATATATCATAGAAATGCTTAAACCGAAAATAATCAAAGCAACAACAACTTCAGCTAATGTGTTACCTTTATTATTCATGGTTTCACCTCCTTATCTTGCTAAAAAGTCTGCTAATTGTCTTCTTAAATAAATGCTATCATTAATATTTTTCACCAAACAATCTGCTCTACCACATGTACATGTGTAATCATTGTCTATACAATCGTAATATGGTGATAATTTTTCGTAGTTTTGTGTTGCATCATACCCATTCATTGTTTTAGTTGTATATAATAACCACTCTAAAACATAGTTCACACCAGTTGTGCTATTATAATAATCATCTAAAGTAATCCCACCATTGTCCTCAGGTTCTGGGTCTGGAGTAGGTTCTGGTTCTGGTTCTGGAGTAGGAATTTCTTCCTCTGGATTTCCTGGATCTACTGTACTATCAGTACTTCCAGTGCTACCAGTGCTACCAGTACTTCCCGAACTATC
>JAWXUO010000053.1:0-12177 GCA_044426355.1 Clostridia bacterium | reverse complement strand
GAACGATTATATCGGAAAAGGTTTATCAGGTGGTAAAATAGTTGTAACGCCACCGTCAGGCAGTGTGTTTAAAGCTTCTGAAAATGTGATAATCGGTAATGTTGCATTTTACGGTGCAACTTCTGGTACAGCTTTTGTAAATGGTAAAGCAGGCGAACGATTTATGGTTAGAAACTCAGGTGCTATCGGTGTTTGCGAGGGTGTTGGTGACCATGGTCTTGAATATATGACTGGTGGTATCGCAGTTATTTTAGGCGAAACTGGTAAAAACTTTGCAGCTGGTATGAGTGGTGGTGTATGTTACATTTATGATGCAAATGGTGATTTCCACACGAAAATTAACCAAGAATTTGTTACGATGTCGCCACTTACGAAAAATAGTGATATAGAACTTTTAAAAACGCTTATAAATCAGCATATTTCGGCTACTGGCTCTGCTCGTGGTACAGAAATTTTAGCAGAATTTAATAGCTCGAAATTTATAAAAGTAATGCCTAATGATTATAATAAAATGCTTGATTTAATCAGTGATTTCTCGAAATCTGGACTAAAATACGAGCAAGCAGTTATGAATGCATTCACAGCATCGCTAAAAAATTAAAAAAATTAGCTGTAGCTCGAAATTTTAAAGAGCTACAGCTTTTTTATATAAAAATAAAAGCTTTACAGTGTTTTAATTCTGCAAAGCTTCAAAAATATGAATAAATATTATTGCATATTTTGTTCTTTTTTAAATTCTACAAATTCGTCATAAGTGCCTTGTTTGTCTAAAATGCCTTCTGAGCGAATTTCGATAATACGATTACACGTAGTTTGTAAAATTTCGTGGTCATGCGTAGATATTAAAATATTTGATTTGTACGAAACTAAACCATTATTTACAGCTGTGATAGACTCAAGGTCTAAGTGATTTGTAGGTTGGTCTAGCATAATAACATTTGCGTTTTTCATCATCATACGAGATAGCATACAACGAACTTTTTCGCCACCTGATAGAACTTTAACAGGCTTTAAAACTTCATCTCCAGAGAAAAGCATACGTCCTAAAAATCCACGTAAAAAGCTTTCGCTATCATCTGTTGAGTATTGTCTTAACCAATTTATAATATTATCTGAATTATCATTGAAAAACTCGCTATTATCCTGAGGGAAATACGATTGCGAAGTTGATACACCCCATTTAAAAGAGCCTTCGTCAGGAGTAATTTCTTCTGCTAAAATTTTATATAGCGTAGTAGTTGCGATTTCATCGCCGATAAGTGCGATTTTCTCGTCATTATTCATTCTAAAACTAATGTTGTTTAGCACTTTTACGCCATCTATCGTGTGCGATAAATTTTCTACAGTTAAAATTTCTTTGCCACATTCACGGTCGATTTGGAAATTTACATAAGGGTATCTGCGTGTTGACGAAGGAAGTTCTTCAACAGTTAATTTATCTATTAATTTACGTCTAGAAGTAGCTTGTTTTGACTTCGATTTATTCGCACTAAAGCGAGTGATAAATGTTTGAAGTTCTTTAATTTTGTCTTCGTTTTTCTTATTTTGATTTTTAATAAGTTGTTGAATTAAAACTGATGATTCGTACCAAAATTCGTAGTTACCAACATACATTTTGATTTTTCCGTAGTCAATATCAACGATGTTTGTACAAACTGTGTTTAAAAAGTGTCTATCATGCGAAACCACGATAACTGTGCCTACATAGTCCATAATAAAATCTTCTAGCCAGTTTACAGCGTCAATATCAAGATGGTTTGTAGGTTCATCGAGTAAAATGATTTCTGGATTTCCAAAAAGTGCTTGAGCAAGTAAAACTTTTACCTTTTCTTCACCAGTTAAACTTTCCATTTGCGAATATAAAATATCGCTAGAAAGACCTAATCCTTGGATTAATTTTGAAACGCCAGATTCTGATTCCCAGCCGTCCATTTCAGCAAATTCGCCTTCTAATTCAGAAGCTAAAATGCCGTCTGCTTCTGTAAAATCTTCTTTTGCATAAAGTTCGTCTTTTTGTTTCATAATTTCGTAAAGACGAGCGTTACCCATTATAACTGTGTCCATAACTGTGTATGCGTCATAAGCGTAGTGGTCTTGTTTTAGGACAGACATACGTGTGTTTGGTGGGATAAAAACATCGCCTGTTGTAGGTTCTAGTTCACCCGATAGAATTTTTAAAAATGTTGATTTTCCTGCACCGTTTGCACCGATAACACCATAGCAATTTTCTGGTGTGAATTTTAAATCAACGTGTTTGAACAAGTCTGTTCCACTAAAGTTTATACTTAAATCTGATACTGTAATCATATTTCCTCCAAAATTTTAAACATATATAATGATTATATCACAAAGGTTACTATTTGTCACTAAAAATTTATTTTTTTATAAAAAATGGTGAGAAATAAATTCCCACCATAAATTTTATTTAATATATTCTAGGATTTTTGCACCCATTTCAGATGTAGAAAGAGTTTTTTCGCCATCTTTTGAAATATCTTTTGTTCTAAAACCATTATTTAATACGTCGTTTATTGCATTTTCAATGCTTTCAGCCTCTTTTAAAAGTCCAAAAGTATATTTAAGCATCATAGCACAAGATAAAACTGTAGCTATAGGATTTGCAATACCTTTTCCTGCAATATCAGGAGCAGAACCGTGGATAGGCTCGAACATTCCGAAATTTTTCTCGTTTAAAGAGGCAGATGGTAGCATACCGATAGACCCTGTAATCATGCTAGCTTCGTCTGATAAAATATCACCGAAAAGGTTACCAGTCACGATAACATCAAACTGACGTGGATTCATAACAAGTTGCATAGCTGCGTTATCTACATACATATTTGTAAGCTCTACTTCTGGGTATTCTTTTGCGATTTTTGCAACAGTTTCACGCCAAACTCTAGAAGTTTCTAGCACATTTGCTTTGTCTACAGAGCAAAGTTTTTTTGAGCGAACCATAGCAATTTCGAAAGCATTTCTTGCAATTCTTTCTACTTCTGCGATGCTATAAGTCATAACATCAAAGCCAGAACCTTTATCATCACGAGATTTTTCGCCGAAATATACATCGCCAGTTAGTTCACGAACGATAACCATGTCTAAACCGTCGCCAACTATTTTGCATTTTAAAGGACAAGAGTCTTTTAGTGCAGAATAGATTTTTGCAGGACGAAGATTTGAGAATAAATTAAACTCTTTTCTAAGGTTTAAAAGTGCGTTTTCTGGACGTGACCCAGTAGGACGATTGTCCCACTTTTCGCCCCCAACAGCACCTAAAAGTATGCTATCAGACGCTTTACAAGCGTCTATTGTGCTTTGTGGAAGTGGTTCGTCAAATTCGTCTATTGCACAACCACCAGCTAAAACTTCGTTGTAGTTAAAAGTATGACCGTAAATATCGCCGATTTTGTTTAAAACTTTTAAAGCTTCGTCTACTATTTCAGGGCCTATTCCGTCGCCTTTTATAACAGCTAAATTAATATTCATTTTTTCTCCTTTTTGGTGCAGTGCTTTAGGGAGATTTAGTCTATGTCCATACCAAGTAAATCGCCTGTTATAGCGTGTACTGTGTATTCATATTCACGCATGCCGATATTCCATTTAACATCGTATTCAGGCAGAAAATCATCAAACTCAAAGTCGAATCTAATATAAGAAACGTCGTTTTTTGTAAGGTTTGCATGATATAGAGCAGATTCTGTAGCTTTTATTCCAAATGTAATAAATACAGCAAGCAAAGCTACTAAAATTCCTAAAGTTACTGATACACCGATTGTTATCATTTTTTTGTTTAATTTAATTTTGTTCATAATGTTTTCCATAATTTTTCCCTCCGTAATGTACGTGTTTGTTATTTGATAATATAAGTATAAAACAAAAAGGTTAAATTATGGTTAACTATGAAAAGTTTTTTAAAAAAAGTTTATTTTACAGAATTTAAAAGTCCACCAGCTTTTATAATATCGTTTATAAATTCTGGGAAAGGTGTTGCTTGATAAGTTTCGTTTTTAGTTTTGTTTGTAATAACACCAGTTTTAAAATCAACGGTAACTTCATCGTCTTCAGAAATTTTTTGCGAAGCTTCAGTGCATTCAAGGATAGGTAGACCGATATTTATAGCATTTCTATAAAAAATTCTTGCAAAACTTTCTGCGATAACGCAGTTAATTCCAGATGCTTTTATAGCTATTGGTGCGTGTTCACGAGAAGAACCACAGCCGAAGTTTTTGCCAGCTACCATAATGTCGCCAACTTGAACTCTTTTTGCAAAATCTTCGTCAATATCTATCATACAGTAAGATGCAAGCTCTTTTTCGTCTGATGTGTTTAAGTATCTTGCAGGGATTATAACGTCTGTATCTACATTATCTTTATATTTATGTATTTTCATAATATTCTCCTTAAATTTATATATCGTCTGGCGAACAAATTTCGCCTTTTATAGCACTTGCAGCAGCTATTGCAGGGCTTGCAAGATAAACTTCTGATTTAACATGACCCATGCGACCTACGAAATTACGGTTTGTAGTAGCAATTGAACGTTCGCCCTCTGCTAAAATTCCCATATATCCACCTAGGCAAGGACCACAAGTTGGAGTAGAAACGATAGCTCCAGCGTTTATAAATATTTCTACTAAGCCTTCTTTAACACATTCCATATAGATTTTTTGCGTAGCAGGAATTACAATAGTACGAACATCACGGTGAACTTTTTTGTCTTTTAAAATTTCTGCAGCAACTCGCATATCTTCAATTCTGCCATTTGTGCAAGACCCTATAACAGATTGATGAATTACAACACCTTTACCTTGACTGATAGGTTTTGTGTTTTCAGGAAGATGAGGAAACGCTACTGTTGGTTCTAATTTATCTAAATCAATAACGATAGTTTGCTCATATTGTGCATCAGCATCAGCTTCGAAAACTGTGTATTCACGATTGATGTTTTTGTCTGCTAAAAATTCTAAAGTTTTAGCATCAACAGGGAAGATACCATTTTTTGCACCAGCTTCTATAGCCATATTACAGATACAAAGTCTATCTTCTACAGTAAGAGAATTTATACCTTCTCCACAAAATTCCATAGATTTGTATAAAGCTCCATCAACGCCGATTAGTCCTATAATATGTAAAATAACATCTTTACCAGAAACCCATTTTTGAAGTTTGCCTTTAAGTTCAAATTTTATAGCAGATGGAACTTTAAACCAAGCCTCGCCAGTTGCCATTCCACAAGCAAGGTCGGTAGACCCAACGCCAGTAGAAAATGCACCTAAAGCACCGTAAGTACAAGTGTGCGAATCAGCACCGATTATAACTTCGCCAGGAGCTGTAAGTCCTTTTTCTGGAAGTAGAGCATGTTCTACGCCCATTTCGCCTACATCATAAAAATGCGTTATATCGTGTTTTCTAGAAAATTCACGACAAACTTTACATTGTTCAGCAGATTTAATATCTTTGTTTGGTGCAAAGTGGTCCATAACTAGACAAACTTTTTCTTTATCAAAAACTGTTGTAAAACCAGCTTTTTCTAGTTCTTTAATTGAAACAGGACCTGTAATATCATTTGCTAGAGTAAGGTCTAGCTTTGCTTTTATAAGTTGTCCTGCAACTACGTTGTCAAGTCCTGCATGATTTGCAAGAATTTTTTGCGTCATTGTCATTCCCATGTGTTTTCTCCTCTTATATATCTCTTATTTTATTATAATCTATTATGTTGTCTTCGTCACAAGCAAGCAAGGCTGTAACATAGTATAATGATATATCATTTTTTCTATCGCAAATTTTTCTATGAATTCGCTCTATTGGAAAGAAAAAATCTTCGTCGTTTTTAGTAAGCCCTGGCATAGGTTCGTTTTCTTTATAAGCCCATTTGTAGCCAGCTTCTTCTAGTCCGTGTTGCAACATTGTTTCGCCTAGATATATACCGAAAACAAATGCTACCGTTTCCATTCTAGCAGGGTTGTTTGCATATGCAGAATATGAAGTTAAAATCATATTTAAAAACGTAATACTTCTTCTTGAGTAGTCTAAGCGAAGTCTAAATTCTTTTGCTAGAGTTAGCGAAGATTCTAGGATTTTATCATATTCAATTAGCGAAAAATCTGATGTTTCCTTTGCTGTTTGATAAAAGCTAGAATAATCGTCTGAAAGTTTATCGACGATATTAAAATTGATACTCATTATTAATCTCCCTTAAAAATTACTTGAAAAGTTTATTTAGACCGTTTATATATGCACGAACTGAAGCTTTTACAACGTCTGTAGAAATTCCACGACCTGTAACGACTTCGTCAGTTCCGTTTCTAAGTTTTACAGCAGCTTCTGCTTGGGCATCTTCGCCACCTGTTATAGCGTCTAGTTTGTAGTCTACTAATGTAACATCTTTAGAAATAGCATTGTTAATTGCAGTGTAGCATGCATCTATAGGACCATCGCCTATTGCAACTTTTTCTATAATTTTGCCGTCAATATCAATTTTTATAACAGCAGTAGAAGTTATTGTATCGCCTGTGTTTATAACAAAACTTACAAGCTTGTATTTTTCGTTTACATTTAATTTTTTGTCCGAAATGATAGCTTCTATATCAGCATCGGTCATAGTTTTTTTCTTATCAGCAATTCTTTTGAAGTATGCAAAAGCTTCATCTAGCTCTTTTTGTTCTAGTTTAAAGCCAAGCTCGTTTAGCCTATCTGCAAAAGCATGACGGCCTGAATGTTTTCCTAAAACCATAGAATTTTTTGGAATACCAACGCTTTCTGGAGTCATAATTTCATATGTTTCTGGATTTTTTAGAACACCGTGTTGATGTATTCCAGATTCGTGTGCAAAAGCATTTGCACCAACGATTGCTTTTGTAGGAGAAATTGACACCCCAGTGATAGTTTCGATAAGTCTTGAAGAACGATAGATAGCCTTAGTATCTATTCTAGTACTTACATTAAAATAATCTTTTCTAGTGTTTAAACTCATAACAACTTCTTCTAAAGAACAGTTACCAGCACGCTCGCCAATACCATTTACAGTACATTCAATTTGTCTTGCACCACCTAAAACAGCAGCTAAAGAATTTGAAACAGCCATGCCTAAGTCGTTATGACAATGCGTAGACATCGTAACGTTTTCAATGCCGTCTGTGTGGTTTGCGATATATGCAAAAAATTCTTGCATTTCAAAAGGTGTTCCATAGCCTACTGTATCAGGAATATTTATAGTTTTAGCACCTGCTTTTATAACAGCTGAGAAAACTTTTGCTAAAAAGTCTTTATCAGAGCGAAAAGCATCTTCGGCAGAAAATTGAACATCATCTACATATTTTTTAGCGTAAGTTACCATTTCTACAGCACGAGCGACAACTTCGTCAGGTGTCATTTGCAGTTTATATTCCATATGTATAGGAGAAGTTGCTAAAAACGTATGTATTCTTGGCGAAACTGCGTTTTTAACAGATTCGTAAGCTGCGTCTATATCACCAGTTGTACATCTTGATAAACTACAAACGGTAGAGTCTTTTATAACTTTTGAAATTTCGGAAATAGCTTTTAAATCATCTTCTGAAGCAATTGCAAAACCTGCTTCTATAATGTCTACTTTTAAAAGTTCTAGTTGTTTTGCTACCTCTATTTTTTCGTGGATATTCATACTACAGCCTGGCGACTGCTCACCATCACGTAGTGTAGTGTCAAAAATTTTAACCATCATTGTCCCCTTTAATAATTTATTTTTGTGGCAAACGGCTTAAAACCGTCTATAATTTGCTGATTTTTAAAAAAATCACTGTATTAGTATAAAGTTTATATTTAGTAGTACAAGCAGTTTTAAAAGTATAATATACGCTTTTAAATACCTAAAATTCAAAAATTATACAAAAAAACTTCGCCTCTATTAAGAGACGAAGTATAATAATCTCCGTGTTACCACCCTTGTTGCAAAGAAACGCCTTTGCCACTCAATGTATATCAAACAATATACGTTCCATTTAACGGAGGAAAACCGATACAGCTTACTAAAAAATTCAGCTGATAGCTCCCGAGTGAGCTTCGCAATTTTTAACCTACCGTTTTACACCACCAACGGCTCTCTGCAAGCGTTTTAAAAAGCTACTTTACTCGTTCATTGCATTTAATATATATAATATATTATAAAATAAAGTGCTTTTTTTGTCAATACTTTTTTGAAAAATATATTGTAATTATGCATAAAAAATGACATCAAAATAAATTTGACGTCAGATTTTTTTGTGTGTGATTTTTTTATAAAAAGTAGGGTAGACTTTTTATAAATTATATAAAGTTTTTGTAAAGTTCAAGCATTTCATCTACTGTAGAATAAGTAGTTTCTGTGCTTGATGAATCTTCTTGAAGAGATTCTAAAAGACTAGCTAAAAGGTCATCTGTAGAGCTAGTTGATGATGATGAAGACGGAGGAGGTGGTGGAGGTGGTCCATTTTTTCCTTTTGAAGCCATTTCAGATTTTAATGAATTTAATTCATCATCTGTCATACTGCTAACGTCAAAATCAGATGTAATGCCATTTTCTGCTAAAGTAGCTTGCATTTCTGTTAAGTGTGCTGCAAATTCCTCTGTTGACATGCTGTCAAAATCAGGAGGTGGTTGCATTGCTTGTCTTCCTGCTGAGCTAATGCTTACAGAATCTTGAGTCATTCCATAAGAAGAAGTTTCAGTTGTGCTTGTGCTTAAAGATTCAAGTAAAGCAGCTGTAGAAGTTGCTGTTGTGCTTGTTGTACTAGATAATGAGCTAGTGTTATAATAGCTCGAAATTAAAGATATACTCATATATTAATTTCTCCTTTCCTTATTTCATTTGTATTATAATATAACAGTGTGTAATAACAATAATTTTTATATGTAAAAAAAGTTAAATATCATATTTTGGCATTAAATAGGGAAAATTTAAGGTTTGTTTAAGGTATAGACTAAGGAAAAATTCTTAAATTTGTAAAAAATATTACGAAGTAATTATTACTCAAAGTATAATAATTTAACTATTAGATAAAAATTCGCTTTTTTTGTAAACAGCTTCTACAGTTTTTTGCATAAGTGTATCTATATCGTTTTCTAAAACAGCGACACCTTCTATCGTCGTGCCACCTTTAGAGCATACATTTTGTTTTAGAGTTTCTATAGGTGTATCCGTTTCTAAAATCATTTTGCAAGCTCCCATTATAGCTTGAGCAGAAAGTAGCACCGATTTGTCATAATCAAGACCTAAATTTTCGCCTGCTTTTGCCATTGCGTTCACGAACATATATGCATATGCAGGGCTTGAGCCTGAAAGTGCAACTACGGTGTGCATGTCTTTTTCTGCGACAGCTACAGCTTCGCCAAATCTTTTAAAAAGTTCTAAAATAAAAACTTGCTCTGCTCCTGTCGTTTTATCATCAAAGCTAATTCCTGTCATGCCACACAAAACTTGCGAAGGTGTATTTGGCATAGTGCGAACAACTTTGCATTTATTTTGTGTATGCTCTTTTAAAAAGTTGATTGTGATACCTGCAGCTATAGAAATTAATATTTTATCGTCTAAATAAGGTGTAATTTCTTCTAAAACCTCTTTAAAGTGAACGGGTTTTACGCATATGAAAATAATTTTACTATTCTTGCATACGTCTATATTGCTTTGGCAGAAGTTTAAAGAGTGGTTTTTAGCAAATTCTTTTGCTTTTGATTGCGTTTTGTTTGATATATAAATAGATTCTGGATTAAAACCCACGCCTTTTATTAAAGCTTGAGCCATATTTCCAGTTCCGATAAATCCTAGTTTCATTAGTTCTCCTTTGGCATAAACATAGTGTATGGAATTTCATTTGCGAATATTTTTTCTAGCACATTTTCTGTTCTGCCATTTGCTAAAATCATAGGTATGTCATATTCGTTGCAAATTTTTCCTGCGTCTAGTTTTGTTTTGATACCACCAGTACCAAAATCATTTGTCGAGCCTATTTCTATTTCGTTTATAATACTATCAATATCAGAAACAGAATTTAAAAGCTTTGCGTCTTTGTGTTCTTTTGGGTTTTTGTCATATAGACCGTCTATATCGCTTAGTATTATTAAAATATCTGCGTCCCAAATACGTGCTGTTAAAGCACCTAAGGTATCGTTATCGCCGATTTTTAGTTCTTCGATACACACAGTATCGTTTTCGTTTATAATAGGTACAACATTTTCGTCAAGTAATGTAAAAAGTGTGTTTCTAATATTTAAAATACGGCTATCATTTGTAAAATCATCACGAGTTAGCAAAATTTGTGCGATATGCATATCAAAATTTGCAAAGTTTTTCTTATAATGTTCTAAAAGTCGAACTTGACCTATAGCACACAAAGCTTGTTTGTAATGAATGTCAGACTTTCTGCTCCATTTATTTATAGCAGAAATACCTGCGATTTTTGCACCAGAAGATACAATGATAACTTCTTTATCTTGAGCAACGAGTTTTGCGACTTGCTCGCTTAGATTTTGAATAAATTTTTCGCTAATTTGACCATCGTCATTTGATAAAGTGTTGCTACCAACTTTTATAACAATTTTTTTAAATTTATTTAGCATTTTTTTAACCTCTTATCTGACCATTTCCGAGTATAACATATTTACTAGAAACTAAATGCTCAAGACCAACAGGACCTCGAACGTGCATTTTTTGAGTAGAAATTCCCATTTCGCAACCAAAACCAAATTCGCCACCATCTGTAAATCTAGTTGATGCATTTACATAAACGCAAGCAGAATTTACTTGTAGCGTGAATTTTTGCGAGTTTTTGTAGTCATTCGTTACAATGCATTCTGAGTGATATGACGTGTAAGTGTCGATATGCTCGATAGCCTCGTCTATATCATCGACTACTTTTATAGCTAAAATATAGTCTAAAAACTCGGTTTTATATTCGTTTTCGGTAGCTTTTTTGCAGTTTAGGTATTTCGCTGTTTCGTCACAACCGAAAAACTCTACTTTATCTCCAATTTTTTTATCTAAAAGAGGTAAAAAAGTTTTAGCAATATCACGATGTACAAGCAAAGTTTCTATTGAATTACAAACAGACGGACGTTGAACTTTTCCGTTTTTAGCAATATTTAGTGCCATGTCAAAATCAGCTGATTTATCTATAAATAAATGGCAATTACCGACACCAGTTTCTATAGTAGGTACAGTTGCATTTTTAACAACAAAGTCGATAAGTTCTGCTCCTCCACGAGGGATTACAAGGTCTAAATATTCATTCATTTTAAGCAATTGCAAAACTAAATCACGGTTTGTATCTTCTAAAAGCAAACAAGAATCAGCAGGTACGGCACTTTGTTCTAGTCCTTCACGGATAGCTAAAACGATAGCTTTGTTTGAATTTATTGCCGAAGAACTACCACGTAAAAGAACGCAGTTACCACTTTTTATAGCCAAAACAGTAGCATCTACAGTTACGTTTGGTCTTGATTCATATATAATAGATAATACGCCAAGTGGAACAGAAACTTTTGAAAGTTGCATGCCGTTTTCTAAAGTTTTTCCACTGTCTGTAGCACCTACGGGGTCGGGTAGTTTTATAACGGTGTTAACACTATCAATAATAGCGTTTAGTCTATCTTCGTTTAAAGAAAGTCTATCTATCAAACTTTCGCTAATACCTTGTGAGCGAGCGTTTGCAATATCTTTTTGGTTTTCTTCTAATATGTTTTTAGAATGTTTTTGTAGCGATTTTATAATTTCGTACAAAGCTTGATTTTTTTCATAAGTACTGCAAATTTTTTTAGATGCTTTTTTTAAACGTTTTCCATATTCGTATAGTTTTTCCATAGTTGTACCTCACTTTTAAACACTTACTTATATTATATAATTTAATTTGTTTTTTTGCAAGAAAAATAATAAAATCTTTAAGACTTGCCGAATAGTTTATATTATGATACAATATAGTGTATATATAATATACAAACGAGCAAAGGAGTTTATGTATGTGTGGAATAGTTGGATATATTGGTACAAAAAATGCTGTACCGATTTTAATAGATGGTTTAGCAAAACTAGAATATAGAGGATATGATTCTGCTGGGATTGCAGTTTATAACGAAAGTTCGGTTTTTGTAGAAAAATCAAAAGGTAGACTAAAAAATTTAGAAGAAAAGCTAGAAAGTAGTCATATTAGTGGAAATATAGGTATTGGG